>CAZCJB010000046.1:0-10416 GCA_964498795.1 uncultured Rubrivivax sp. | reverse complement strand
ATGAAGTTGGGTGTGTCTTTGGCACGCACGACACTCTTGCCCAGCGCCGAGGTCACAAAGGCTTCGAGATCATCGAGTACTTCAGCCCGCGTAGAGGCAGTGGGGATGAGTTCCACCAGCGCCATGTAGCGCGGCGGATTGAAGAAGTGAATGCCGCAGAACTGAGGTCGAACCGAAACAGGCAGGGCTTCAGCCAGCTGAGTGATGGACAAGCCTGAGGTGTTGCTCGCCACGATCGCATGGGGCGCCAGGGCAGGCGCAATGCGCTGGTAGAGATCGAGTTTCCAGTCCATGCGCTCGGCAATCGCCTCGATCACCAGGTCGCACTCAGTCAGCCAATTCAAGTGATCTTCATAGTTGGCGGCCGTGATGCGTACGGCATCCTCAGGCACACCCAGCGGAGCCGGCTTGATCTTCTTGAGGTTGTCGATCGCCTTTTGCACGATGCCGTTCTTGGGCCCTTCTTTGGCCGGCAAGTCAAACAACACCACGGGCACATTCACATTGACCAGATGCGCCGCAATCTGCGCCCCCATCACCCCGGCGCCGAGAACGGCGACCTTGCGAACCTGAAATCGTTTCATGATCATTCCAATCTGAGCCACTTCTGATTGCGGTAGAACGGGCCGATGAAGCCACGCACCTCCAGCACCTTGCCGCCGTCCTTGGGCGTCAGTCGCACTTTGTAGGTCTTGCCGTTGTTGGGGTCCAGGATGGTGCCGCTGTCCCAATACTCTTCACCTGCGGCCTTCTTGACGTTTTCAATGATGATCATCCCCAGGACCTTCTGGTTCTTTCGGCCATCGCTGCACGCCTCACACACGCTGTCTTGCTTGGTGAGATCCAGGATCTTCTCGATCTTGCCCGACAACACCCCTGCAGCTTCCACAATGCGAACAAAGGACTTTTCTTGGTGGGTATCGTCATCGATGGTCTTCCACAAGCCTACTGGCGTGGATTGAGACCAGGACGAGCCGGCGAATGCGCACATCACCGTGGCCACAATTGCGATCCATTGGGTCTTCATGCTTTCAAGTCTCCATGGTTTGGTTTTAAGGTCATCTCAAAACAGCTCGGTGTCCATGGCCATCAAGGGCTTGGACCCGGCTCGAGCACTTCGAATCAAGCCAGCTGTCTCAGGCAACAGCTTGGCAAAGTAAAAGCGTGCCGTGTGCAACTTGGCGGTGTAAAACGGATCATCCGAGCCCGCCTTGTCCATGGCGACCTTGGCCATGCGCGCCCAGAAGTAAGCCAACACCAAGTGGCCACACACCCTCAAATAGTCCACCGCCGCGGCCCCCACCTCGTCGGCATTGCCAAAGGCCTTCATGCCCAACTCTGTGGTGAGCTTGGTGACTTTGTCTCCCAAATCGGCCAAAGGATTCACAAATTCCTGCATGGCCTCATTAACTCCTTCTTCTTCGATGAAGTCTTGCACGAACTTGCCAAATTTCTTGAGCTTTTTGCCACTGTCGCCCAACACCTTGCGTCCCAACAAATCGAGCGACTGGATGGTATTGGTTCCCTCATAGATCATGTTGATGCGGGCATCTCGCACGTACTGCTCCATGCCCCACTCGCGGATGTAGCCATGGCCTCCAAACACTTGCAGACAATGCGACGTAGCGATCCACGCATTGTCAGTAAAGAAGGCTTTGATGATCGGAGTGAGCAAGGCCACCAAATCAGCACACTCTTGCCGCTCATCTTCGTCGCTGCTGGAGAGCTCTTGATCAATCAGCAGCGCGCACCAGATGGCCAAAGCGCGCTCCCCTTCGGCGTAGGCGCGCGCCGTCAACAGCATCTTTCGCACATCCGGATGCACGATGATGGGGTCCGCCGGCTGGTCGGGTGCCTTGGGGCCTGTGAGGCTGCGCATCTGTTGTCGGTCCTTGGCATAAGCCACGGCGCTTTGATACGCCACCTCTGTCAAGCCGAGAGACTGATTGCCCACGCCCAAACGTGCAGCGTTCATCATCACAAACATCGCGGCCAAGCCCTTATGGGGCTGGCCCACCAGCGTGCCCACGGCGCCGTCGAGAATCATCTGACAGGTGGAGTTGCCATGGATGCCCATTTTGTGCTCCAGGGCCGCGCAGTAAATAGGATTGCGCTCACCCAAGCCACCGTCTTCACGAACTTGAAATTTAGGCACCACAAACAAAGAAATGCCTTTGCTACCGGGGGGCGCATCGGGCAAGCGGGCCAGCACCAGGTGCACGATGTTGGCGGCCAAGGCATGCTCGCCTGCCGAGATGAAAATCTTCTGACCGGACAGCTTGTAAGTTCCTTCGCTCGCGCCAGGGACGGGTTCCGCCTTTGTGCGCAACAGGCCCAGATCAGTGCCGCAATGGGGTTCGGTCAAACACATCGTTCCGGTCCACTCGCCACTCGTCAGGTTAGGCAAGTACATGGCCTTTTGGGCCGGCGTGCCATGCTCGCGCAAGCATTCGTAGGCGCCGTGTGACAGGCCCGGGTACATGGTCCAGGCTTGATTGGCAGAGTTGAGCATCTCGTAAATGCACTGGTTGAGCACAATGGGCAGCCCTTGGCCACCAAACTCCGGGTCACATGGCAGCGAAGGCCACCCCCCCGCAACATAGGCCTGGTAGGCCTCTTTGAAGCCCGCCGGGGTCTTCACTTCATGCGTGTGGGGGTCCAAGGTGCACCCTTCTTCGTCGCCCGATCGGTTGATCGGAAATATCACTTCCGCCGCAAACTTCCCGCCCTCCTCGAGCACCGCATTGATGGTCTCGGCGTCCACCTCCGCATGCCGCGGCAGTTGCTTGAGTGTGTCAGTCACCTGCAGAAGTTCGTGGAGCACAAAGTGCATATCGCGCAGTGGGGGCGTGTAGGTGGGCATGGTGATCTCCGAGAAATGAAGAAGTGCTCAAATCATCAAGAAGTCGACGCACGTGACCGGCGCGGCTTTGCGACAGCGGCATGTCGATCGATCAATCGGGTAAATCCTTGCTGGGCACGCTCCGTAGTACCGGGCATGCGAAGAAACTTGGCATCATGGTGCAGGGCCAGGATGAGACCATGCATTTCAAACAACAGTTGTTGGACATAGGTGTGGCCCGCCAGGCGCAAATGACCTTCTCGTACTGCTTGCGCGATGGAACGCTCCAAGGCCGATTGCCAATCCAGCACCATGCTCTCCAAGGCGTCACGAACGGCGCCAGGCCGATCATCAAACTCCACCGCGCCGCTGATGTAAATGCAGCCCGATATGCGCTCCAACGAGACACGCGCCACCCAACGCTCGAACAGGCTGCGCAATCTCGGCAATCCGCGTGGCTCGCTCAGCGCGGGCTCGAAGACTTCCAATCTGAAACGCCGGTGGTATTCGCGGATGACACAAATTTGAAGTTCCTCGCGCGATCCGAAGTGTGCGAAGACACCCGACTTGCTCATGCGCATGCGCTCAGCCAGCAGCCCGATGGACAACCCCTCAAGGCCGTTTCGGGAGGCCAATTCCAAGGCCGCATCAAGAATGGCGGCCCGGGTCATCTGACCCTTCGCAGATCCCTGCGGCATAGGTTCAATCGCAGACGTCGCAAACACTGAGAGGCTCTCCCGATCCCACGAAATAGAACGCTCGTTCTATTTTACACCACCCAATGTCTTGGTATCCTGTGGGGCCATGGAGGTATAACCATCCCATGGAAGTGCTGCAGTTGGATGTTTCGGGCCGCCCTCAGGCGTGGATTTCCGCTCAGGAGGCGGCCACCCTTTACGCGAGCGACGAGGTGGCCTGGACCCTGGGCGACACCGTCCACACCTTGCGCGGTGGCATTCAAAGAGCCACTGGACTGCAGTCGCAAATCGACGTCCACCCCATCATCGCCGTGCGTGGCTCCATCCCCAGTCGTGCGTGGCGAGAGTCGCCTGCGTTGAGCAACCCGAAATTGTTCGCACGTGACCGTTATGTGTGTGCCTACTGTGGCGGCAGGTTTCACCGCGATGACCTGACGCGCGAACATGTGGTGCCGGTGTCGCGAGGTGGGCAAGACAGTTGGATGAACTGCATCACGGCTTGCCGCTCGTGCAATGGTCACAAAGGCAACCGTCTGCCTGAAGAGGCGGGCTTGTCCTTGCTCTACCTGCCCTACGTGCCCAATCTGCATGAAGACATGATCTTGCGGGGACGGCGTATTCTCAGTGACCAGATGGATTTCTTGCTGGCCTGCGTGCCTCGACATTCGAGATTGCACGCTTGAGGGCGAACCGGCGTCCCTCTACAAAGCTTTACCTTGCTTCAAGTCAACGCTCGGCCTCGGCCGCACGTTGGAATCGGATCTTCGGAGGTTTTTCATGATGCGCGCGCTTTCTCTTTCCTTGGCGGCAGCCGTTTCCTTGGGCATCTTGGCGGGCTGCGCCACGTCGACCCGCAGCGACCACATTTCTCGTGCGGAGACCGGCCGCATGTCCACCGTCTTGGATGCGGTGGTGTTGTCGGTGCGTCCGGTTTCCGTGGAAAACTCTCCCTCAGGCGCTGGGGTGGCCGCAGGCGCCACGGTCGGCGCGATTGCCGGAAGCTCTGTGGGCGGGCGGCGTGAATCTGCTGCAGCAGGCGTGTTAGGCGCCGTCGCGGGCGCTGTGGTCGGTCAAGCCATTGAACGCAGTCAGAACCGTGAGGAAGCCGAAGAGATCATCGTTCAGTTGCGCAATGGCGAGCGACGCGCAATCGTTCAGGGCAAGTCCAACGAGATGCTGCGCCCGGGTGACTCTGTCATCATCGTGACCACCGGAAACCGAGTTCGGATCACGCGGGCTCCCTACCCTTCCGCGCTGCCTCAGGGCTTGCCTGCGCCTGTGGCCGCCCCCCTGTCAGTCCCCGCGCCGGCACCGGCTGCGGCGCCTGCGACCCCTGCCGTACCCGCCATGCCAATCCCTGTGGTGCCTGCTCTACCGCAGCCACCCCGCAGCTGATTTCAGCTCGACAGCCCAGGTATCACTCCTACCCGATCCGTGACCCTTCACGCAGGTTTGGTCGCAGGCTTGGTGGGCTTGGCGCTTGGGCGCGCATTGGCCTTGCTGTCCGGCTTGGCCGCTGGCAGAGGCGGCGCTGGTTGAGGCTCCACCTCCAACGCGCCCGCCCAATCGACGGTGCCTCCGGAGCGTTTGATGCCGACGCCCCAGGCGAGTCGATGTTCACCCACTGGCAAGATCAACACATGGCGAATCGGCTTCTTGGCCGGAAATGCGGTGCGCTTTTGAATCTCCAGAGATTGCACATGGGTGCAGGGGTCGGTGGCTTCACGCAACTGCATCAAAAATGCCTCTCCTGAACCGGTCGCGTTGTAGCCTGTAGAACTGAACGTGAGCTGCAAAGGCGTCTTGGCCACAATGCGCAAGTAGCTGGCACTGGCGGGCAGATCGCGCTCCTTGAGTTCAGAGGCCTCCCGTGCAGACCCACTGACCAAGACGGAGTTGTTGAACACATATCGAGCCGTTCGGTCGCTTTGGGCCTCCCACTTGAGCGTGGTCTTGAATTCCCCCAGGATCGCGGTGGTTCCCAGCGGTCCTTTCACCTCGGTCTCTTGACCCAAGGCCGGAATGCCTCGCTCAACACGCTCAATCGACAATTGATTCCTGGCTAGCGCATAGCCGGCACCTTGAGCGCGCTCTTCGACCGAGAAAACGGGCCAATGGGTCGCCACTTTGTCACTGCCTGCGGCAACGATGGTTGCCCCCGAAGCTGCGCTCGCCTCAGTGACGGTCGATGCCCCCGATGAGCAACTGGGAGGCGTGCCCTTTTGTCCTTCAGACAGACTGTCGAGCTGGAACTTGGCAGACCGACCCTGCACCGACCGGTGGATCAACCAGATATCGCGTACCACCGCGCCGTGCGGGCCGAAATTGACGGGGGCAGGAAAAGGGCTCGCTGCCTTGATGAGGGATTTGACCCAAGGGATGGCCTCTTTGTCTTGAGCAGGTTCGCGCCTGATCTCGACATCGATCACCTGACCGGTCGGGTCAATTCGGGTTTCGGTGATCATCACCGCGTTCAACATCGGCGGCATCACGCCACGGTAGATATGCCCGGAGTAAGTGGCATACAGATGCCTCGCCACCTCCAGCTTGAATGAAGAGGCGTCAGAAGATTCAACCTGCGCCGCGGGGGGGCGAAAACTTGGCTGCGGTACCGATTCGTATTGGGCCTGGGACGAAAGCGCCGTCAAGCCCAGAACAGCTCCCGCCGCCATACGCTTGCAAGTCACCTCAGGACGGCAAAGTGTCGATTCGGCCAATGGCTGCTCCTTGGGTGTGCGCTTGCACCGGCATTGATGCCACGAAGAAAAGTGTAGCAGTCTGAATGGCGCGAGAGGCGCTCAACGTTTTCCTTGGGCCAATTTCATCGAATCCGGACTTCTTCGCAGCCGCCACATGGCCCACACCCCCAGTGCGGGCCCCACCGCCAAGACGCCAAAGGCCTGTGACCAACCCCACCGGTCGACCACCCAAGGCATCACCTGAATGACAAAGAAGGTCAGCAAGAAGCCCAATGAGGTTTGCACCGTGAGAGCCGTACCGACCAAGTCAGGGTCGGACAGCTCGGCCACCGATGCTGAAAACTGCGCAGAGTCGGCCACCACGGTCAAACCCCACAAGAGCGCCACGATCATCAGCGACAGGGGGCCGACGTTGACCCACCATCCAATGGTGGCCGCACATGCACCGCTACACGCCATCGCCCCCATGGTGACGGCAGTCCGACCCACACGATCGGCCAACACGCCGGCCATCACGCACCCCAGACCACCAGTGGCAATGACGACAAAGGTCGACATGGCGGGCGTGCCCCACCAGGACACCCCCGCCTGGGCCGGTTGTGAGGAAGCCCAAAGCAAGAAGCTGCCGATCCACGCCCACATGGCGTAGAGCTCCCACATGTGACCAAGATATCCCGCATTGGCCCACAAGAGCGCGGGACGTCGCAGCATGGTCCACACTTTTCGCGCTTCAAATCGTGCGGAGGCGGCGTGCCGCGGACCGAGGCTGACGCCTGCCATGGCCAAGGCAGCCACCACCGCGCAGACCGATGCACTGGCCAAGGGGATGTGCCAATCCAAGTCGCTCAAGGCCACAAACAAATGCGGCAATGCCGACCCCACTGACACCGCCCCCACCAATGCGCCCATCAAGGCGCCGATATTGCCCTGTGCCCATCCAGCCGCCAATTTCATGCCCACCGGGTAAACGCCTGCCATGGCCATGCCGGTGATGAAACGGCACATCGGCGTGAGCGTATGGTCTAAACCGATCCACAGCAGCAAGGTGTTGGCCGATGCACCCAACATGGCACAGGCCGAAAACAACCGACGCGGGTCGAACCGATCAGCCACACCGAATCGTGCACTGATCAAGGTCCCGGCAACAAATCCGAGCTGCACCGCAGCGGTCAGCAGCGAGGCCGCCTGCGACGACAACTCACCTTTGGCCAACAAGTTGGGCACGGCCGCCGAAGCCGAGAACCACAAGCTCATGGCCGCTACCTGGCCGCACACGATCAGTGTGAGCGAGATGGACTTGCGAGGGGTGGGCATGGCTGGCGGCACGTGACGAAGAATACTGCGATGACCTCACGGTCCACTGATGCGAGGTCCGCACATGTGGTTGTCGCAATGATGATAGATATTTGATTGTCTCTCCGGTAAGACCTGATTCGCATCATCCTTGGATGCCTCAGAGTCAGTCGTGGCTCGACTCTCCCCTCTGGGGCGATCAGAGCTCACCCACATCACAACCAGGAGACAACTTGAAGGCATACAGCAAGAGTGCGGAGCTTGTGCGTCATGCAAAAGCTGAGCTCACCGCGTCGGACTCCATCACCCATCCACAGATGCCCGAGCGCCGTCGTGCGATGACCCGGTCCATCGCCGCGGCGGCTGCGCTAGGCGGCATCACGGCGCAATCCGCTCGGGGTGCTGAACTTGCAATCCCGAAGTCCAATCTGGAAGCGGGTCGACCACTTCCGGAGAGTGAATACGGCATGCCTGGCAAGTTCGAGGCCCATGTCAAGCGCCATCGAACCAATGTATTTGTCAATCGGCAGAATTTTTCAGACTGGAGTTTCACGCCGCTGCAACACCAACACGGCATCGTCACGCCCAATGGTCTGATTTATGAGCGCCATCACAACGGGATTCCCGAGATTGATCCTGACCAGCACCAATTTGCCATTCACGGCATGGTCAAACGGCCACTGGTGTTCAGCATGAGCGACTTGATGAAGTACCGGTCGGAGTCGCGCTTTTACTTCATGGAGTGCTCGGGCAATGGCTTGACCGACTGGCTCAAGGCCGCTTCAAAGACGGTGCAGCAAACCCACGGCATGTTGTCTTGCACCCAATGGACCGGGGTACCGGTTTCTGTGCTTTTGGATGAAGCGGGCGTGAGCCCACAAGCCACCTGGGGTTTGGCCGAAGGCGCTGATGGGGCCGCACACGCACGAAGCATCCCGATCAAAAAGCTCATGGAGGACGCGCTCCTGGTGTACGCCGCCGGTGGAGAAATGCTGCGGCCAGAAAACGGCTATCCACTTCGTCTGTTCATTCCGGGATGGGAGGGCAACGTCAGCGTCAAATGGTTGCGACGCCTAAAAATGGGCGATCAACCCTGGCATCTTCGCAGCGAGACGGCTCGCTACACCGACCCCATGCCTGAAGGCAAGTGGCGTCAGTTCAGTTTCGAAATGGAAGCCAAGTCGGTCATCACCTCGCCGTCGGGCACGATGGTGATCCGACCCGGACCCGTTGAAATTGTCGGTTTCGCTTGGTCGGGAGTCGGCAAGATCAGACACGTGGACGTCACTGTCGATGGAGGAAAGACCTGGCGTCAAGCAACCCTGGAGGAACCCGTCATGGACAAGTGCCTGACTCGATTCCGACTGAGTTGGAACTGGGATGGCACCCCCACCAAGATTGCAAGCCGGGCAGTTGACTCTACGGGGTATGTTCAACCGACCGTCGAAGACATCCAAAAGGTACGGGCTATCACGGGTTTTGTGCAGCACCACAACGGGGTCTTCCCGTGGGCCATCAAAGCATCTGGGGAGGTCACCAATGCGATCGCGTAATTTGATTCAAATCGGAATTTGCGGCATCGCTGCGGCCTTGATGGCTGGGTGTGCGGTACCGATGTCTACCTTCAGCGCCTCCGGACCGTCTGCCAGCCCAAAGACCGCGGGCCACGGTAAGCCCATTTCAGAGTCGGATCTTGCGCGTTGGAATATTGACATCAATACGAAGACCGGTGACGGATTGCCCGCTGGGTCGGGAACTGTCAAGCAGGGCAAAGAGGTCTACGTCGAGAAGTGCTTGGCCTGTCATGGCGAAAACGCCAAAGGTGGAAGCATGTACGCCACCATGGTGGGCGGCATTGGGTCCTTCAAGACCAATACGCGAGTGCTGACGCCTGGCAGCATGTACCCCTACGCGCCCATCCTTTTTGATTACGTGCGTCGAGCGATGCCTTTGACACAGCCTCAATCTCTGACCAACGAGGAGGTGTACGCAGTCTCAGGTTACATCCTGCATCTGAATGGCTTGCTGCCCGCCGATGCCACGGTGAACGCCCAAACGCTGGTTGCGCTGCGCATGCCTAACCGTGATGGGTTCATCATCGACGATCGGCCAGACACCAAGGCCGAGCGATGCATGGACAAGTGCAAGCCGTTTTAGGAGCCAGTCAGGGCCAACTGGCGCAGGGCGTCCTCGAACACCTGCGCCGGTTGCCCACCCTGAATCAAGTGCTGCCGGTTGATCACGACAGAGGGCACTGAACGGATGCCCGCCTCTTGCCAAATCGCCAGTGCCTCGCGCACCTCGGCCGAGTAGGCGCCGCTGTCGATCACCTGCGCGGCCTCTGCCACGTCCAAGGTGCACTGCCGCGCGCAGTCGATCAGCACCTCCCGGTCGCCCGGATTTCGATCATCTGAGTGATAAGCCTGCAATAGCGCGCGCTTCATGGCGTGCTGGTGGCCCTTGAGGCCCGCCCAGTAGATCAGTCGGTGGGCGTCAAAGGTGTTCCAGATGCGCGAGCGCAATCCGAAGGTGAAACCCACCTCCTCGCCGCGGCGGCGCAGGTTGTCTCTCGCGCTGGCCAGTTGGGCATCTCCCATGCCGTACTTGCGCTTCAGATGCTCCGCACTGTCCTCCCCCAGCGGACCCATCTGCGGATTGAGCTCAAAGGGCTGAAAGTGAAGCTCGACCCGGATGTCATCCTTCACCCTGTCTATAGCCTGCTCTAGCGCATGGAGGCCCACGGCACACCAAGGGCATGCCACATCGGAGACGAAGTCGATCTGCAGCGTGGGGCGCTGAGACTGGGCGGGTGAATCGGAAATAGGCAATTTGAACAATCCGAGAGATAGCTAACAGTCTATACCGGACACATTCTTTACAGTTT
>CAZCJB010000045.1:8280-19978 GCA_964498795.1 uncultured Rubrivivax sp. | reverse complement strand
ATGCCCGAAGCGGTCTTGGTTTCGTTTTCGAGGCGCTTGACGATCACGCGATCGTGCAGGGGACGCAGCTTCATAAGTTCTCCTAATGAGGTTTCCAAAGTTTTCGAGGATGTAAATGCAAGTAAGCGTTTACAAACATTTCGACGAACTGCCCCAGATGGACTCTGCAACACCCGCTGGCCGTCAATGACGAGTCGCATTTCGTGGCGACGGGTGGTACAGACTCTTCCTGGCAACGGTCCTGAAACCGTTAGCACTCGCAGTCGAGGAGTGCTAGCAATCAGATTATAGGGTCCTTGAGGCGGCTTTCAAGAGCTGGCGCAATATCCAGTGCAATTTGCGCCCCATCCGATGGCAGGCCGTCTCCCCCCATATCAGGGTCAGGCCGTATCGCCGACGAGGCGTGGGTGTGCTTGAATCCGCCCGCTCCTTTCATGGTGAAGGGACAGTCGAGTCACACGTGGGTTCAAGGAGCGGGTTTGCAACTGATTCAGCTGTTGATCGCAGGCGTGGCCCAGGGCTGCATCTACGGATTGATTGCCTTGGGCTTTGTGCTCATTTACAAGGCCACGGAAACCGTGAGCTTCGCTCAGGGCGACCTGATGGCAATGGGCGCCTTTTGTGGTCTGGCCCTGATGTCCGTGTGGGGGTGGCCGTTTGGGGCGGCCTTGATCGCGTCCGTGCTGGCGATGGCGCTCTTTGGCGGCCTGGCTGAGCGGCTGGTGATCCGGCCCATCTTGGGTCAGCCGGCTTTTTCGATTGTGATGCTGACCATCGGCATGGGCTACATGGTGCGCGGTTTGATCACCATGCTGCCGGGCATCGGGACCGAGACACACACGTTGCCGGTGCCCTACAAAGACCAGGTGTGGCAGGTGTCATCGCTGGTCATCAATTTGGAGCACCTGGTGGTGATTGCCGTGACGGCCCTGCTGTGTCTGGGGCTGTACGCGCTGTTTCGGCATACCCGCATGGGCATCGCCATGCAGGCGGCATCACAGAATCAATTGGCGGCTTATTACATGGGCATCCCGGTGCGCCGACTCAACGGTTGGGTGTGGGCCTTGGCTGCCGCTGTGGCTGCTTTGGCGGGCCTTCTGTTGGCACCCATCACCTTTGTGCACGCCAACATGGGCTTCATTGGCTTGAAGGCGTTCCCTGCCGCGGTCGTGGGGGGCTTCAGCAGTTTGCCGGGCGCCATCGCGGGGGGGCTGGTCATAGGATTGGTGGAATCGCTGTCGGGGTTTTATCTGCCCGAGGGTTTCAAGGACGTGGCGGCCTATGTGGTGGTGCTGCTCATGTTGATGGTCAAGCCCAATGGACTGTTCGGCGAGACGATGCGCAAGAAGGTCTGAGGTCGAGCGGCGATGCGATTCATCTTCAAGACGGACTACCGGCAAGACCTGCGATTGGCCCGGCATGAGGGCCACGTGTTTTGGTATTCCATGCTACTGGTGGCATTGCTGGCAAGCCCGTGGTGGCTGGACGAGTACGGTCTGGCCCAACTGATATACGTGCTCATCTATGGCATCGTCGGATTGGGGTTGATGCTGTTGGCGGGCTACACGGGGTTGTTTTCATTGGGCCATGCCGCGTTTTTGGGGGTGGGGGCCTACACGCAGGCTGTACTCACCAATGCGGGCGTGCCCTTTGCGGTGTCACTGGCGGGCTCTGTGGCCCTGTCAGCCGCCGTGGGGGTGGTGGTGGGGTTGCCAGCACTTCGTGTCAAAGGAATTTACTTGGGCATGGCCACGCTGGCCTTTGGCATCATCTTGGAAGAGGTGTTCGCACGCTGGGAGTCGGTGACTGGCGGCAGTGCGGGCCTGAATGTCGCGCCGCCTCAAATCTTCGGCTGGACAGTGTCCACAGGCGCGCCGTTTTACTACTTGTGCCTTCTCATCACGGTGGCCGCCACCTTGGGCATCTTGAATGTGTTGCGATCGCCCACGGGTCGGGCTTTTGTGGCCATCCGAGATTCGGAGATATCGGCGCAGAGCATGGGCATTCACTTGGCCTATTACAAGACCTTGTCGTTTGCCGTGTCGGCGGGCCTGGCCGGATTGGGCGGCGCGCTGTATGCGCACAATTTGCGGTTCTTGTCACCTGACCAGTTCAACATCATCCAGTCCATTGACCTGTTGTTGATGGTGGTGATTGGCGGGCTCGGATCCATTCATGGTGTGTTCTTTGGCGCCATTTTTCTCATCACGATGCCTCAGCTGATTTCGGCAGCCAAAGACTTCTTGCCCATGGCTGTGGCCGATGCGCCAGGCCTCAAGGCGGCCGTGTATGGCGCGGTGCTCATGGCCTTTGTCTTGTTTGAGCCCATGGGCTTGTACGGCCGCTGGCTCAAGATTCGAACCTTTTTCAGCCTATTCCCCTTCTACCGCAAAGGCATGTTCAAGCGGCAAAAGGCGTTTCAGAAATCGGATCGACTGCGATGAGCGCTTTTGCATCTGACCGTGGACCGCTGCTGTCGGTCAAACAGCTGGGCGTGCGCTTTGGGGGCGTGGTGGCCGTCAACGGCGTCAGCTTTGACGTGGCCCGTGGCGAAGTGATGACGCTCATTGGCCCCAATGGCGCGGGCAAGACCACCGTGTTCAACCTCATCAGCCGTCTGTATGAGCCGACGACCGGGCAGATCGAATTCATGGGGCGCGACATCACCCGAGTACGTCCGCACGCGATCGCATCGCTGGGGATCGCCCGCACGTTTCAAAACATCGAGTTGTTCGAACACGCGACGGTGCTCGACAACCTGCTGATTGGACGTCATCGGCATCGACAGACGGGTTTGTGGCACGACCTGATGTTTTCGGGCCGGACGCGCCGCACTGAACTCGAGGCACGCCGTAAGGTCGAGGAGGTGATTGATTTTCTGGATCTGCAGGCGCACCGCGACAGCCTGATTGCCGCGCTGCCCTACGGCGTGCGCAAGGTGGTGGAGTTGGCGCGCGCCTTGGCCACGGAGCCTCAGCTGCTGCTGCTCGACGAGCCTTCTTCAGGTCTGAATGTAGAAGAGACCGAGGACATGGGTTTTTGGATTCAAGACATCCGAGACCAGCTGGGCATGACGGTGCTGATGGTGGAGCACGACATGAGCCTCGTGTCCCGGGTGTCCGACCGAGTGGTGGCGCTGAACCAGGGCGAAATCTTGGCCACCGGCACGCCAGCCGAAGTGCAATCGCACCCTGGGGTGATCGAGGCGTATTTGGGTTCGGGCGAGGACTTGTCGGCGTTGAGGAGGTCTGCATGAGCGACAACCATGCGGCCTTGCTGTCCTTGGCCAACGTCGAAAGTGCCTATGGACCTATCAAGGCGCTGCGCGGCGTAAGCTTGGAGGTTCATGCGGGGCAGATCGCCACCGTGCTGGGCTCCAACGGGGCGGGCAAGAGCACCATCCTCAAGACCATCTCCGGCATCATCGACCCACGCCGCGGCTCCATCACCTTCAAGGGCGAGTCCATCGGTGCCCAGGACCCTGCCCGCATTGTGCGCATGGGGCTGTCTCATGTGCCCGAAGGGCGCGAAGTGTTTCCGCTATTGTCGGTGCGAGACAACTTGCTCATGGGGGCGTACACCCGGCACGATCGGGATGCGGTGGCGCGCGACATCGAGAAGGTGTTTGAATACTTCCCTATTCTCAAAGAGCGTGCGGCGCAAGACGCGGGCTTGTTGTCGGGCGGGCAGCAGCAGATGTTGGCCATCTCGCGGGCGCTCATGGCCGAGCCAGAGCTCATCTTGCTGGACGAGCCGAGCTTGGGCTTGAGCCCCAAACTCACTCGGGAGATTTTCGAGATTGTGGTGAGGATCAACCGTGAGCGCGGCACCACCTTGCTCCTGGTGGAACAAAACGCCCACATGGCGCTCAATGTGGCCGATTTTGGTTACGTGCTGGAAAATGGCCGCATCGTCATGGAGGACCACTGCGACCGGCTGCGCGAAAAAGAGGACATCAAAGAGTTCTACCTGGGCATGAAGCAATCGGGCGCCCGAGGTGAGCGTCGATGGAAAAAGAAAAAGACGTGGCGATGAACACCCCTGTAGATCCACACCGCATCGTGCGCGGTGATGACTTTGGATGGCGCGCACAAACCTTGTCGTTTGACACCGTGCCCGCCCTGTTTGCGCAGCGCGTGGCCGAAGAGGGTGCCCGACCCATGATGCGCCAGAAAGATCTGGGCTTGTGGCGCAGCTACACCTGGAATGAGGTGCACGCCCTGGTGCAAGAACTTGCAGCAGGCTTGATGGCCCTGGGGTTCGAGGCCGATCAGGTGGCTTCGGTGCTGGCCAACACCTCGCGGGAATGGGTGTGGGCGGACCTGGCGATCCAATGCGCAGGTGGCGTGTGCAATGGCGTCTATCCCACCGATTCGGCCGCGCAGCTACAGTATCTGTGCGAAGACTCGTCCACCGCGGTGCTGTTTGTGGAGGATGACGAACAGCTTGACAAGATTTTGGAGGTGAGGTCAGCACTGCCCTTGCTGCGCAAGGTGGTGGTGTTTGACATGGAAGGGCTCTCGGGTCTGGACGATCCGCAGATCATGTCCATGGAGGCCTTGAGGGCGCTGGGAAGAGAACAACTGGCCAGCGACCCCAAGTGTGTACAGCGTCGATGGCAAGCCCGTCAGTCCAGCGATATGGCCATCTTGGTCTACACCTCTGGTACGACAGGAAAACCCAAAGGCGCCATGATCACGCACGCCAATATTTGTGCGGTGCTGTCGGGTTTGGCCACCAGCCTTTTTGAAGGGCAGGACGAGGGCGGAGAACGCATTGCCTTCTTGCCACTGTGCCACATTGCTGAGCGCATGATTGGCGAATACATCCCCATCATGCGACGCTCGGTGATCAACTTTGTTGAAAACCCAGAGACCGTATTTGACAACCTGCGTGAGGTGCAGCCTCACGTCTTCTTTGCGGTGCCGCGTGTGTGGGAGAAGATCTACTCACAGGTCATGATCGCCATGAGCGAGGCCAGTCGCGTGCAGCAATGGGCCTACGCTTGGGCGGTCTCGGTCGGCAAGTCTCGCGCAGCCAAGCGCGCCCAGGGCCAGTCGCCAGGGCTGGCGTTGGGCTTGCTGCACCGCCTGGCGCGCTTCGCCGTCCTGGACAATGTGCGACGCATGCTCGGCTTGAGTCGCGTGCAGATGGCGCTCACTGGCGCAGCGCCCATCTCTCCCGATTTGATCCAGTGGTTCCACGCGTTGGGGGTGCCCTTGCGCGAGGGTTGGGGCATGACAGAAACCACCGCCTCGGGGACGGTCAATCCGGTGCGCGACATCCGCCCGGGCAGCATCGGCGTGCCGGGCCCGGGGTTGGAGATGCGGGTGGCGCAGGGCACCGATGAGATCTTGATGCGCGGCCCGACCGTCATCACGGGATACCTGAATTTGCCCGAGAAGACGGCGGAAGCCATTGACGCGGAGGGGTGGTTGCACACGGGCGATGTGGGCCGCGTGGATGATGACGGGTACTTCTACATCACCGACCGCATGAAAGACATCATCATCACGGCCGGTGGCAAGAACATCACACCCAGTGAATGGGAGAACCAACTCAAGTTCAGCCCCTATGTCACCGATGCCGTCGTCATTGGCGACCGTCGGTCCTATCTCACGGCCATCGTGATGATTGACCATGAGAACGTCGAGCGCTTTGCGCAGGAGCGTGACATCCCGTTCTCCAACTACGCGAGCCTCACACGTGCGCCTGAAGTGGTGGCGCTTATCCAGGGGGAAGTGGAGCGCGTCAATCAGCAATTTGCCCGCGTTGAGCAGGTGAAAAAGTTCTTCCTGCTTGACCGGCAATTGTCGGCTGAGGACGAGGAGCTGACCCCCACCATGAAACTCAAGCGCAAGTTGGTGCAGACCAAGTACGCCGAGGCCATTGAGGCCATGTACCAGGGTTGAAGTGGCAGTGGCTCAGTGCGCGGGCGGAGGATCGTCGACCAGATCTTCGGGTGGCGCTTGCGTGGCCACGCGATAGTCTTCGCTGGCCCAAGCGCCCAGATCGTGCTGGCGACAGCGCTCGCTACAAAACGGGCGCCAAACATTGGCCAGGCTGTACAGGGATGGCCCTTTGCACGAGGGGCAGCTCACCGTTCTTTCTTGACCCATGGCCTCATCATACCCACTGGCCTCACTCGCCACCCCAGACATGCCTGACACTGCGTCAGCCCAGGGTCCGGTCGTGGAGTGGCGCGGCGCATAGCCGGGTCCCCCACGAGCGTGGCCCACGCGGGGGGCAGGCATGGGCTTTGTCGGTGAAGCGCCTTGTCGCGCAGAGCGCGATCAGCGCCGGGGCTGGTTGGGGGAGCGAACGCCTCAGGCGCACATGGCGATTTCGAAGGACGCATCTTCGCCTGCAGGCTTGAGGCGGCCTTCTTCATCGGGGCGCATCAGGCGCACCGAAACCATCAGTCGGTGTCCGCTGATTTCGGGCACCAGCCCCAGGCTTTCGTCGATGCGCAGGCGCAACAGGTGGTAGGTCTTGCCTTCGGGCAGGCGCTGCTGGTACTGCCCGCCGGGGGCGGCCACGCGTTGAGGCACGCAGTTGTCTCGCAGAAGATTGAGCAGCACCACCACCGCCTGCGCCAAGGGCAAGAGGGTGGTGGCCCATTTGCGCAGATCATCCTGGCGTTTGTGCGGGTTCAGGTGCTGCCAGGCGTAATAGCCAGGCAGGTCGAACTCACAGGTGCCGCCGGGGATGCTGATGCGGCTGCGGATGCTGGTCAACCATTCAGTCGTGGCCAAGGACTGACCGGCCTTGCCTTGCATGGCATTCAAGCCGGCGTGCGCCTTTTCGATGCGCTCGACCACTTCATTCAAAGCCGACTCAGAAATCCCCGGGTGGCCTCGGTAGGACTGCATCAGCGCACGATGGCGCTCCAACTCTTTGAGCACATCCGACTTCAGGTCAGCTCGGGAGGCAACGTCCAACACTTCGAACAGCGTGGCCAGGGCAAAGTGGTGATCCAGCGCCGACTCGCGCGCCATGAGTTCACCCAAGCGCTTGAACAAGTGCTCCAGGCGAAGCATCGTGCGGATGCCTTCGTTGAAGGGGTGTTCGTAGAGGATCAACGCGTGATGCTTTCCAACGACAGGGTGGATCGGGCCGGGGGCCTCATTGTTCCACAGCGCAAGCCGCAAGGGGATCCCTTGGGACCCATTGCTGCCAGACGGAGGTCACCTGCGCTCGCAATTCATCCAAGGTGATGTCCTCGTTGAGAATCACTGCATCGGCGATGGCCTGGCGCTGCGCTCGGGTGGCCTGTCTGGCGATGACTTGCCGGACCTGCTCGGCCGACCACCCGTTGCGCTCCATGACTCGACGCACTTGGGTCTCCTCAGCGCAGTCCACGACCAGAATGCGGTCGACGTGATGGCGCCAATGGCGCGACTCGGTCAACAGCGGCACATCAAAGACCACGGGGCGATCGCCCGCCTCAGCGGCTTGTTCGCGCGTGACCTGGCCAATCATGGGGTGCAAGATGGCCTCCAGCCGCGCCTTGGCCGAAGGGTCGGAGAAGGCAAGTGCACGCATTCGGTCGCGATCGAGCGCGCCGTCCGGCCGCGCGATGTCGGGTCCGAACTCGGTCACCAAGGCGGGCATGGCGGCGCCCCCGGGGGCCGTCAAGCCTCGAGAGATGGCGTCGGTGTCCACCAACACGGCACCGCAGTCCACGAGCATCTGCGCGACCGTGCTCTTGCCGCTGCCGATGCCACCTGTGAGTCCAATGCGCATGGGCGACACCTTATCACTGCTTGCGGCGGCGATCAGATCAAGGGAAAGATCCCACCCGCAAGACCTCCACCAGCTGAAACACCATGTGCAACGATGTCGACGGCCCGATCGACCACACCGCCAGCGCAGAGGCGGCCAGAAAGGGGCCGAACGGCACATACAGCCCCTGGCGCAGGGTGCCCCAACGCTTCATGGCCAAGCCCACGATCGTGCCGCTCAGGGAGGCCCACAACACCACGGGCAACAAGGCCTGCCAGCCCAACCAAGCGCCGACCGCCGCGAGCAGTTTGAAATCTCCCCGCCCCATGCCTTCACGGCCAGTCAGTGCCAGGAACATCCCATGCACCGCCCACAACGACAGGTAGCCTGCGCAGGCGCCAGCCAGGGCTGAGGGGAGGGTGGCTTCGGGCAAGGTCCAGCCCAACGCAGTCGCTACCAAGCCGGTCCAGACCAAGGGCAGAGTCAGGGCATCGGGGAGCATCGTGGTGCGCCAATCGATCACCGTTGCGGCGAGCAGCGTCGCACCCCATCCGCACCAAAGCAGCGTGTGGGGGCTGGCGCCCAGGTGCCAGGCCATGCCCGCAAAGAGCATGGCACAAGCCATCTCCACCAGCGGATAGGTCCAGCCGATGGGCGAACGGCAGGCTGCGCATCGACCTCGTAACGCGACCCAACTGATCAGCGGGAGGTTGTGCCACCAGGGCAGGATGTGCCCACACGCGGGGCAATGCGATCGAGGGAGAGCCAGGTTGTAGGGCTTCAGGTCTTGCAGGTGCGTGTCCAAAGCCTGATGGGCGTAAGACAGCGCTTCAGGAGCCGGTGATCCAAAGGTGCGCGCAAAGCTTTCGGCATCTTGAAGTTGCGCGCTGGACTCCTGCCACCACTGACGCTCCATCATCCGCGGCCAACGCACGATGACGACGTTGAGGAAACTGCCCACCACCAGCCCCAGCAACGCAAAGAACCCTGTGGCGGCACCGACTCCCCATCCGGCCCATGCCTCATTCCATGCAGTCAGGATCGATCCCAGGCTCAAATTGCCGCTCCCAAATTAAACATCGGCCAGTACAGTGCCAGTACAGCAGCTCCCACGACGGCGCCCATGACCACAATCAGCAAGGGCTCCAGCGCAGCAGCCAATCGCTTTGACAAAGCGTCCAAGGCCTCCTCATGATAGTGGGCCACGCGAAGGAGCATCGCCTCCAAGGCCCCAGATTCTTCGCCCACCGCCACCAAGCGCAAGACCAAATCCGGAAACACGCCGGTGCGACGCAGCCCCTCCGACAAGGGCTGACCTTGCGAGACCTCGTACCGACTTTGCACCGTGGCCTCGGTGAAGGCCGAATGACCACAGGCTGGAGCCACGCATGGCAGCGCTTCGGCCAATGGGACGCCTGCCGCCAAAAGCGTGCCCAGAGTGCGGGCCCACCGTGAGACGGCGGCGCAAGTCAGAAGTTCACCCCAAACCGGAAGCCGCAGCGTGTGCCAAGCCACCCACGATCGAAATGCCGGATGGCGGTGCCATTGTTTGAGCGCCATGCATCCCGCACTGAGAATGGCACACAGGGTGGCACCCGCATGGGCTCGGCAATGCTGCGCGAAGGTGACCAGCCCGCGGGTGGCCCAAGGCAACTCACCCCCCAAGGATTGATAGACCTCTTCAAACGCAGGTACCACCCAGGTCAGCACCACGCCGATCACAGCCAAGGCGACAGCCAGCACGGTCAACGGGTACATCAATGCGGCGCGCACCTTTTGTTGCAAGGCCAACTTGCGCTCACGGTCTTCAGCCAAACGATGCAAGACGGGGGCCAATGCGCCGGCCGACTCGGCCGCTTCGATGAGATCACAGGTGAGGGCGTCAAACGCTTGCGGATGGTGTCGCAATGCATGGCACAAGCGTGTGCCCTTTTGCAGGTCGGAGGCCACCAATCGCAGCACGAGTGAAAACCTGGCGTGATGGGCCGTTTGCGCCAAGATGTCGAGCGAGGCCAGCAAAGGGATGCCGGCGTGCAGCAGTGCAGCCCATTGCTGAATGAAGGTGGTCAATTCTCGGGCTGGGAGTGTGGTGGAAGGCTCATAACCTAAGAGCGCCAGGTGCAAACGGCTCCCCACTTGGCGCCATCGGGACCTTCGAAGGTGCTGCACTTGTACGCCTTGGCGCCGCAGCAACGCACAGACGTGAGAAGGCCCTCCCGCGCGCATGTGTCCCTGCACGGACGCACCACTGGTGTGGATGCCTTTCCAGATCCAGATGGCTGCGTGGGGAGATTCAATGCGGGGTGCCACTGAGCACGTCCTCTAGGGTGCACAAGCCCGACCTCATTCGATCCAGGGCGACCTGTCTCAGTGTTTTGACACCTGCCTGAGCGGCATGCGCGCCGAGTTCAGCCACGCTTCGTTGGGCCACTATGAGGTGTTGGAGCTCCACGGAGACCGGCATCACCTGAAACACCCCCAAGCGACCTCGCAAGCCGCCGTGGCAGGCGGAACAACCCTGCGCTGCATAGGCCTGCCAAGACCGGCCTTGATCGGTCAGATGTACAGGCTCGAGGCCCGCTTGAAGAAGCACGGCATCGGTATGACGCACAGGAGTCTTGCAGTGGTCACACAATCGCCTCAGCAGGCGCTGGGCGATGACCAAGGACAAGCTCGCCGCCAGCAGGTGCGAAGGCACCCCCATGTGCATGAGACGGCTCAAGGTGCTGGGCGCGTCGTTGGTGTGCAGGGTGGACAACACCAAGTGCCCCGTCTGGGCCGCCTTGACCGCCATGTCGGCCGTTTCGAGATCGCGAATTTCCCCTACCATGAGCACGTCTGGATCCTGCCGCAAGAAGGCGCGCAACGCCGTCGCAAAACTCAAGCCGGCTTTCTCATGGACTTGCACCTGGTTGATGCCCTCGAGCTCAATTTCCACCGGGTCTTCGACCGTGGAGATGTTGAGATGCTGGCCGTTCATAGCCCGTAAACACGCGTACAGAGAAACGGTCTTGCCCGACCCGGTGGGGCCTGTGACGAGCACCATCCCTTGCGCGCTGTTCACTGCCTGCAGCACCAAGGGCAGTTGGTCGGGGTCGTAGCCCAAACTGTGCAAGTCGCGACTCACGGCGGCAGGCTGCAACAAGCGCATGACGACCTTCTCACCCAGCAGGGTGGGCAAGGTGCTCACCCGACAATCCAAGGCTTGGTGGTCGATGGTCACCTTCACGCGACCGTCCTGGGGCACCCGTCGTTCGGCTATGTCCAAGCCGCTCAACACCTTGATGCGTGAGACGACCCGGTCGCGCAGGTCTGCCGGGAGCACGTCGACTTCATGCAACAAGCCATCGATGCGCAAGCGAACCCTTGCCTCACCGTCGCGAGGCTCAAGGTGAATGTCTGAGGCATCCCACTGCACCGCTTGTTGCAGCAAGCGATCCAGGGCTTGGACGGCAGGGCCGTCTTCTCGCTCGGAAGTTGCGCGGGCCAATGAGTTCAAGACAGGTGGCCGCACCTCCCAAGGAGCACGGCAAAAGAGCTAACCAAGAAGCGATGAATCTTGAACGCTATCGGGCTTGCTGTCTTCCCCCATTGCGGGGCATGCATGCGCCGTACAGGCCTCAAAACCGGCCGATGCCGCTTACAAAATCCGACGCCGTAGCGCCTGCGTCACCACCTCGGTCATCAGCACGACGGCAAAAATGACCGCCAGGCACAGGCCGACCTGGTCCCAATACAAGTTGTTCATGGCAGCATCCAGGGCCACGCCTATCCCTCCTGCACCCACCAACCCCAAGACGGCAGACTCCCGGACGTTGATGTCCCAACGCAAGAGGGAGACACTCCAAAACGCGGGCTCCACCTGGGGCCAATAGCCTTTGGCGATCAGCAGGATACGCGGTGATCCGCAGGCCACCAAAGCCTCGATGGGGCCACGTTTGGCTTCCTCAAGAGCTTCACCAAACAACTTGCC
>CAZCJB010000045.1:0-8180 GCA_964498795.1 uncultured Rubrivivax sp. | reverse complement strand
GTGCGGGCTGCATGCTCCACGGGGGTGAATCGGCTCCATCGCTTCATCGGAACACCCGCTTGAGACCCAGGGACAGGGCCTCTGCCATCATGATGAGAACGATGGTGAGCACCAAAATGGTCATGACCACGTCGTAGTCAAACCGCTGATAGGCCGTGAACAAGGCGGCGCCAATGCCGCCGCCGCCCACGATGCCCACCATGGTGGAGTTGCGCAAATTGGAGTCAAACTGATAGGCGGCCAGACCGATGAAGCGCGCATACACCTGGGGCATGACGGCCATCACCAACACCGCACCAAAGCCTGCACCGGTGGCTCGTACGGCCTCAACCTGTCTTTCATCCAACTCTTCGAGCACCTCGGCGAACAACTTGCTGACAAAGCCCATGCTGGAGACGATCAGCGCCAACACCCCAGCGAGCGCACCAAAGCCCACCGCTTTGACGAAGAGGATAGAGACGATGACCGGGTGAAACGATCGACACAGGGCGATGACCACCCGCGCCGCTGCAGCCAATGAGGCAGGCGCCAAATTGCGAGCCGCCATCAAGCTCAAGGGCAGGGACAGCAATACACCTGCAAAGCTCGCAATGACGGCGATCTGCAAACTTTCCAGCATGCCCGATGAGATGAGCTCGAGCTTGTCGGGTGCCAAATTGGGAGGCCACATGCGCGAAATCAACTTGGCGGCCTGCGGGCCACCTTGCAACACGCGATCCCACGACACCTGCAAGGTGCCGAGCGCAAAGATCACGTAGAGGCTCACGCCAACCCATAGCATCCGTGCGCCCCAGTGTGCAGGAAACGCCACCCGCGCCACATTCACCCTTGCCAATCCTTGCCACCGTAGATGGCATTGAGTAGATCATCGGTCAGGGCTTGCGGTGGGCCATCAAAAATCACTCGACCTTGCGACAGGCCCACGATGCGCTGCGCAAAACGCCGCGCCAATTCCACGTTGTGAATATTGACGATGACGGGCACCCGCTCTCGCGCTGACACCGAACTCAGGAGTTCCATGATCTCCACTGAGGTCTTGGGATCCAACGACGAGGTAGGTTCATCGGCCAAGATCAACCGCGGTTGCTGCATCAGGGCGCGCGCAATGCCTACGCGTTGGCGCTGTCCGCCTGACAGGGCGTCGCAGCGCCTGATGGCAAAGGCATCGGGCAGCCCGACGGCCACGAGTAACTCAAAGGCGCGATCGATATCGGCCGCAGGGAATTTGCGGATCAAAGGCCGCCACCAGGGCAATACGCCAAGCCGGCCGCAAAGAATGTTTTCCAAGACGGTGAGGCGTTCGACGAGGTTGTACTCTTGAAACACCATACCGATGCGACATCGCATGCGGCGCAGTGCCTGACCGCGTAGCTGCGCAAGGTCTTGACCTTCAAACAAGATCTGCCCCGCCGTGGGGTCCACCAGGCGGTTGATGCAGCGAAGCAGTGTGGACTTGCCTGTGCCCGATGGGCCGATCACCGCGGTGATCCCGCCCTGCGCTGCGCCGCCGAACTCCAGGTCCAGCGAGTGCAGCACGGGCACGCCTGGTTGATATTCCTTGCGCAGTTGACGCAAGGACAGCAGGGCAGTCACTTCTTGACTGTGGCGGCTTCAGCGGCTTTCTTCGCCGCAGCATCAGCCTCACGCTTGGACTCTGCTTCGTAGGCGGCCTTGTTGTAGGGCGTACCTGACTTCTCGGCCACGTCACGCACCACGGCCCACTCCTTGGCGTAGGTGATGGGCAAGAAGCGGTCGTCGCCGTTGAATTCCTTTTGCATGGAAGGCGGGAAACGGAAGCTGTAGAAACATTGCTTGAGCTTGTCGGCGAGCTCCGGCTTCAAGTCGTGCGCATGCGCGAATGACGAGGTGGGGAATACGGGGCTGCGATAGATGACGCGGTAGTCTTCCTTTTTGATAGTGCCGCGGGTGATCATGCGGTCGTACACATCGGAGGCCACGGCTGCCATGTCGTAGTCCCCCGTGCCCACGCCGAGCAAAGACTTGTCGTGTCCGCCAGACATCAGAGGTTTGTAGTCGGCGTCCGGGTGCAGCCCTTGTTCGGGGAATAACACGCGAGGCGCGAGGTTGCCCGAGTTGGACGAAGGAGAGGTGTGGGCGACCTTCTTGCCCTTCAGGTCAGCGAGCTTCTGGAAGGGGCTGGTAGCTTTGACCACCGCCACCAAGTTGTAGCCGCGAACCTCAGTCCCCAGGCCCTTGGCGGCAAACGGTACCGCGCCTGCCATGTTCACCGCAAAGCCGGTCGGGCCGGTGGAGAACCCGGCAAAGTGCAGCCGCCCCGAGCGCATCGCCTCGATTTCCGCTGCGTTGGACTGCACAGGGTAGTACACCGTGCGCTTGCCCACGCACTTTTCCAGGTATTCGGTGAAGGGCTTGAAGATGTTGGCGTAGACCGCAGGGTCTTCGACAGGTGTATAGGCCCATACCAGCGTGGAAGGATCACGCCATTTGTTCTTGTCCGCAGGAGGGTCAGCTACCAAGTCTTTATTGGCATCGCAGTAGGCGGTGTCGAGTTGACCACGGTTGGGGCAATTGTCTTGAGACCAGGCCAAAGTACTCCACCCTGCGCTGGCCATCCAGGCCAAACACAACAACACCCGGCGATTTGATGTGGACAGTTGCATCCATGTCTCCTTCAAAGATCCAGAAGTATGTGTCAAGCCCGAGAGTTTGCGCCAAGTTCGCAGGCCAGGAGAAATCCGCAGGACAAGTGATTTCCCTAGGTGTGACCCCGTCATGCCAAGGTGCGCACACAACACGCAGTCTTTGCGAGGCGCACAGCGCCGCAGCAATCTACCACTCTCACATTGAGTTCCCATTCGCCTTGCGGGATCATGACCTGACCATCAACACGCCATACCCCAGCAACGCAGCCCCCAGGTGTAGATCGTGGAGCCTAGATTGAGGGGGCTACACCAATACCGGTTCCTAGTGCTGACACGCGTGATCGGCCACGAGTTTCTTGCTGCGCTCCAGCAAGGCTACGGCCGACTTATAGGACTTGAGCTTGGCGTTGGCCAAAAACGCGTTGTGTTTGCCGGCTGTGTCCACGCGGCCAATCACACGCAGGCCTTGCTCGGCTGCCAATCTGGCATGGCTGCAAATTGCTTTAGTGTTGTCTGAATTCAAGGGTGCAAGACAACGGAGCATGTAGGGCTCAATCTGCTCATCAAGCGCTTGCAACTCGGCGGCTGAAGAAATATGCGCGACACTGATTTGTTGCAGCGATGCCGGCAGTTGTGTGCAAAGTTCAGAAGCCTTTGAAGAGGGGCTCAAAAAAGCAATCAAGGTCAGGGCTAGAAACCCTGTTGGGCCTCGCTTCGAGCGGGTGATTGGCATCGTAGTTGGATTCATAACTTTGAGCCTTGAGTACTTATTTTGCCGTAAATCCCAGATGGTCTCAGCGGCGAGCGCACCTTTCCACCCCCATCAGAATCCCCACCGCGAGCCCGCCCCTAACAAAGTGGCCGCGCCCAACAGGACAAAGATCAGGGCTGCGACGGTGTGCACCAGCTTCATCGGAATCTTATGGGCCAATTGATCTCCCACAAAAACCGCGGGCACATCGGCAATCAGCATCCCGAGCGTCGTGCCGATGACCACCTGCAGTGGCGCGGCGTAGTGCGCCGACATGGCCACGGTGGCGATCTGGGTCTTGTCACCCATCTCCGCCAAGAAAAATGTGATCAGGGTCGCGCCGAAGACACCGAA
This sequence comes from uncultured Rubrivivax sp., assembly GCA_964498795.1. Taxonomy (GTDB): domain Bacteria; phylum Pseudomonadota; class Gammaproteobacteria; order Burkholderiales; family Burkholderiaceae_C; genus Rubrivivax. The sequence continues at coordinate 4,451 of CAZCJB010000045.1, read as the reverse complement.
TTTTTGGGCCACCTGTGTTTCTTCTTCTTCAATCTTGTCAGGGATCATGGTCCAAACAGCCATGCCGATGAACGACAGGCCCAAGATCCAGCGCAGGAGATCAGGCCGCACGGTCGTGGTGATCCAAGCACCCAGAGCGCCGGCCAGGCCATGGTTGAACACCGTGGCCACCAAGATTCCGAGAATGATGGGCACGGGCTTTTTGAAGCGAGCGGCCAGGATGAAGGCCAAGAGTTGAGTCTTGTCACCAATTTCAGCCAGTGCGACGACACCAGTGGAGACGAGCAGAGATTCCATCAAGCTATGAAGTTCAGGGTTCTAGTGGGGCACACCACAGGGATCGCGGCAGGTCGATGCCTCCACGCTCCCCCGGGGTCACGTTGCCATAGCGCTGGGCAAACACGTCAGGCAACGCGCGGCCTTGTGGAGAGGACAACCACAGGCGCAGGAGGTGCCGGCGGCGGGAGGGTTCACTCCAATCTGCAAACGCAGTGCGGTCATGCAGCATGTTGTGATTGTGAACAAATTGCATGTCACCGGCTTGCAGACGCATCATGATATGCAGTTGAGGGTCGTTGGCCAGTGCATCGAACAGGTCAAGGGCCTCCTGATGCACGGCGGTGAGGCGCATGGCTTCTGGAAAGCGCTGTGCCGAATCGATGTATTGACGTTGATAGATGGTCGACATCGATCCCTCATGCCAATTGAACACGGGGATCTCAAAGAACGGCTTCATACCTGGAGGGGTTTCACCACGACGATCGGTGGCGATGGGGTCGAACAAGGCTGCAGCAAGTGCAGGTTCTCTGGCGAGTATTTCGTTGTACAGGGTGTTGGATGACACCAGAGCCGAGTCTCCCCCTTCTTTCGCGGGCTGTAGGCATAACAAACCCACGACGTCGCAAGAATCGGTATGGAAAGTTTGCCGCTCATGCGTTTGATAGAGCCTGACGTTGGGGTCGCTGCTTTCCAAGCCCATGTCAATCACATGGCCCAGGAGGTGACCCGCGCGGTTCTGCGGTCTGGGACGACCCAGGTGGCAGCCCAGGCCGTAAAAGGCGGTAGCCAACAGTGGTCTGGACCAAGTGGTTACCGGCAGCCCGCGCACCAAGACGAACCCTTCGCCACGGAGCAAGCGATCTTGCCAATCGGCCAGCGAGCCGCTCAGGCTGGGCAGGTGCAAAGAGCCTGCCTGCATCGAGGCGATGGAGCGACCCTGATCCAGCCACTGCGTGGCGGCATTTTCAAGTTCGCGCAATTGCGCCTCATTGAGGTGCAGGGTGTAGGTGTCTTGTGCTCCCCAATGACACGCTCGCCAGACTGCACGCCCTTGGAGCGCAGGAGGCAGGGCGGAGATTTTCATGAGGTCGAGTGTATGCCGTGACGGTGCAGGCATCATCCCAAAAGCGGCCGCAGCTCCACTTTGCGGTGACACGCCTGGGAGCCCGCATGGGCGAGTTGCAGGGCGCGATTCAGATCGGGTGCTTGGATCAACCAAAAGCCACTGTAATTTTCTTGAGCGTCGAACAGAGGCTTGCCGGAAGCCTGATGGACTCCGTGGCGGTTGTCGATGACATTGCCTTCAGAGGGGGCTGCAAGACCGCCCGCAAAAAGCCAATGTCCTTGAGCTCTCAAGGTGTCATTGAACGCGTCAATGGCAGCCATCTCTTGTGGCGTAGCGGATTCGGTTCGCGTATCAATGACAAAGAGCATGAACTTCTTGGACATGAGTAATTTCTTGTTCGGTGATAGATTTTGAGTCGCCTGTCTCAGTGTGCACCTGTCCAGTTGTACTCGCCAATAGTGGGCATTACGGACAGAAAACCTATAGCAGGGTCTTGTTTTTGCCCTACACTTTATGAAAGGTTGATGACACGACTCGGTGGTTGACGTGTCGGAATTTCAGGGGCTTTGACCAGTGGAATTTGAAGGATTTTTCAAAGGGCCAGAGCTCGAATTGAATTCGAGCGATTTTGCAAGGCTCTGCATTCTGGGTCATCAGTCCTGGACTGCGCGGTCCTTGTGCGTTGATAGCTACCACGGCGATATTGCCTACTTCACTACCCGATGGGACGCCCTTTGTCCTTATATCGATGTGAATGAGGAATTGCTCAGGATGGCCCGTCGCCCGCTTGTGGTGTACGCGCTGCCCCCCGAAAGTGATTGGGGACACCCCATTCGGGACGCTTACGGCCTCGCGGCCGTGAGACAACCTGGATATTGGTCTGACGATCGACGTGCGCGCAAGTTCAAAGAACTTCGCAAACTTAACAGCCGCTTCATTCACCAAGTTGATTTGGTGCCCGGTGCATCCGTCGACGTCGAGAAGTTGTCCAGTTGGGGTGGTCAGCACTTCGCGCGATTTGAGATCGACGCTCGAGAACTTGAGGGGTTTGTAGACTATGTGAAGGAACTGGACGTCTTGGTCTTGCAAGTTCACACGCCTCAAGGTGAGCATGTGTTGACTGATGTGTCTATGGTGCTGCCCGAACGAAGCCAGGTGTATGGCAGTTTTTGTCAATGGAATCCTGCCTACCGCAAATACTCGCCGGGCCTGTACGCTTGTTTGCTCGCCGCCCAATGGACGCTGGATCAAGGCTATGCGTTCTACAACCTGGGGCCTGTTGGCGACTTTCCCTACAAGGCGCTGTTTGTGAATCAATTTGAGCCTATATATTCCTTGGCTTTATGTCCCGTCGATCATCCTTTGATGCTGGACCCCACCTCCCCACTATTTACGGATTTCGAATCTCGAGATTGGAATCGTCTGGAGCGTGACTCCAAGCGGGTCTGGACTCCCGGCGTCATCCCTTGGGCATGAGGTGTTTTGACAACTGAGTACGCCAAGCCGAGAAAGTTCTAACAGTGAAGTCGCCAAAGTCACCACCGCCCATGGCCCTAAGCCAGCGAGCCTTCACGCGGTTGAAAGAGGGCCTGTACTGCGAATTGCGACCGTCACCGATTCATGGGATCGGCGTCTTTGCGATTCGTGCCATCCCCAAAGGAATCGACCCTCTGAGCAGCCCGCTGCGTGTGCGCGAAATTCGAATGAGCCACGACCAAGTAGGCCGCCTACCTCGCCCGGTACGCAAGGTGGTGGAGTCGCTGTGCTATTACGACGATGCAGGCTTTTTGATTCCCTACGCTGGGCTGAACATGGTCAACATGTCCATTTACCTCAACCATCACAAGCAGCCCAACTTGCAAATGCAGCCCGACGGAAGCTTTCTAACCCTGACGAAGGTGCCTGCCCATACCGAGCTCACCATGGACTACGATCACAGCTTCGGCGATACACACCGGTTTTAGCCGCCGCCGCTCTTGGCACGCAGGCGTTTCTTCAATCGCTGTGGGGTCTTAAGAGGAAGCAGTTCAAAATAATCGGCATCGAGGGCGAAATTTGTTTCCAAGAATTTCGGTTCTTCTTGGGCCAACGCATTGATCGTTCGGATCACGCCATCTAGATGTCGGTGGGCCTCGCTGTTGTCCACCAGAAGATCCTCCTGGTACTGATCGTACAGAGGGCAATCCGCGTCAAAAAAGAACCGTCGCAGCTTGGGATCGAAGGACACGGGGTACTGTTGGCATGCGAAAGGCTTGGCTACGCCGAGCGTGCATCCTCCCTCACCCAGGAATCGACATGCGGTCGAAATTTCTAACTTCTGCCAGCATTTTTTTTCAGCTGCCAACAGAGGAATTTCTAACGTCGGGAAACCTTCGTCGACATGGCAACACTTTTGACAATGCTTGCAAAAATCGAAAGGCATGCGGCGAAACTTTCTTGAATGATCGTCTAAGGGCTTGAACCGGTGTGACAGAGGCTACCCAGGATGTCGATACTCTGAACAGACTTTCACCCCCTCAAACTCCCCTGCCGGGAGTCCGGGGTCATGCGAACTCAGAGTATAGGCCGCACTGCGCAGGCGTGATTTTTGAAAACAAAAGCCTGCGAGCAGTCAGAGGGGCGACGAAATCGATCTCCATTCACCCTCGCAAGCCTTTGAAGTTGAGGGGCGCAAGTGGGGCGTTGCTCGGCTCGTTGACAAGAGTCCTCAAATGCGGAAAGGTTGCAATCCAACGCTGTGCCAGCACGATGAACTGCTCCACTGCCGAACTGAGGCCTTGAACATCACCCAGCTCAGCGATTGTCCATCGCCGGGCAAGAAATACCCCACGGCTGTGACGCTCCATGGACAGCGTAGCGCCATCGGTGTCTCGCCAGTTCAGATTCGAAGCGAGCAGTTCTTCGGCCAGCTCGAGATCGCCTTCAGGCGCATCTCCGAGATACACCGTCAACGCGATACCCCCGTCCTCCTCAAGAGCGAGGTTGATCGGAGGCGCATCCTCGAACTCCAGCAAAGCCATGTCTTCTTCATCGGCCAGCAGAGTCTCGAGCCCTAAGCGCTCGGCCAAGCCGGACAGCAACTCTCGGGCCAAGGTGATGTGGCTCA
>CAZCJB010000044.1:0-20067 GCA_964498795.1 uncultured Rubrivivax sp. | reverse complement strand
GGCCCGCAAGCGCGTGCTGCGGCCGGAGGATTATCGAGATGAGCCCTACATCGCGCTGGGCCCCACCACGCCGTCCAAATTCCGCATGGACGAGTTGTTTGCTCGTGAATCGGTGCCACGGCGCATCCGTGCCGAAACACCGCTGTCGGAGATTGCTTGCGCCATGGTGTCTTCAGGGCAAGGCATTTCGGTGGTGGACCCCTTCACGGCCCGAGAGTTCGAGCGTCGGGGGGTGGTGGCCCGAAGGTTCTTGCCAGCGGTGGAATTTCAAGTGACCTTGCTGTATTCACGCCGACGCGGCATGTCCGCGCTGGGCCGCGAATTCGCCGACACGGTGGCGCGCGCGATTCGGGAATTCAGGCGTGACTTTGCCGTGGCGCGGTGAATGGTCTCTTGGGCATAGGCCTCAGGCCCCGCGTGTCCACGCGCTCTGGGAGGCCGGCCTGCCCACGATGTAGCCTTGGACGACACGACCTCCCATGCTCTGGATCACTTGGAGCTCTGAAGCGGTTTCCACGCCCTCAAAGATCACTTCGAGCCCCAACGCTCGGGACATGTCGATCACCGCTCGCAAGATGGCCTGCACCCGGGGATCGTGAGTTTGCCGCACGAAAGATTGGTCGATCTTGACCTTGTCCAGAGGAAGCTGATGCAAGCGCGACAGCGAGGAGTGTCCGGTGCCGAAGTCATCCAGGCTCACATGCACTCCGAGGTCGCGCAAGCCTTGGAGCCGTACCTGCAGGGCGGGGGTGATGTGGCCCAGCGCGTCCTCGGTGATCTCCACTTCCAAATGGCGGGCCGTGTCTGCGCCCGCGGCCTGCATGGACTCGATCCAATGGTTGAAGAAGTCGGGGTGTGCCATCTCCTGGATCGAGGTGTTCAGCGCAACGCGAATGTGGGGCCATCGTGCCCTGAACGACGGCAAATCTTTGAGCACTTGTGACAACACAAAGCGCCCAAGCGGCAAGGCCAAAGAGCTGTCGAGCGCCACGGCCACGAACTCGGCGGGGGACACCACACCCAGTTCGTCATCGTTCCATCGGCACAGGGTCTCAAAGGCCACGATGTCACCGGTGTGAATGTCCACCTGCGGCTGGTAGGCCAACTGCAGCGTGCCCTGCTGCAGGGCCAGGTTCAAGCGTCGCTCCACCTGCATGCGTCGATCGGTTTGGGCTCCGATTTCGGCGGAAAACGGTTCGACACAACGCCGGCCGCGCGCCTTGGCCGCGTACAGCGCACCGTCCGCCGCACGAAACAAGGCTTCGGCATCTTGTGCGTCGTCGGGGAACAGGGCCACACCGCTGCTGAACTTCACGGTGACACGGGTTGCAGGTGGGCCCGCCAGTTCCACATGGCACTCCGGGATGAAAGACTTCACCACTTGGCGGAACTCTTCTGCCGGCTGCATGACGCGGTAAAACGCCAAGAACTCGTCGCCCGAGCGTCGACACAGAACGGCACTGTCGCCCAACCACCCTCGCATGGCGCGTGCCGCTTCTCGCAGCACCTCGTCTCCAGCGTGATGACCTAAGGTGTCGTTGATGGATTTGAAGTGGTCCACGTCGACAAAAAACACGGCCAGACGATGCCCTTGCGTGGCCGCCTCATCCAGAGCCTGTTGCAGCAGTTGGTCAAACTTGATCGCGTTGGGCAAGCCGGTGAGTCGGTCGGTCGTGGCCGTTTTTTCCAGCAAGCGCTGCGTGTCGCGAAGTTCGGTGATGTCAGAAAACACCACCACCCGGCCTTGAGGTTGACCTGCTTCGTCCACCATCATGTTGATCGAAGTAAGACTGTCGTGGCGGTAACCCGACTTGTTGGCAAATGAAGCCGCTCCGCGCCAAGCGCCTTCGGTCATGAGGTGATGGAGGATTTCATCCTGGATGCCCGGGGTCTCCACCCAGCGATAAAGCTGCCCCGCACTTTGCCCCACGATTTCCGAGCGCTGAAAGCCGGTCATGCGTTCAAAAGCCGGATTCACATCAATGACCACACCTGCGTTATCGGTCACCAAGATGCCTTCAAGCGCGTTTTTTATCGCCAACTGTGCAGGCAGCAGCTGCAACATCAATCGACGCTGCTGCTCGAGCACCCGCTGCAGGCGCAGACCGGCTTCCTCTGCGTCAACGGCGTCAGAGGCATCGTGAGGAACGGGATCCGGCAGCTCGGGAGGAAGCGAGGTGGCAGTCATGCAAGGCGCCCATGCGCGGCGGACAGACTCGCTCAGATATTACGACGAACCGACGGGCGAGGCATGGTTCGAGTTGTTCGGATCCTTGCCTACCGGACGGGTCTCCGTGAAAACGTGAATAAAAGTGTCAACAAAAGTGTAGACAATTTTGAAGCTAAGTTGTTGTCAACACATCGTGCCCAAATCAGCGCCACTCAAATCCTCCAAAGCTTCACGATCGGTGGCCCGAGCGTCAAGCGATGGATCGACACGTTCGGGCGCGAAGCCTGACATTGCGTTGGAGCTGCGTCGCCGCATCGCGGCGCACGACTTGCCGCCTGGCTCGAAGTTGAGCGAATCTGAATTGGCCTTGGAGTTTGGTGTGCCCAGGACCCGGGTGCGCGATGCGCTGGCGGTGCTCGAGCAGCGACGTTTGGTGGAGCGCATTCCCAATCGAGGTGCGGTGGTGATGCGACTGGAGTGGGCCGATGTGGCGCACTTGTACGACGTGCGCGAAGTGCTCGAAGGCCTTTGCGCTCGACTCGCCACACTGAATGGGCCCCGCAAGCGCTGGCAAGAAGCTCTCAAGCATTTCAAGGGCCCGATGGCGCGTTATGTGGCCGAAGGCAATTTGGATGCCTACATCCAAGACTACGAGGCCTTTCGCAAGCTCTTGATTGAGTCATCGGGCAGCCCGGTGCTGGAGCAGATGCTCGACAGCATCCTGGAACGCACCCAAAACCTGATACGCCGCATCATCATCCTGCCTGGGCGCGCTCAGCAGGGGCTGGCGCAGCACACCGCCATGCTGGAAGCCATGTGTGCCGGAGATGCCGATCAGGCCGAGGCCTTGCGTCGCGCCAATATGCGCAGCGCCAAGTCGGTGCTGGAGCGCTACCAAAAATACTTGTTGTGAACTCATGACGAATCCTCTTTCTCCGTCCCATGTGTCGCCCGATGGACCGCTTGCGGGCATTCGTGTTCTCGAGATGGGGTCGACCGTGGCCGGCCCGTTTTGTGGCCGCTTGCTGGCAGACTTTGGCGCGGAGGTCATCAAGATCGAAGCGCCCGAAGGGGACCCCGTGCGCACCATGGGCAAGAGCTTCCACGGAAAGTCTTTGTATGCGGCCAGCATCTTTCGCAACAAGTCGCTCATTTCGGTCAATCTTCGACATGAAAAGGGGCGCGCGTTGGCGGCTGATCTGGCGGCCCAAAGCGATGTGTTGATCGAGAATTTTCGCCCGGGATCTTTGGAGAGTTGGGGGTTGGGGTTTGAGACGCTGTCGCAGCGCAACCCCGGCCTGGTGATGGTTCGCATCAGCGGATTTGGGCAAGACGGACCCTACAGTCAGCGCGCGGGTTATGGTGTCATTGGCGAGGCGCTGAGTGGCTTGCGACACCTGACTGGCGACCCGGATCGTCCCCCGGCCCGGGTGGCCGTGTCCATGACCGACTACATCACTGGTTTGTATGCCGCGTTCGGGGCCACCATGGCACTCTTTGCGCGCCACCGCACCGGTCGCGGGCAAGTGATTGACGCCGCTCTTTACGAAAGTGCTTTCAGCTTCATGGAGCCTTGGATTCCTGCCTTTGAAAAGACGGGATTCATCGCCAACCGTTGCGGCTCACGGCTGCCCGATTCCACGCCCAACAACCTCTACCCGACCGCCGATCAACAGTTCATCCACATCACGGCCATGGGAGATGCGGTCTTCAAGCGATTGGCCCAGGCCATGGGGCAGCCTGAACTGGCGACCGACCCGCGATTTGCGACGGCCCGGGCACGCACCGAGCATGTAGAGGTCTTGGATGACCTGATCACACGCTGGACGCGAGCTTGTCCGCTTTCGACCCTGGAGCGAGGATTGAACGAGGCCGCTGTGCCCGCCATGCGCATCTTCACCATCGCTGACATCTTTGGTGACCCGCACTATCGGGCTCGGCAGTCGATCGTGCAGGCCCCGGATGAAGACCTGGGGTCCGTGGCCATGGCCAATGTGGTGCCGCGACTGTCGGCCACGCCGGGCCAGGTGCGGCACGCGGGGCACCACATCGGCCACGACACTCGGCAGGTGTTGAAAGAAAAACTGGCTTTGAGCGACGACATGCTCGAGGACTTGAAAGCAGCAGGAGTGATATGAGCACGTCCAGCGACGAGCGACGAGAGCAGATTCGCCAGGCCTATGAATTGCGCCGCCACAAGGCGATGGCCATGGGGGGTGCGCCTAAGTTGGAAAAGCGCAAGGCGCAGGGCATCTTGAACGCCCGTGAGCGCATTGACCGTCTTTTTGATCCTGGAACCTTCATCGAATCGGGCCTATTTGCGACGTCGGCGGTGCCGGGGGATCAAGACAAGTCACCGGGAGACGGCAAGGTGGCCGGCTTCGGCAAGATCCAAGCTCGCGAGGCGGCGGTGGTGGCCAATGATTTCACCGTCATGGGGGCATCAAGCGCCGCCACCAATGGTCGCAAGATGGCCCATATGAAGCGCGTGGCCACCCAGCGTGGCCTGCCCTTGATTTTCTTGGGTGAGTCCTCGGGTGCGCGCATGCCTGATCACATGGGATCACGTGGAATGGGGCAGCTTCTGGGCAACGACGGCGCGCAGTACCAGCGCATGCGAGAGATCCCGTGGGCTTCGGCCACCTTGGGTCTTTCTTATGGATCGTCCTCTTGGTACGCGGCCATGTCGGACTTCAGCGTCATGCGCAAAGGCGCGGTCTTGGCCGTATCCAGCTCGCTGTTGGCCTCGTTGGCGGTGAAGGAAGAAGTCGATCCCCAAGAGCTCGGAGGGTGGAAGCTGCACGCGGAAGTGACCGGCTTGGCGGACTTGGTCGTAGACACCGATGAAGAGGCGCTCGAGGCCATCCGTCGGTTCTTGAGCTACTTGCCCAGCCACCACCAAGAGGCTCCGCCGGTCGCCGCCGTGCCCGAAGGCTCTGGGGCTGGCATGGACCAGATTCTGGATCTGCTGCCGGCATCGCGAACCCAGGTGTATGACGTGCGCAAAATCATCCGCACCCTGGTCGACCGGGACAGCTTCTTTGAGCTCAAGGCACGCTTTGGCAAGGTCGGTGTGACCGGTCTGGCCAGGCTGGGAGGCAAGGCTGTCGGCATCATCGCCAACAACCCGCTCTACAAGGGTGGCGCCTTGGACACCGACGCTTGCGAAAAGATCACCAGCTTCATTGTCTTGTGCGACTCCTTCAACATCCCCTTGGTGATGCTGGTGGACACCCCCGGGTTTGTGATTGGCACCGAGGCCGAGAAAAAGCGCGCGCCCGGCAAGATCATGAATTTCATGAATGCGCTGGCCTTGACCACCATGCCCAAGCTCTCGGTGGTCTTGCGCAAGAGCTATGGTCAGGCCTATCTCAACATGGGAGGCGGGCGCAACTCCGACGAGATGGCGGCTTGGCCGACGGCAGAAATCAGTTTCATGGACCCGCAGGTTGCGGTCAAGGTGGTCCACGGATACAACCCGGGCGACGCGGGATTTGACGAGGCCCGAGCTGCCATGGACCGTGACAATGAAGTCTCGGACATCGCCGCCATCTACGCTGCCCAGTCGGTCGTGTTGCCGGATCACACGCGCGACTACCTCATTCGCATGCTAGAGGTGCACCAGTTGCGCCTGACGGGCGGTGTGGGTCAACATCTCATGCGAGCCTGGCCCACCAGCTTTTAGTCGCCCCGCTTCATTGCAAGTTTTGTCAAAGCAAGTTTTCGGAGAAATTCATGGCCCAACAACAATTGAAATCTGAAGTCACAGGCTCCGTCTGGCAAATTGCTGCCAAAGAAGGACAGCGGCTGGAGCCCGGCGACACCGTGATGGTGTTGGAGTCCATGAAGATGGAGATCCCGGTGCTGTGTGAGGACGGTGGCACGGTGGTGGAAATTCTGGTCGAAGAAGGTGAGGCCGTCTCCGAAGGGCAGGCCTTGGTGGTGGTGAATCCGTGAGCGCACCGTCGGCCTCCTTCGATGCCGCGGCAGCGCCCTGGGCGCAGGCACTGGATGAACTGGCTCAGCGTCGAACTTTCGCTCACGGGCTGGGCGGCGTTCAGGCGGTGGAAAAACACCATGGCCAGGGGCGTTTGACCATACGCGAACGCATTCAAGGGTTGGTCGATGCGGATTCATTCAACGAGGTGGGTACGCTCACGGGTCAAGGGCGTTATGACGCACACAACAAGTTGCAGTCGCTGACCCCCGCGCCCTACGTGATGGGCCTGGCCCAGGTGGACGGCCGTCCCGTGGCCATAGGCGGAGAAGACTTCACGGTGCGAGGTGGCACCAGTTGGAGTGGCGACCGCAAGAAGGGCGGGCAAGGAGGCTTTGTCGAAGACTTGGCCCACCAATATCGGATTCCCCTGGTCAACCTCATCGATGGAGCGGGCGGGAGTGTGACCTCGATTCAGCGCCGTGGACACTCTGTCTTTCCGGGTGTGCATGGTTTCGAGCGATCGGTGCAACTGCTCGGTGAGGTGCCGGTGGTGTGCGCTGTCATGGGCACTGCAGCCGGTGGGCCCGCAGGGCGGGCGATTCTGTCGCACTGGTCGGTGATGGTCAAAGACACCAGCCAAGTCTTCGCAGCTGGCCCTCCAGTGGTGGAGCGGTCTCTGGGACAAAAGATCACCAAAGAAGAACTGGGTGGCGCCAGCATGGCGGTCAGCACCGCCGGCACCATCGACAACATCGCGGCCAACGAGCAAGAGTGCTTCGAGCTGATCCGGCGCTACTTGTCTTACATGCCACGCAATGTGTGGGAATTGCCGCCGCTCGGCGACCGCTCAGATCCGGTGCACCGGATCGAGGAGGAGTTGCGGCGCATTGTCCCGGAGAACCGCCGCAAACCTTATGACATGCGGCGTCTGATCAAGCTCGTGGTCGATGTGGGATCGATGTTCGAAATACAGCCGACCTATGGCAAAGCGCTGATCACCTGCTTGGCCCGTATGAGCGGCCATGTGGTGGGTGTAGTGGCCAACAACCCCAACGTCAACGGCGGGGCCATGGACGTGAAGGCCGCCAGAAAGCAAACGCGCTTCATTGAGCTGTGCGATTGTTTTCACATTCCGCTGGTGTTCCTGGTGGATGTGCCCGGCTTCTTGGTGGGCAAAGATGCCGAAGCGGCGGCCACATTGCGCGAAGGGATGCGCAGTGTCTATGTGGGCTTGCAAGCCACGGTCCCTATCTTCACGGTGGTGATTCGCAAATGCTATGGCATGGCCGGCATGGGCACCACCGACAAGAATGGACTGGATTTCAAGATCGCATGGCCTTCAGCAGAGTGGGGCTCACTGCCCATCGAGGGCGGGGTGGCGGCCGCATTTCGCCGTGAGATTGAAGCGGCTCCTGACCCCAAAGCCCGTGAGAGCGAGATCGAAGCCGAACTTCGAGCTTGGGCCTCGCCGTTTCGCACGGCCGAGGCCTTTGGCGTGGAGGAGATCATCGATCCGCGCGAGACCCGGGCCTACTTGTGCCGCTTCATTGAAGTGGCCCGCGGCCGCATGCTCACCACGCTCGGCCCCAAGCCGAAATTTGGCGTCCGTCCCTGATCAACCTGGAGGAAGTTGTGATGAAAAGAATGTTTGGTAAAGCCCTGATCCTCGCTGCGCTCACTCCTTGGCTGGCGGTGCCTGCACGGGCCGAGGTCAATGAGCTCAAGCTGATGTCGCAGTACGGCATCGGGTACATGCAATTGACGGTGATGAAGGCTGAAAAGCTGGTGGAAAAGCACTTGGCCAAGAACGGTTTGGCCGCCACCAAAGTGAGTTGGGCCACATTGGGCGCTGGCGCTGCAGCCAACGATGCGCTGCTCTCAGGCAGCCTGCACTTTGCTGCGGGTGGCACCGGGCCTGCGATCATCCTGTGGGACCGCACGCGCAATAACGTCGATGTGCGAGGCGTGGCAGCCCTGTCTTCGATGCCCAACTTGCTGGTGACCCGCAACCCCAACATCAAGACCATCAAGGACTTCACCGAAAAAGATCGCATTGCCATGGCCGGTGCCGGATCGTCGGTGCAAACCACCTACCTGCAAATGGCCGCCTCGCGTGAGTTTGGCGCTGAGAACTTCAAGAAGCTCAATCCGCTGATGGTCAATCTCACCCACCCCGAAGGTCTGCGGGCCATGCTGTCAGGCAGTGGCGAGATCGCGTCGCAGTTCACCTCGCCTCCTTTTCAAAATCAAGCTTTGGAAGTGCCGGGGACCCGTGTGGTGTTGAATTCCTACGACGTGATGGGAGGCGCCAACACCTTCCTGATGGTGTGGTCAACCAACAAGTTCAGGACCGAAAACCCCAAGGCCTACAAGTCGATGTTGGATGCCTTGCGTGAGGCGACCGACCTCATCAATGCCAACAAGCGCAAAGCGGCGGAGCAGTATGTGGCCGAGGGAGGCGGCAAGGAAAACGTGGACAAGATCCTGGCGATCATGAATGATCCGCAAGTGCATTACACCTTGGCGCCAGAACGGCTGCTGCCTTACGCGCAATTCATGCACCAGGTGGGTACCTTGAAGACTCGACCAGCCTCTTGGAAGGACCTGTTCTTCCCAGAGATTCACGATTTGCCTGGCAGCTGAGCGAAAGACGATAGCATCCATCATGAACGTTGGGACCCCACCGCTATTGCAAGCTGATGGTGTGACGCTGCAGTACAAAACGCCGCAGCATTTGGTCACCGCGACCTACAGGGTCAGCTTTGACGTCTACCCAGGCGACCGTTTTGTGTTGCTGGGCCCGTCGGGCTGCGGTAAGTCCACACTGTTGAAAGCGGCCGGCGGATATTTGCAGCCGGTGGAAGGTGAGTTCCGTCTCAAGGGAGAGCGCATCACTCGCCCGGGTCCTGACCGCATGATGGTGTTCCAAGAGTTCGACCAGTTGTTGCCCTGGAAGACGGTCTTGGACAACGTGGTGTTTGCGCTGGAGTCCTCAGGGCGCCTGAAAGGCAAGGCCGCCCGCGAGCGCGCGGCGGACTACATCGCCAAGGTCAATCTGTCACGCTTTGCGGCATCGTATCCACACACCTTGTCGGGGGGCATGAAGCAAAGGGTGGCCATTGCGCGCGGAATGGCCATGGAGCCCGATGTGCTGCTCATGGATGAACCGTTTGCGGCATTGGATGCGCTCACCCGTCGCAAGATGCAAGACGAACTGCTCCAGCTGTGGGACGACACGCATTTCACGGTGATCTTTGTGACGCATTCCATTCCTGAAGCCGTGCGGGTCGGCAACCGGATTCTGCTGTTGTCGCCGCACCCGGGGCAGGTGCGTGCGGAGCTCAACAGTGACGGCAGCGACCCCGTGGACGCCGTCACAGGGCTGCGCTTGTCAGACCGAATCCACCAGATGTTGTTTACGGAGGAAAGTGGTTCTGCGCATCATGGCGAGGTGGCTCATGCGTGACAAGCCCACGCCACCGCTGCGCGATGAATTCGTGCGGTCTGCGGTGCAAGAGCAAGACTTCGGCGTGGTGACCCAGCCCTTGACCTGGATGGAGCGCCTCACCGGCCAGGCCTGGTTGCGCAAGACCTTTTTATTGGTCATCTTGGCGCTGCTGTGGGAATGGTACGCACGCTCGCTGGGCAACCCTCTGGTCTTGCCCACATTTTCCGAGACCTTGGCGTCCTTCTGGGAGCACACCCGCAATGGTGACATGGCGTCCAAGACGGCTGTGTCTCTGGGTGTGCTGCTCAAGGGCTATGTCATCGGTTTGGTGTTGGCCCTGATCTTGAGCGTGTTGGCCACCACCACCCGGTTGGGCGAAGACTTGTTGGAGTCCTTGACAGCCATGCTCAACCCGCTGCCGGCCATTGCGCTGCTGCCTTTGGCCCTGATGTGGCTGGGTTTGGGCGATCCCAGCATCGTCTTTGTGCTGGTGCACTCGGTGATGTGGCCTGTGGCCCTGAACACCCACTCAGGTTTCAAGGCGGTGTCTTCCACCTTGCGCATGGTGGGACGCAACGTGGGCCTGACCGGTCCTCGCTATGTCCTGCAGATCTTGGTGCCCGCGGCATTCCCCAGCATCTTGTCGGGCCTGAAGGTGGGCTGGGCGTTTGCATGGCGCACTCTCATCGCCGCAGAACTGGTGTTTGGCACCACCTCCAAGTCGGGCGGGCTCGGGTGGTTCATCTATGAGAACAAGAATATTCTGGACATCCCTGCGGTATTTGCGGGCCTGTTCACAGTGATCTTGATTGGCCTGCTGGTGGAAAGCATCATCTTTCGCAACCTGGAACGGGTCACCGTCAAGAAGTGGGGCATGCAGAGCTGAGTCCGGGCATCGCCCGGTGGCGCGCCTTTCTCGGCGCGCGTTGGCCGGCGCAATTGTCGGCCGCGTTGCTGCTGGGAGTCTGGGTCTGTGAGATCAGCCTGTTGCTGTCTTGGCGCCCTTGGTTGTCTCATCTGGCCATGGGGGCCCTGGTGGCCATTCTGGGCTTGGCGCTCTTGCGGGCGAGTTCGCACATCCGGCTCCTATTTGCCGTGGTGTGCACGGTGGCAGGTGGGCTGACACTTTGGCAACACGATGCTGCCGGTGTGATGAAAGGGCTGTCACAGGCCCAGATCTTCGGTGGCTTCCTGCCGTCGGTGTTGTTGCTGCGAGCCACTGTGCAGCTGAGCCCACACCGAGCGCACTTGCAAGATCGAATGGGTTTGCTGTCGTCGGCGCAAGCGCAGCACTGGACCCTGTTGGGGTCTCATGCACTCAGTGCCGTGCTCAATGTGGGCGCCATGGCCGTCATCGCGCCCGTGGTGACCCGAGGCGCAGATGCCAATTTTCGCGCGCAGTTGGCCGTATGTGCGGCGCGAGGAGTGGGGGCTTCTATCATGTGGTCTCCCATCTTTGTGGCCATGGCCTTCACCAGCTCACTGGTACCTGCAGCGCCTTTGTGGCAGGTGATGGGCCTGGGCGCGGGGTTGGCGGTGATGGCATTGGTCTTGGCCCAAGCCATCTTCATCCCTGGCTTGAAGGCCTCCGAGGCACTGGCCAGTGTCCGGGCTTTGTGGCCACTGACCTTGCCAATGTCGTTTCTCTTGGGAGGCGTGCTGCTGCTCACGGTGTGGGGGTACTCAGGGCTGCAGGCTGTGACCCTGGCGCTGCCGGCATTGTGCATCCCGTATTTGTGCACGCGGGGCGTGTCGGTGGTCCATCAAGCGTGTCGCGCCACCTGGGGTCATTTTTCGCGTTTGTCGGACGAGCTGCTCATCATCGTCGGTGCCCAAGTGATGGGCGTGTGCTTGGCGGGTCTGCCTGAGGTTCAACACGCAGCCCAGACGGTGTTGCCGAGTTTGGTGTCGGGAGGCCTGTTGATCACGCTGCTCGTGGTGACCTTGGTGAGTTTGGGACAGCTCGGGCTGCATCCCATGATTGGAGTGAGTCTGTTGGTACCCATGGTGTCCACCGGACCGTTTGGCATTGCGCCGATCGCCTTGGTGAGTGCCGGCGTGTTCGCCTGGGGGCTGAGTGCAGCCCTGGCGGTGTGGACCTTGCCCGTGGCCGTGGCGGCCACGACCTTTGAAGTCCCTGTGTCTCGTTTGCTAACCCGCCAGGGGGCATGGTGGGGCGTGCTGACAGGCGCGCTTGGATGCGCCTACCTGGCCGGTATCAACGCCTGGCTCGTACACTGAAGGTCTGACCACCTCCTGGTTGACCTGAATTCATGCTTCAGCCTTTGCTTCAAGCGCTGCGCCAACCGGCCATTCTCTGGATTGTGCTGACGGCCGGAGGCATCATCGCCATCACGCAAGGCATACGCCTGTCGTTGGGACTGTTCGTGGGACCCATGAACACCAGTTCGGGGTGGGGGATTGCGGCCATCAGTCTGGCCTTGGCCTTGGGGCAGTTGGTGTGGGGGCTGTTTCAACCTGTGGCAGGAGCCGTCGCCGACCGATGGGGCGCACGTCCGGTGTTGGTGGCGGGCATAGTGGTCATGGCGGCGGGGGCTGCCGTGGCCGCCGCAGCGACCTCCGTGTCCATGATGGTGTTGGCGCTGGGTGTCCTGATCGCGGCCGGTTCGGGCACCAGCAGTTTTTCGGTGCTCATGGGGGCTGCGGCCCGAAAGCTGACTGACGCTTCACGCAGCGCAGCCTCCAGCCTGATCAACGCCTGTGGGTCCTTGGGACAATTCGTCTTTGCACCCATGACCCAAGGGTTGATTCAAAGTGTCGGTTGGGCCAGTGCCATGGCTGCCATGTCGGCCATCACTTTGTGCGCCTTGCCGTTGATCTTTCAACTGACGGCAGGACAGGCCGCCTCCGCAGGGCTATCGGCTTCGAAGGCTGGCCACCAGGGGGCATCGAGTGGAGGGCTCAGGGCGGCTTTGCTAGAGGCCGCGCGAGATTCGAGCTTTTGGCTGCTGAACATCGGATTTTTCACCTGCGGATTCCACACGGCCTTTTTGGTGACGCACCTGCCCACGCAGGTCAGTCTGTGCGGCTTGGGCCCGGAGGTGGCCAGCGCCTCCTTGGCGTTGATCGGGATTTCGAATATTGTGGGGACTTTATATTTGGGTTCCTGCATGTCCCGTTTTCGCAGCAAAAGCTTGCTGGCGGGCATGTATGCCTCGCGTGCGGTGGCGGTGTTGCTTTACATGGCGGCCCCGAAGACTCCCCTTACCTTCTATGCCTTTGCCGTGGCAGTGGGCTTCACTTGGTTGGCCACCTTGCCGGTCACAGCCAATGTGGTGAGCAAGCTGTTTGGCGTGCGCTATTTGGGCACTTTGTTTGGCCTGACGCTCTTTTCTCACCAATTGGGCAGCTTTTTCGGCGCCTGGTTGGGCGGTGTGGCCGTCACCGCGTTTGGGGATTACACCTGGATGTTTTGGGCCGATGTGGCCTTGGCGGCCCTGGCGGCGGCGGTCCATGGCCCCATCAAGGAGGCGCCGTTGACCTTGCAGGGGCAGCGGGCCTAGGGTTTTGCCTCGGCTGGCGATAAGATTGGCGCTGTCATTTCAAAGAGAGACCACCATGCCTGGATTGCTCCCCCACGTCGACCCTGAGGGTCTGTATGAGTACTCGGTGGTGTACACCGATCGGTCTCTGAATCACATGTCTGCCCGATTTCAAGGGGTGATGAAGGACGTCTCCCGCGTGCTGAAATCAGTCTATGGTGCGCATTCGGTGGCGGTGGTGCCGGGCAGCGGTACCTTTGGCATGGAGTCGGTGGCGCGCCAGTTTGCGGCGGGCCAGCACGTCATGGTCATCCGAAACGGATGGTTCAGCTACCGGTGGACACAAATCTTTGACATGGGCAATATCCCATCGAGCCACTCTGTGCTCAAGGCGCGGCGGTTGTCCAACGATGCGCAGGCCGCTTGGGTTCCTGCGCCCATCGATGAGGTGTGCGCCGCGATCGCCAAAGAAAAGCCGGCCCTCGTCTTTGCGCCTCACGTCGAGACCTCGGCAGGCATGATGTTGCCGGACGATTACTTGCGCCAAGTGTCCCAAGCCGTACACGCGCAGGGCGGCTTGATGGTGTTGGACTGCATCGCCTCAGGCGCCATGTGGGTGGACATGCAAGCCACGGGGGTCGATGTATTGATCTCAGCGCCGCAAAAAGCCTGGAGCGGTTCACCGTGCTGCGCCATGGTGATGCTGAGCGAGCGTGCGCGGCTCGCCATCGACAAGACCCAGAGCAACAGTTTTGCCCTGGACTTGCGCAAGTGGCTGCAAATCATGGAAACCTACGAGGGCGGGGCGCATGCGTACCACGCCACCATGCCCACGGACAGCTTGGTGCGTCTGCGCGACGCCTTGCTGGAAACCGAGCACTACGGCTTTGAAAAGGCTCGATCCCACGAGATGGATCTGGGCCAGCGTGTGCGTGCGCTGCTCAAGCAAAACGGCTTCCCCAGCGTGGCGGCGCCGGGCTTTGAAGCCCCGGGGGTGGTGGTGAGCTACACGACCGACCCCGACATCCAATCGTCCAAGAAATTCTTGGCGGCTGGGGTGCAGTCCGCCGCGGGGGTCCCGCTGCAATGCGACGAGCCGGCCGACTACCGCACCTTCCGCTTGGGTTTGTTCGGGGTGGAGAAGTGGAAAGACATTGACGGCGCTGTGCGTCGGCTGGAGGAGGTGTTGCGCAAGGTGAAGGGGTGATCAGACACCCGACTTGTGCAGCATGCGACCAGCGCGTGAGTGCGACGTCGCCGATCCATTGTCTCCATAGGCCCGCACGCCATTGACATACACCGCATAGATCCCCACGCTGGGGCTGATGGGATCGTCGTAGGTGGCAGTGTCTGCGATTCTCTCGGGATCAAACACCACCACGTCGGCGGCATGGTCCACGCGCAGCACACCCCGATGGGGAATTCGGAAGTTGCGTGCCGTGAGACCCGTCATGCGGTGCACGGCCTCTTCCAGGGTGAACAGTCCACGATCACGGCAATAGCGGGCCAGCACGCGCGGAAAAGCGCCCCACAGTCGAGGGTGTGGGTGTCGATCGTGGGGCAACCCGTCACTGCCAATCATGGTGCGAGGGTGAGACAGCACGCGCTCCACATCGTCCTCACGCATCTGAAAATAGCAAGCGCCGCCCGGTTGCAGTCGACGGCAGGCGCTCTTTTGATCGACGCCCCATTGCGCCGCAATGTCGCCCAAGGTGCGGCCAGCGAGTTCCGGGTGCGGATCGCTCCAGGTCAACAACACGTCGATCACACCATCCACCAGATCTTCGCGCAATACGGTGGAGCCTGCCACATAAGGGTAGGCATCCATGGCCACTTCTTGGCGCTGAGCAAGTGAGTCCACCAAAGGCAAGGTCTCTCGGGTACGACCCCATTGGGCAGGTCCGGCGCATTTGTGGTGCGACAGGATCAGCGGCACGCCGGCATCAAAGGCGCAATCAGCCGCCTCGTGCATGGCTTCGAGGATGGTCTGCATCTCGCTTCGCAAATGGGTGGCGTAGACCCCTTGATGTCGAGCCACCACGCGTGCCAGCGCGGTGACCTCATCGGCGGGCGCGGCGAAGGCCTCGGCGTAAAAAAGCCCCGAGGACAGGCCAAACGCGCCTTGGGCCATGCACTCTTGCAGCAAACTGGCCATGTGGTGGCGTTGCTCCCCGGTGGCAGGCAGGTTCAGGTCGCTCATCACCGCATATCGCAGCGTGGTGTGGCCCACCAAAGATGCCACGTTGACTGCCGGTTGAGCGCGTTGTACCGCCTGCGCATAGTCTGCAAAACTGGCATGTTCAAAAGAGTCTGTGCCCAGCAAGCTCAATGGCGGCCCGGCCACTGGCGAGCGATAGGGTGCGAGCGAAATCCCGCAATTCCCGGTGACGACCGTGGTGACGCCTTGAGAAATCTTGGGCAAACAAGCCGGGTCGCGCAGCACCAAGGCGTCGTCATGGGTGTGGGCGTCGATGAAGCCCGGTGCAATGACCAGGCCGTCACAGTTCACCACCGTGGTGTCACTCGGGCTCACTTCTTCCGACAGATGGGTGCCCATCTTGGCAATGCGGTCTCCCACCAGCAGCACGTCGCCTTCCCAAGACGGGGATCCTGTGCCATCGATGATGCGTCCGTGGCGCAACCACGTGGCCTGGGGCTTGGGGGACATGGGATGCTCAGGCATGACGTTTGACTCCTCCACCGTCCCAACTTTGTAAGGGATGGGTGCGCACATCGATGCCGTGGCGTTGAAATGCACCGCGCACGCCCCGCAGACGGCGCACGGCCGATTCACCGACACGTTGTGCGACCAGCACCGTCAAGATCTCGATCAGGGTAAGGTGGACCAGATACGCATCGATGCCCACATGCATGACGGCATCGTCGGGCACCGACAACGCCAATAACCCGTGTGCGCGCTCGGCCAATGGGGTGTCGGGCCGGGTGATGGCAATCACCTGTGCGCCCTGAGAGCGGGCAATGTCCACGGCATCCAACAGGGAGGGCATGCCACCGACATGGGTGATGGCAATCACCACGCCACCTCGGCGCTGTGCGCCTGCAGCCACTTGTTGTAAGTGGTAATCGGCCCAGCCTGTGCATGACAGGCCCAGGCGGAACAACCGGGCTTGCAGATCGCTGGCCATGAACCACGAGGTGTTGCCGGCTCCCATGATGTCGATATGACGGGCCTTGGCAATCGCCTGCACTGCCCACTCCAACGCGGCCAGATCCAATTGATTCCGAACGCCTGCCACGGTGGCCGCAGCGCTGTGAGTGATCTTGCTGACCACCTCTTCGGTGGGATCTTCGATGTTGACGCGGCGGTGCAGCGGTGAGCCACCCAAGGCCAACTCTTTGGCCATGGCCAATTTGAATTCGCGCAACCCCGCAAAGCCCAGATCGCGACACGTTCTCATGATGGTGGGGACCGAACTGCCGGAGCGGTCAGCCAGCTGTTCAAAACTTTCGCTCAGCACCCGGTCTGGGTTTTCAATGATGGCATCCAAAATTGCACGGCGTGTCGATGGCGCTGTCTTGCGCAGTTGTACGATGCGGTGTAGCAGACTCAGGTGGTCATTCATAGAGAGACTTGGGTCATCAGAATTGCGTGACGATGGCGTCGATCACTTGATAGTGATCGTCGACCACCGGCATCCAAGGCCACTTGTCAAAGGTGGTGCACGGGTGGGAGATGCCCAAGCCGATGCGCTCACCCACTATCGGTGCCATGGCTTCATCGTCGGCATGCCACCGCAAGTGAGCGTGTTGATCGTTCAGGCCAACGACCTTCCAGCTGGCAGGTACGGCTCGTGGCACACGCTCATGCATGGCCGCTCTGGCAAAGGGGATGGGCAGTTCGAGGTCGTAGGAGACGTCGCGCCGCCCTGCGGCCAAGATGGCCAGACCCGGTTCCGGCCGCGATTGCACGCTGGCCCACACCTCGAGCGCGGGTCGCAGGGTCTCGTCACACCCACAACGCTCGCCCACCGCTTGCAGCATCCGACGGTACTGGCCATGGTCGTGCGTCACATAGCAACCTGAGCGCAGCAGCCCGCGCACCGGTTTGCCCAATGAGGGTTTGAGTCTGCCCGCCACCAAGTCGAAGATGGCTGAACCTCCTGCGGAGACCAACACTTCGTCAGTCTCGAACCATCCTTGCAGATCGACTTCGCGGGCGATGCGGTGGACGCGCTCCATCAGCGCCTGCGCATAGGGTTCATCGTGAGAGGTCTGACCTTTGGCGGCCAAGCCTTCATAGCATTCGATGCCCACCAGGCGCACTGCCGAACTGGCATGAACTGCCTGCGCCAGGGCCAAGGCCTCTGCTTCGCTGCGGCAGCCGCACCGCCCGCCTGGGACGCCGATTTCCAGCATCACTTCAAAGGCGCCGGGATGCGGGTTGGTACTTGTGGAGTTGAACCATTGTTCGATGAGGGCCAATTGGGCGAGCGAGTCCACCAGAAAGACCAGGCGCAAATCCTGAGTCTGCGCCCTCAAGGCTTGAATGCCTGCGAGGTCTTCGGGAGTGAGCACTTGGTTGGCAATGAGCACGCGACGGGCTCCGCAGGCCACGCCAATGCGAGCTTGGGTCACTGTGGCAAAGGTCAGTCCCCAAGCCCCGGCATCGAGTTGGCGCGCGAAGAGTTGGGCGGACATGGTGGTCTTGCCATGAGGGGCCAGGTCGATGCCGCGCTCCTGCACAAAGCGCTGCATCCACTCGACGTTATGGACCAACGCACTTTGTTTCAGCACCGCCAGCGGCAACGGCAGGTCTGACGCCAGGATGTTCCATCCCATGGCCCCGATATCCTCCAAAGCCATGGGCGCCTGCCGATGGGGATACCCTTTCAAACGGGGGCTCAATTGGAAAGAAGGCAACGAGGTTTTCAACGATTCGTGCATGTCGATCCCATCCGGTGTGCTCAAGTGGCCTTCTTGAGGCGCGGGTCGAGCAGGTCTCGCACGCCATCGCCCAACAGTTGCAGCGACAGCGCCGTCAAGATGATGGCCAGGCCCGGGAACAGCACCACCCAGAACGCTTGGTGCGCATAGGTCTGACTGCCCGCCACCATCGTGCCCCAGGTGGGAATCTCTGGCGGCACGCCCACGCCAAGAAACGAAAGACCCGCCTCGGCCAAGAGGGCATAGGCAAAGATGAAAGACAGTTGCACCAAGATAGGCGACATCAAGTTGGGCAGCACATGGCGCCAAAGGATTCGGATGGTGCCGACCCCCAAGGCCCGGGCAGCTTCCACATAAAGCAGTTCGCGCACCACCAACGTGGAGGCCCGCACCACACGTGCCACGCGAGGGGAATACACCAACACGAGGGCCAAGACCACGTTGGCCAGAGATGGTCCCAAGATCGCGACCCAGGCGATGGCCAGGAGGATGTCGGGGAAGGCCATCATGGCGTCCACCAACCTCATGATGGGTGCATCGAGCATGCGGAAGAAGCCCGCTGCCAAGCCCAGAGCGGCGCCCACTCCCACAGCCCCCGTGGCCGTGAGTGCTGCGATGGCCAAAGAATAGCGAGCACCAAACACAATGCGCGCATACAGGTCTCGGCCCAACTCATCGGTGCCCATCCAATGTTCAGGGCTTGGGCCTTTGAGACGTTGCAAGATGGCGGTGTCATTGGGATCAAAACCCGTCACCCACGGAGCGGCAAGCGCCAGACCGACGATGGCCATCAGCGCCAACGCTGCTGCACCCACGATGCGGCGCATCAGCAATTGGTGAAGGGCGTGCCTCCAGGGCGAGCGAGAGGGTGCAGCATCCATGAGGATCACACCTTCACCCGCGGATCTACCACGGCATACAGCAAGTCAATGGCGAAATTGATCAGCACGTACAACGCAGCGATGACCAGCAAGGCGCCTTGAATGACCGGATAGTCTCGACGCAGTACAGCATTGACCACCAAATTGCCCACACCAGGCAGACCGAACACGGTTTCCGTGACGACCGCACCGCCAATCATCAACGCCACCGTCAGACCCAGCACGGTGACGATGGGTACCAAAGCATTGCGCAACGCGTGCTTGAACACCACCACCTTCTCCGGCAGGCCTTTGGAGCGCGCCGTGCGCACGTAGTCCTCGCTCAAGACGTCGAGCATGGACGCGCGTGTGAACCGAATGATCAAGGCCGAGTTCAGCAGACCCAACACCGTGGCGGGCAAGACCAAAGCGTGCACGCGTTCGAGCCACGCCGCATTGGGAGCCCCGTAACCCGACACGGGAAACCACCCTGCGCTCACGGCAAAGATTTGAATCATCACCAGCCCCAACCAGAAGCTGGGAATGCTGGCCCCTAGCATCGCCACCGCAGTGAAGACTTGGTCAATCACCCGTCCACGCCACACCGCCGAGACGATGCCGCAGGGGATGCCGATGAACGCGGCAATGCCCACTGCCAAGAATGCCAGCAGCGCGGTAGGCTCGGCCCGCTCCATCATGGCTTGGGTGACGGGGCGCTGCAAGAAGATGGATTGACCCAAATTCCCCTGCGTCACCTCGCGCAACCACAGCACAAACTGCACCGGTGCGGGTTGGTCGAGCCCATAGACTTTGCGAACGCGCTCGATGTCTGCAGACGTGGCCATGTCACCCAGGAGCACGGCCACCGGGTCGCCCGAGGCGGTCCGTGTCAACACAAACACCAGCACCGCCACCAAGGCCAGGACCGCCAGCATGCCGGCTGCCCGGCGCATCACAAAGCGCAGCATGGCCTGGGCCTGTGCAATCAGAATCTGACGGACTTACTTGATGCGAGCGTTCCAGAAGAAGGGCCAGGTGGCGGGCTGGTAGTTGTCGAGCGCGGGGCTGCGTGCCGACAAGCCACTGAATTTGCCGACGTTGATGTAGGGCACCTCGTCATAGACCACCTGCTGCACCTTGCCCCACAAAGCACCACGCTTCGCTGGGTCGGCTTCTCGGTTGAAGGCCGACAAGGCCGCTTGCTTGGCGGGTGTGCTCCACCATCCGGGGGCGCCTTCACC
>CAZCJB010000043.1:0-20279 GCA_964498795.1 uncultured Rubrivivax sp. | reverse complement strand
CCTTCAAGCCCAAGCGAAGAACCAAGGCCATGATCGCCCGAGAGGCGGGTCTGGAGCCCTTGGCCGACCGCTTGTTCGGTGACCCCACCTTGAATCCAGCTTCTGAGGCCGAGGCTTATGTCCACAGCGCATTGGGGTTTGCGGATGTCCCTGCCGTTCTTGAAGGTGTCAAGGACATCTTGTCTGAGCGGTGGTCCGAAGATGCCGAGTTGATGGGTCGACTGCGTGAATGGCTGTGGGATGGTGCTGCGGTGCGTAGCCAATTGGGGTTGGGCAAGGATGGTGCGCATCCTGAAGCCGCCAAGTTCCGCGATTACCATGATCACCAGGAACCCATCAAGTCGGTCCCCAGCCATCGTGCGCTCGCCATGTTCCGAGGTCGTGCCCAGGAGTGGCTGGACGTGAAATTGGACGTGGGAGACTCAGCGGCAGCTGAGGGGCGTATCGCTCACCATCTGGGATGGCGTCACGCGCAAAGACCGGCAGATGACTTGATTCGCAAGACCGTGTCCTGGACCTGGAAGGTCAAGTTGTCGCTGAGCCTCGAACGGGACCTCTTTGCGCGGTTGCGCGAACAGGCTGAAGCGGTGGCGATCAAAGTCTTTGCGGACAACTTGCGCGATTTGCTGCTCGCTGCGCCCGCGGGAAAGCGCGTGGTCATGGGCTTGGACCCGGGGATACGCACCGGCGTCAAAGTGGCGGTGTTGGACGACACCGGAAAAGTCTTGGAAACCTCGACCGTCTTTCCCCATGAGCCCAAGCGTGATTGGGAGGGCTCCCTCTTGACGCTGGGGCGTCTGGTGTCCTCCCATGCGGTGTCACTGATCGCCATTGGCAATGGCACCGCCAGCCGCGAGACCGATCAACTCGCCCAGGAATTGATCCAACGCTTGCGCAAGTTGAAGCACGACGTCGTCTTGGACCGGGTCGTGGTCAGCGAAGCGGGAGCCTCCGTGTACTCGGCCAGCGCCTATGCGAGTCAAGAATTGCCCGACTTGGATGTGAGCTTGCGTGGTGCGGTCAGCATTGCGCGTCGACTTCAAGACCCATTGGCGGAGTTGGTGAAAATCGATCCCAAGAGCATCGGAGTGGGTCAGTATCAACATGACGTGAACCCCAGCGGCCTGTCTCGTACGCTCGATGCGGTCGTGGAAGATTGTGTGAACGCAGTCGGTGTCGACCTGAACACGGCTTCGGTCCCTCTGTTGTCACGCGTGGCCGGTTTGTCCTCGACGGTGGCTTCGAGCATCGTGCGGTGGCGAGAATCCCACGGCGCTTTCACGACCCGACAACAACTGATGCAAGTGTCGGGTCTCGGCCCCCGTACTTTCGAGCAGGCGGCAGGTTTTCTCAGAATACGTGGCGGTGACAACCCCTTGGATTGCACGGGTGTTCACCCTGAGACCTACCCTGTGGTGGAGCGTCTCTTGAACACCCTGAAGCAGCCGATTGGGTCGGTCATGGGGCGAGCCGATGTCTTGCGTGCCTTTCGTGCGGAATCCCTGGTCGATGAAAGGTTCGGGATGATGACTGTGCGCGACATCCTGGCGGAGTTGGAAAAGCCCGGCCGAGATCCTCGACCCGATTTCAAAGTGGCCCGATTCAATGAGGGGGTGCAGGAGATCGCCGATCTCAAGCCGGGCATGCTCTTGCAAGGCACTGTCAGCAACGTGGCGCAGTTCGGTGCCTTTATCGATTTGGGCGTCCACCAAGATGGCCTCATCCACGTCAGTCAACTCGCACATCGTTTCGTACAAGACGCACGCGAAGTGGTCAAAACCGGTCAAGTGGTCAAGGTTCGCGTCCTGGAGGTCGATCTACCGCGCAAGCGCATCAGCTTGACCCTGAAGCTGGACACGCCATTGCCAGGTGTCAGGCAGGGCGACACCGCGTCGCGAGGTGCTCATGGAAGTGAGTCCGTAAGAGGTCAACGTCCGCCGTCAGCCCAGGCCCCCCACACAGCCCCCAACGCCATGGCCGCCGCATTCGCCAAGTTGCAGCGCAATCCTGCCCGATGAATCGCGCAGCCCTTGCCATCGGCTCAATGCTTCTGGCAGCCTCCGCCGCCGGCGCCCAAACTTCCCCTACCACTTCCTCATCCGCATCTTCGTCCGCCCCCGAAGTGCAGCGTGTCGAGATCAAAGCCCCGGAACTCAGTGACACCGAACAGCGCCGACGAGAGCCCGTGGCCAAGTCCATCTACGGTCGCGAAGAACTCGACAAGTATGGCGATGTGAGCGTGACTGACGTGCTCAAGCGGCTTCCTGGCATCAATATGCAAGGTGGCAATCCGCGATTTCGCGGTCTGGGAGCGGGCTACACCCTGATCCTCATCAATGGGGAGCCGGCACCGCCCGGCTTTTCGCTGGAGAATTTGTCACCGTCGCAAGTGGAACGCATCGAGGTGACCAAGGGTCCAACACCCGAGCACAGCGCACAAGCCGTGGCAGGCACGATCAACATCATTTTGCGTGCTGCCGCGCGTCAACGCTTGCGTGAAGTTCGCCTAGGGGTCGGATACACCTGGGTGCGACCTGTGCCCAACCTCAACCTCACCTACGGTGATCGTTGGGGGGACGTCGGCGTGTCGTTGCCATTTTCGGCCTATGGCTGGCATGGCGGCAACGAAAGCGTCAGCGACCGATGGGCCCGTGATATCAACCTAGACCCACAGCATCTATGGGTGAGAGGTGAGGGGCGCTGGTGGGGATCAGGCCTCAGCCTGGGACCGCGCTTTCAATGGAAATGGAATGAGACCGACGCCCTCGACTGGCAAACCTTCGCCCAGAACCACCGCTTTCACAGCCGCGGCCTCAGCCAGACGGAGGTGTTGCAAGGCGCGCCGCCCCCCAGTGTGAACGACCAAAGTCTCAACGGGGGCTACTGGCAGATGCTGCGCACGGGCGTGCAATGGACACGACGCTTTCCTGAGGGTGCACGCCTGGAGATGAAGATGGGTCTGCAAGGGTCGGGCAGTGAGGCCCGCACGGACACCGATGGCGACAACGCGCAAGGGCAACGCACCGTGACTCGGCGCGTCACCAGCGAGGCTCACGAGCAAAGTCAAACCACGAGCGGCAAGCTCACGTTTCCTTGGGTGCAGTCTCAATTCATCGCGCTGGGTTGGGATGTCGAGATGCGTCGGCGTCAAGAGCAGCGGACGGTGATTGAAAATGGAGCCCCTCAGCTGGTAGGCTTCGAAGGTGAGCCATTCCATGCCCGCATCAGCCGCGTGGCACTGTGGGTGCAGGACGAGTGGGAAATCGCCCCTCAGTGGTCCACCTCCGCGGGAGTTCGCGCAGAACAATTGCGCACGCAAAGTCGAAGCTCAGCCGATGATCGGGTCAATACCAGCGCGGTGGTCTCACCCATGGTGCACCTCAATTACAAAATCGATCCCAAAGGCCGTGATCTGGTGCGCGCCAGCGTGACGCGCAGTTACCGTGCGCCCGAACTCAGCCGGCTCATGGCCAGGCCCAGCATCAGCGCGGCTTACCCTTTGGACAAATCCAACCCCGAGATCTCACCTGATCGCGATGGCAACCCAGGTCTTCGACCCGAGCTCTCTACGGGCCTGGATCTGGCCTTCGAAAAGTATTTCGCACAAGGTGGTGTCGTCAGCCTAGGCGCCTTTTACAGAGATATCCGTGGGCTTTTCCGCAACGCCCTGTCGTTCGGGCCCGTGCCTTGGGCCAGCGCCCCGCGTTGGGTCTCTAGGCCGGTCAACCTCGATCACGCACGGTCCACGGGTGTGGAGATGGAAGTCAAAGGGCGCTTGAGCGAACTCGCTCCGAGTTGGGGTGCGCCCGCGGGATTGATGGTGCGCGGCGCGCTGAGCGTGTATCGGTCGCAGGTGGACGGCATTCCCGGGCCCGACAATCGGCTGGAGAGCCAACAACCGTGGTCCCTCACCGCAGGGTTCGACCATCAGTGGGCGGGCACGGCGCTCGGCTTCGGAGGGAATTTGGCCTTCACGCCGCAGTACGGGGTTCAGCAAACCGTGGACCAACACTTCGATCAGGCAAGAACCCGCAACCTGGATGTCTATCTGGTGTGGAATATCTCTCGTGAGGCCGTGATGCGTGCGTCGGTCAATAACCTATGGCCTCTGGACACCGTCAACCGCACCACCTTGCTCGATGTACAAGGGCTGATGCAGGGCACCTTCAATCGATCGACCGTGCATCCGAATATCAACGTCAATCTCACGCTCAAGTTCTGAGCCGAAAGACGATCTAGTTCCACCCATGAGAGCTTTGAGCATTCATGCCGGACCGCGTGCACTTCAGCATTTACAGGCTCAAGGGTTGTCCCCTTCCGACGTGCGCATCGTTCCCGCTGCCGCGGGCGGCCCCAAAGGCTTGGTGCTGAATCCTCTGGACCGTTTCATTTTTGGGCATTGGCTGGCCGATTCGACGCACACCTTGCATTTGATGGGGGCATCGATCGGCGCTTGGCGTATGGCCTGCGCCTGCTTGCCAGATGCGGACGATGCACTGGCGCAACTGGCGCAAGACTACATTGGTCAAGATTACGAGCACGAGCCCGGCCGAGCGCCCACGCCTGACGTGGTCACCCGCATGTTCGGTCGTGCCATCGATGCCAGGCTCGGAATTCGGGCTCCAGAGATCTTGGGTCATCCCCATCGGCGCCTCCATGTCTTCACCAGCCATGGTCGGGGCCTGCTCCATCGTGAAGGCCGATGGCAAACTGCCTTGGGCTACGCTGCTGCATTTGCCGCCAATGCAGTGAGTCGAAAAGCATTGGGGATGTGGATCGAACGCGTGGTCTTCAGCGACCCCCGCGACTCCATGCCGATCCCCCTGACCGATTTCCGAAGTGAGCGTGTTGCGCTCAGCCCAGCCAACTTGTCCCGGGCCATCTTGGCCAGTTGCTCGATCCCCTTTTGGTTGCAGGCGGTGCACGACATTCCGGGTGGTCCCGCCGGGGCATATTGGGATGGAGGGATCACCGACTACCACCTCCATTTGCCCTATTCCTCTATGAATGCGGGTCTTGTGCTGTATCCGCACTTTCAAGCTCAAGTGGTTCCGGGGTGGCTCGACAAGGTCTGGAGGCGTCGCCATAGGGCCACCTCGGCATTGGACAACGTCGTCGTGCTGTCCCCACGGCCCGAATGGGTGACGACATTGCCGCATGGCAAGCTGCCAGACCGCAAGGATTTCCAGTCCTACGGGGATGACTTGGCCTCGCGCCAGCGCGTATGGCGTCAGGCCTTGTCTCAGAGCCAGCAGCTGGCCGATGAGTTTGCGCAGTTCTTGCAGGCCCCGGGAGGCATTCCCATCGAACCGCTGGTGTAAAATTTCGTCTTCATCAATTTTGATAAGAACGGGGAAAGGCATGTCGGTTATGACACCGCGAACGACACGTGAGCCGTCGCCTTCGGCGATGCCGGCCGCGCGGTATCGTCGGTAGTCACCCCTTCAGTCTCACCTCGCACGCGGCCATCGGCCGCGTTTTGTTTTTTTCCGGAGTTCATCGATGATCACCATCACCTTGCCTGATGGCGCGCACCGCGAGTTTGCCAACCCCGTCACGGTGGCCGATGTGGCAGCCTCCATCGGTCCAGGGCTGGCCAAGTCTGCGTTGGCGGGCCGGGTGGAAGGCCATTTGGTAGACAGCACCCATCTCATTGAGCGTGATGCCAAGGTGGCCATCGTCACCGACAAGGATGCGGATGGTCTGGAGTTGATTCGCCACTCCACGGCTCACCTGTTGGCTTATGCAGTCAAGGAGTTATTTCCCGAGGCACAAGTCACCATCGGGCCTGTGATCGAAAACGGCTTCTATTACGATTTCTCGTACAAGCGACCGTTCACGCCAGAGGATCTGTCGGCTATTGAGGCGCGCATGACCGAATTGGCCAAGAAGGATGAGCCCGTGGCGCGTCGCGTCGTCCCGCGTGATGAAGCGGTGGCTCATTTCAAGCGGCTCGGCGAGCATTACAAGGCTGAAATCATCGGCAGCATTCCAGCGGACCAAGAAGTCTCCCTTTATCGCGAGGGCGGATTCGAAGACCTGTGCCGTGGCCCGCATGTCCCCAGCACCGGCCGCCTTAAGCATTTCAAGCTCATGAAGGTGGCCGGCGCCTACTGGCGCGGTGACCACCGCAATGAGATGCTGCAGCGCATCTATGGCACGGCGTGGGCCAGCAAAGACGACCTGCAAAAGTACCTGCACATGCTCGAGGAAGCCGAAAAGCGAGACCATCGCAAGCTCGGACGAGAGTTGGACCTATTTCACATTGACGACCACGCGCCTGGGGTGGTCTTTTGGCATCCCAAAGGATGGTCCATCTGGCAAAGCGTTGAGCAGTACATGCGCCAGGTGTATCGCGACAACGGGTACCTGGAGGTCAAGGGTCCGCAGCTGCTCGATCAGTCCCTGTGGGAGAAGACGGGTCATTGGGAAAAGTACCGTGAGAACATGTTCACCACCGAGAGCGAGAAGCGCGACTACGCGCTCAAGCCCATGAACTGTCCAGGGCACATTCTGATCTTCAAGCAGGGGATCAAAAGCTATCGAGATTTGCCCTTAAGGTATGGCGAGTTCGGGCAATGCCATCGCAATGAGCCAACGGGTGGACTGCACGGCATCATGCGTGTGCGCGGCTTCACGCAAGACGATGGTCACATCTTCTGCACCGAGGACATGATCCTGGATGAATGCGTGGCCTACACGGCCTTGTTGCAGAAGGTCTATGCGGATTTTGGCTTTTCCGACATCCTCTACAAGGTCGCCACCCGTCCCGATGCTCGAATCGGTTCCGACGATATCTGGGACAAGGCGGAGCATGCGCTGATGGAAAGCCTTCGCCGTTCCGGGGTCGAGTTTGTGATTGCGCCGGGCGACGGCGCCTTCTACGGACCCAAGATCGAATACACCCTCAAAGACGCTCTGGGTCGCCCGTGGCAATGTGGCACCATGCAGGTGGATTTCTCCATGGCCGAGCGCCTCGATGCGCAATACGTGGCCGAAGACAGTTCACGGCGCCATCCGGTCATGTTGCACCGCGCCATCGTGGGCAGTTTGGAGCGTTTTATCGGAATTCTGATCGAGCAGCATGCCGGCGCCTTGCCCGCCTGGTTGGCTCCCACCCAAGTGGTGGTGGCTTGCATCACCGATTCTCAGGCTGATTTTGCACAAGAAGTGGTGAAAACGCTGCAAAAACAAGGAGTTAGGGTATCGGCGGACCTGCGAAACGAGAAAATTACGTATAAAATCCGTGAGCATTCTCTGCAGAAAGTCCCGTTCATCCTGGTCGTTGGTGACAAGGAAAAGGCAAACGGGACGGTTGCTGTGCGCGCTCGAGGCAATCAAGATCTCGGAGTGATGGAACTGTCGGCTTTCGTTTCAAAGCTGTCAGAGGTCATTGCCTCCAAGTCCTGATGCTCTTTGCAAAGGGCCTCTCTTGCGCGTGCTTGTTGTTGGATTTAGCGGCCTGTTATTGCCTTGAGGTCGCGCAAGGGGTTTGAACCATCGTTACCACTTTCATGGACCGGCGCGTTCCCAACGTGGAACGCAAGCACAGACTGAACCGCGAGATCATGGTGCCGCAAGTGCGCCTCAACGGTGTCGACAACGAGCCCCTGGGCATCGTCCCCACGATGGAAGCCCTGCGAATGGCGGGCGAACTCGATGTGGACCTGGTTGAAATCGCGGCCATGGCGGACCCCCCCGTGTGCCGGTTGATGGATTACGGCAAGTTCAAATATCAGGAGCAGAAGAAAGCCGCTGAAGCCAAGGCCAAGCAAAAAGTCATCGAAATCAAAGAGGTGAAGTTCCGCCCCGGCACCGACGAGGGGGATTACGCCATCAAGATGCGCAATCTGCGCCGGTTCATTGCCGATGACGGTGACAAGGGCAAGGTGACGTTGAGATTCCGCGGTCGCGAAATTACTCACCAGGATATTGGCATGCGTCTGCTCGAGCGCATCCGCGATGAACTCGCCGATGTGTCCGTGGTGGAACACATGCCCAAACTTGAGGGACGCCAAATGATCATGGTCCTGGCGCCCAAGAGAAAGTAAGAACGGACCTGATCACAAAAGCCGCTGCAGGCCAAACAAGTACCGCATTCGCGGTCGCCTGCTGAGGTCACTAACAGGAGCAGTCATGCCCAAGATGAAGACGAAGAAGAGCGCTGCCAAGCGCTTCCGGGTGCGCCCGGGTGGCACCGTGAAGCGGGGCCAGGCGTTCAAGCGCCACATCCTCACCAAGAAGAGCACCACCCGCAAGCGCCATCTGCGTGGCGCGGCCAATGTGCACGAGACCAATATGGGCCACATCGCCGCGATGTTGCCTTTTGCAGGTCTTTGATTCACCACTGAAACAGGAGCACACACATGCCTCGCGTCAAACGTGGTGTCACCGCACACGCTCGCCACAAAAAGATCCTCGCCCTTGCCAAGGGCTTCCGCGGTCGTCGCAAGAACGTCTTCCGCATCGCCAAACAGGCGGTGATGAAGGCCGGGCAGTACGCCTACCGTGACCGTCGTGCCCGCAAGCGGGTCTTTCGCCAACTCTGGATTGCCCGTATCAATGCGGCCTCGCGCGAGATGGGCGTCACCTACAGCCGCTTCATGGCGGGCCTGAAGAAAGCGCAAATCGATATCGACCGCAAGGTCTTGGCTGATTTGGCCGTCCACGACCCCGTGGCTTTCGGCAGCATTGTCGAAAAGGTCAAGGCTCACCTCAGCTAAGTTATCGCGAGCAAGAAATGGCCGTCCCCCGAGACGGCCATTTCGTTTTTTTCGCCTCTCACATGACGGATCTCGACTCACTCCTCTCTCAAGCCCAGGCTGCATTCGCCGGTGCGTCCACCAGTGCGGAGCTGGAGAACGCGAAAGCCAGGTTTCTGGGTAAATCTGGCCAGGTGACTGAATTGCTCAAGGGCATGGCCGCCCTCAGCGTGGACGACAAGAAGGTCCGTGGCGCTCAGATCAATCAGCTCAAGGGGGCCATTGAGAATGCGCTCCAAGCGCGCCGTGACGCGTTGGCGCAGGCCGAACTTGATGCGCAGCTCCAGGCCGAGGCTTTGGATGTCACGCTGCCCGGCCGTCAGCGCAGCCTTGGGGGGCTGCATCCGGTCAGTCTGGCCATCGAACGAATCGAGGCCATCTTTGGCTCGATGGGTTTTGATGTGGCCCAAGGGCCAGAAATCGAAACCGACTGGATGAGCTTCACGGCCCTCAACAATCCGGAAAACCATCCTGCGCGGTCCATGCAAGACACGTTCTACGTGGACATCCAGGACGCGCAAGGCCGCTGGCTCAATCTGCGGCCTCATACCAGCCCGATGCAGGTGCGTTACGCGCGCGCGCACGCTCAAAGGCATGCAGGCCAAGATCCCATGCCTGAAATTCGTGTCATTGCGCCGGGTCGAACCTACCGAGTCGACAGCGATGCCACCCATTCGCCCATGTTCCATCAGTGTGAAGGATTGTGGATCGGTGAGCACATCAGCTTCAAAGACCTCAAAGTGGTTTTCACGGATTTCTTGCGACGGTTTTTCGAGGATGACTCCATTCAGACACGATTCCGTCCCAGCTACTTTCCGTTCACCGAGCCGAGCGCCGAAATTGACATGATGTTCGGCAGTGGGCCCTTGCAGGGACGCTGGCTCGAATTGGCGGGTTCTGGGCAGGTCCATCCCAACGTCGTGCGAAATTACGGTCTTGACCCCGAGCGATACATCGGCTTTGCCTTCGGCATGGGGCCTGACCGCTTGGCCATGTTGCGCTATGGAGTCAGTGATCTGCGTTTGTTTTTCGAGGGCGATTTGCGCTTCTTGTCTCAGTTCCGCTGATCGGTCCATCTTTTCTCCACTCAGGTTCCAAGATGCAATTTCCAGAGTCCTGGCTTCGCGAGTTCTGCAACCCTGCGCTGTCGACCGAGGCCTTGGCCGAGCTCCTGACCATGTCGGGCATGGAGGTCGAAGCGCTGACTCCTGTGGCGCCTCCATTCACCAACATCGTGGTGGCTGAAATCGTCGAAGCGCAGCAGCATCCCAATGCGGACAAGCTGCGGGTGTGCAAGGTGCTGGCGGGTGAGCACTCTCCCCACGGACCGCTGCAAATCGTTTGCGGGGCTCCCAACGCGCGTGCAGGCCTTCGAGTCCCTTTGGCGCTGGTGGGCGCGGAGTTGCCGCCAGGACCCGACGGCAAGCCCTTCAAAATCGGTGTGGGCAAGCTGCGTGGTGTGGAGAGTTTTGGCATGCTCTGCTCTGCACGGGAATTGAAGCTGTCGGAAGACCATGCAGGGCTGCTTGAGCTCGCTGCCGATGCGCCTTTGGGGCGCAATGTGCGCGAGGTCTTGAATCTCGACGACACGCTGTTCACGCTCAAGCTCACCCCCAACTTGGGCCACACGCTCAGCGTCTATGGCATTGCGCGAGAGGTCTCGGCCCTGACGGGCGTGCCGTTGGTCACCCCGGCCATTCAGCCTGTGGCACCCTCCCACGATCAGCGCTTGCCGGTCGAGGTCCAAGCCAGTGACTTGTGCGGCAGGTTTTCGGGCCGGGTCATCCGTGGTGTCAACACCCGTGCCAAAACACCTGCATGGATGGTCGACCGTTTGGCACGATGCGGTCAACGCTCGGTCCTGGTCGATATCTCCAACTACGTCATGTTCGAGTTTGGTCGGCCCAGCCATATCTTTGATCTCGACAAGATCCACGACAAGCTGGTCGTGAGGTGGGGTCGAGCCGGAGAACGCCTGAAGCTTCTCAATGGTCACACCATCGAGGTCGATGACTCTGTGGGCGTGATCGCAGACTCTCAGCAAGTGGAGTCTTTGGCAGGCATCATGGGCGGAGACGCTACGGCGGTCAGCGATGACACTCAAAATGTGTATGTCGAGGCGGCGTTTTGGTGGCCTGAGGCCGTCGCCGGTCGGTCGCGGCGTTTCAACTTCTCGACCGATGCTGGACACCGTTTTGAGCGCGGCGTGGATCCTGCGCTCACGGTGGAGCACATCGAGCGCATCACTTCTCTGATTCAAGAAATATGCGGAGGGCAGGCGGGCCCGATGGACGATCAAGTCCTTCAATGGCCGTCGCGCCAGCCTGTGTCTTTGCGCGTGGATCGGGCAGCCAAGGTGCTTGGCATGCCGATTTCTCAGACTCAATGTGCGGATGTGTTTCGACGCCTGGGTCTGCCGTTCACGGAGGCGCCGGGCACGCTCACGGTCACTCCGCCGACCTGGCGATTTGACCTGGCCATCGAAGAAGACCTCATCGAAGAAGTGATCCGCGTGGTCGGTTTGCACCAGTTGCCGACGACGGCGCCGCAGGCCCCCGTGGTCTCGCGTCCGAAGCCCGAGGGTCAGGCCACCGCATGGCAGGTTCGGCATGCCTTGGCAGCTTTGGGTTATCAGGAGACCATCAACTTCAGCTTTGTGGAAGAGCGCGTTGAGCATGAGTTGTCCGGCAACCCCGATCCGATTCGCGTGCTCAATCCCATCGCTGCTCCCTTGGCCGTCATGCGCTCCTCGCTATTGGGCAGTCTCATGGGGGTCCTGAAAACCAATCTGTCGCGCAAGGCCCAGCGCGTTCGCATTTTCGAAGTCGGTCGTGTCTTCCGCCGAGATCCTTCCGTGCAGGATACGCTGACGAGCGTCGCGGGCGTGGATCAACCCATGCGTGTGGCGGGCTTGGCCTTCGGTCCCGCGGAAGCCCTGCAATGGGGCGTGCGCGAACGCACTGTGGACTTCTTCGATGCCAAGGGCGACGTGGAGGCCTTGTTGGGTTCCAAGCGAGCCACCTTCGTGCCAGATGTTCACCCGGCCATGCATCCCGGCCGATGCGCTCGCATCGAGATCGAGGGCTGTGTCCTCGGCCATGTCGGAGAGCTTCACCCCAAATGGCGCCAGGCGTGGGACCTCCCGCAGCCGCCTGTGCTTTTCGAGCTCGATCTGGATGCGGTGATGCAAAAGACGGTGCCTCAGTTTGCCTCGTTGCCACGTCAACAGACCGCTGTGAGGGACTTGGCGCTGGTGGTGGGGGAGGGCATCAGTCACGATGCGCTGATGGCGGCCCTCGGTGCTGATAAGAGCGGATTGGTGCGCAGCGCCAAACTCTTTGACATCTATAAACCGGCCCCTGGAGCGCCAGGATTTCAGCCCGGAGAGCGCAGCTTGGCCGTTCGTTTGGAGTTGCTGGACGAAGACACCACTTTGACTGACGAACGCATCGACGCAGCGGTGGCGGCGGCACTGCAGCGGGCGACTCAAGTCTGCGGCGCCCGCCTGCGCTCTTGAGCCCAGGGTGAGGTCTCAAGCTCGTCGAAACGTCTACACTGATCATTCCATGCCTAATTTTCCAATTGATTCAGTGATCCTCGGATCACTGGAGACGCCGACCTTGACCAAGGCCGACCTGGCCGAGTTGCTGTTTGATCGACTCGGGTTGAACAAGCGCGAGTCCAAAGACATGGTCGAGGCGTTTTTTGAAATCGTCCACGCAACCCTGGTCCAGGGCGAAGACGTCAAGTTGTCCGGCTTCGGCAATTTCAACATCCGCCACAAGGCTCCTCGGCCAGGCCGAAATCCGCGTACCGGCGAATCCATTCCCATCAAGTCCCGGCAAGTGGTGACTTTTCACGCGAGCCCCAAACTCAAGGCCATCGTGCAGGGAGAGATTCCATTGGGAGACGACTTCGAGTAGAGTCTGACGCCCCATGTCTACGGCCCAGACCTCTTCAGCGAATGCCACGTTGCCGGCAATTCCGGCCAAGCGCTACTTCACCATTGGTGAAGTCAGCGACCTGTGTCGCGTCAAGCCATATGTGCTGAGGTACTGGGAACAGGAGTTCACCCAACTCAAGCCGATGAAACGACGGGGCAACCGCCGCTACTACCAGCATCACGAAGTCCTGCTCATTCGCCGCATCCGAGAACTGTTGTACGACCAAGGCTTCACCATCAGCGGCGCTCGCAACAAATTGGGCGTGGGCGCCCAGACCGCGGCCGACGATGACCATGCAACGCCCAGTCCAGCCCCCGGCGACGCGGAACTCACCCTCAGGCGATTCCGGCAAGAACTGTTGTCCATTCGCTCTCTTCTAGAGACCTGACTGAGGCCATCGGGCTCCACGGCTTTGTTGACACTGTTCCCACGGTATAATTCAAGAGTCGTCGGGGTGTAGCGCAGCCTGGTAGCGCACTTGCATGGGGTGCAAGGGGTCGCGAGTTCGAATCCCGCCACCCCGACCATTGATTCGAACCGATCTCTACGGGCCAGTCCTTTGTCAGGATTGGCCCGTTGATCATTCTGAGCCGCGACGCGTCTAGAACCCAAACGTCAGTCCCACGGAAAACGCGTGAATGTCGCCGGCCTCATCGGCACCGTAGCGAGCGTAGCGGCTGCGACTGAAGTCCCACACCCCGTCCAGCCAGACGCTCCTGCTGAGCTTATAGCTTAAGCCCAAGCCACCGTAGGCATTGCTGTGCGTGTCAGTGTCACTGGCCGACCCCAGGTCGGTGACGGTCCCACTGACCCTCGTGCGTACTCGAGCCACTCCCAGGCGAGCCACAAATCCCCAGTTCTTGGCGAACTCCTGGTGATAGGCGATTCCGAGCCCAGAGGCTGTATTGCCGATTTCGCCACTGATCCCGGGTACGGTGGCCCTTGCCTTTCCGTAGTCAAAATAGCCGATTTCAGCCGCCCAATTGGGGTGAAACTTGTAGCCCAGCATGCCTTTGACGGCGGTGTCGTTCTTGTCACAGGTGGAAGTGCCCGTACAGTCGACGTTGAGGTGACTCGTCCCGACCGAAATCAGTCCATAGGGTTGAGCCCAAGCCGATGCGCAGAGTGCGCTGGTCAACAGACCCGCCAAGAGTAACTTTTTCATGATGATCCTCGAAAGTGGTTGAGCGGCACCTCTTCGGCGAGAAGCGGTGAACTCCATCGTGGCAGGGCATATTCAGGCCCTGTTGCCCTCACTCAATCGAGATCTCTCGAGGTGGCCTGGATACAACGGTGGCCGCACCGCACTGACCGCGTAAACATCTATAAATGGGTCAACCCTGCAGCGCCAGCGCGCGTTACCTGGCTATGGACGGGCCCTTCGCGCCGTCTGCAAAGGGAGAACCCCATGACGAAGGCGATGCGCACAGTGTTTGGGATG
The DNA here is from genome assembly GCA_964498795.1 of uncultured Rubrivivax sp. GTDB lineage: Bacteria > Pseudomonadota > Gammaproteobacteria > Burkholderiales > Burkholderiaceae_C > Rubrivivax. The sequence continues at coordinate 6,132 of CAZCJB010000043.1, read as the reverse complement.
GTGTGTTGGCTCGCGTCGGCTGCGGCTGTTGCACAGCCTGCCGAGAGGTGGGAGTCGAACCGCCCTGGGCGCGTGGAGGCGCGCGTAGAAGGGCGGGTAGATAGACGAGTAGACCTTCGCACCGAGCATCGCCCGGGGTTCGTCGTGGGGGCGTTGCCAGGTGGTGCAGTGTCCATCAAGCACGGCGGTCAACCTTACTTTCACCATGGAGGCGTCTGGTACCGACCCCATGGGCCTCGATTTGTGGTGGTCACACCCCCTGCGGGCCTCGTTGTGCCCACTCTCCCATTTCCTCATAGTCGTGTGTGGGTGGCAGGGGCGCCTTACTACTGGTCTCAAGGCGTTTACTACTCTGCGATGCCGAGCCAAGGTTACGTGGTGGTCTCTCCTCCGGCGGATTCCGACCCATTCCAGACCCAAGTCATCACCAGTGCATCCGCCAACGCATGGCCTGCCAGCCCGGCCAGTGGGTCGGTGGTGATCTCGACGAGCCAACTCAGATCACCGGCGGATCCCATCATTTACCCGCGCAACGGTCAGTCGCCCGAGCAAACCGAGGCCGACCGGCAAGATTGCAACCGTTGGGCGACGTCTCTGCCCAGTGCGCTCAGTGACGCTCAAGTCTTTCAGCGCGCCGTGGCCGCCTGCATGGATGCGAGGGGCTACTCCGTCCGATAACGAGCACCCCGTGCTCAAGAGGTTCGGGGCTGGGGGAATCGCCGAGGCCTAGTTTGGCTGCCTTTGTTATGCTCGACGGAGTTGCCGTGGGCAACCTGTTCGCTCCGCTTGCCATTGTCATGTTGACAGCGATGTGGGGTCGACCTCTGGATCCTCAGCGAGTGCAGGCATGACAATTCTCAATTTTGGTGACTTACGGTTCTCAAGACTGGTGGCTGTGCCGCTGTTGGTTTCCCTGGTCGCTTGCGGTCCCAATGCCAAAGATGCGAGCGGAGCTGCGCCAGCGGGTGCCTCCCCTGCGGCCTCAGGTGCATCTTCACCCGTGGCGTCTGCGCCCCCGCAAGCGGCAGCTTCCGCGCCGCCGGTGAGCGTGACCGTGGTGCCCGCCAAGAAGCGGGACATGCCCATCATGTTGGAGGCCACTGGCACCGTGACCCCAGTGTCCAGCGTGGAGGTGCGAGCCCAGGTCACGAGCGTGGTCACCAAGGTTCATGTTCGAGAAGGTCAGTTCGTCAAGGCCGGTGAATTGTTGTTCACCTTGGATGCAAGAACGGATGAAGCCAATGTGGCGCGCTTGCAAGCGCAAATGGCCAAAGATGAGGCCTCGCTCGCCGATGCGCGTCGTCAATTGGCTCGCGCCAAGGAGTTGCTCGCCCAAAACTTTGTGTCGCAAGGAGCGGTGGACACGACCCAAGCCTTGGTGGATGCTCAGGTGGCTGCCGTCGCGGCGGATAAGGCGGCCGTGGATGCGGCCAGGGTTCCCCTGATGTATGCACGCGTGACGGCGCCCGCCGCCGGCCGTGTGGGTGCAGTGACCATCTTTGCAGGCTCCGTCGTTCAGGCCAATGTGACGCCATTGGTCACCATCACCCAACTCGATCCCATGGATGTGGCATTCAACGTGCCTCAGCGATATCTTGGTGACGTTCTCGCGGCAGTGAAGGGCGGGGGAGCTTCGGTGAAAGCTTCATTGCCGGAGGGCTCGATCAGCCTCACCGGCCGGTTGGTTTTCGTGGACAACTTGATCGATGCCTCATCGGGCACCGTGAAGGTCAAGGCTCGCTTTGCCAATCGCGAAGGTAAGCTGTGGCCAGGGGCGTTTCTCAGTGCCTCGTTGACCTTGCGAACCCTCAAAGACGCGGTGGTTGTGCCTCAGCCTTCCATCATTCAGAGCGCGCGCGGAGCCATCGTGTATGCGGTCGAAGACGGCAAAGCGGCGTTGCGACCCGTGCAAGTGCTCAGCGTGCAGGCAGGCGAAGCCGCGGTGCAAGGTGTGCAGGCAGCAGAGAAGATCATCCTAGACGGCCGTCAGAATGTTCGCCCCGGCTCGAAGGTGGTGGAGCGGCCGGCTGATGCCGCGCGACGTCCGGGAGTGGGAGCCTCTGCGGCCAGTTCCTCACCCGCGGCCAGCCCCGCGTCTTCCAAGGCCTCGGCGCCATGAATCTCTCAGAACTGTTCATTCGCCGTCCCGTCATGACGGTGCTGCTCAACCTCGCCATCGTCTTGGGCGGGGTGATCGGCTACCGCAGCATTCCGGTGGCAGCCTTGCCGAGCTATGACACGCCGGTCATCAACGTATTTGCGGTCTTGCCAGGAGCCAACCCCGAGACCATGGCGACTTCGGTGGCGCTCACGCTGGAAAAACAATTTCAGACCATCCCAGGCCTGAGTGTGATCAGCTCGACCAGCGTTTTGGGCAGTACTTCTTTGACCTTGGAATTCGATGAGGGACGCAATATCGACGGGGCTTCGCTGGACGTACAAGCCGCGCTGCTGCGCGCGCAACGCACCCTGCCGCAAGACATGACGGTGCCGCCCTCCTATCGCAAGGTCAACCCGGCCGATGCACCCATCCTGCTGCTGGCCATGACATCACCCTCGATGTCCATGTCCGATCTCCAGGACTTTGCAGAGCACCTCATTTCGCCCACCCTGTCCACGATCGACGGTGTGGCGCAGGTCAATGTGTATGGCTCCAAGCGGTTTGCGGTCCGGGTTCGTGTCAGGCCAGAGGCTTTGATGGCTCGCAACCTGAGCTTGGACGATGTCTCCACGGCCTTGCGCGCGGCGAACGTCAATACGCCCGTGGGCACCCTGGACGGCCCCAAACAAATGTTGACGCTGCAGGCCAATCGGCAGCTGAGAAACGCTGCGGAATTCGGCAACCTCATCATCAGCAATAAAGGAGGGTCTCCGGTTCGGCTGCGCGATGTGGCCAGCGTGGAAAACAGTCTCGAAACGGTCAAAACCTATGCCAATTTGAATGGTGAACCCTCGATCACTCTGGCTATCCAACGTCAACCCGGGGCCAACACGGTGCGCGTGGTGGATGCAGTTCGAGCCAAACTTCCCGAACTCACCTCCCAGATGCCGCAATCGGTTTCATTGACCCCTGTCAATGATCGGTCCCTCTCGGTCCGCGAGGCCTTGCACGACGTCTCGCTGACCCTCATGGGCACCATTGCCCTGGTGGTGCTGGTGATCTTCTTGTTCTTGCGTCGCTTTGTCGCGACCGTGATTCCCACGCTCTCCTTGCCAGTGTCCTTGGTCGGTGCCATTGCACTTCTGTGGGGCTTGAATTACAGCCTGGACAACATTTCCCTGCTCGGTCTGACCCTGGCGGTGGGCTTGGTGGTGGACGACGCGATCGTCATGCTCGAAAACATCATCCGGCACGTGGAGGAGGGAGTCCCACCATTTGAGGCTGCCTTGAAAGGCTCTCGCGAGGTGGGCTTCACGATCATCTCGATTTCAACCTCCCTGGTGGCAGTGTTCATCCCCATCTTTTTCATGCCTGGGGTGATCGGCCTGCTGTTCCACGAATTTGCGGTGGTGGTGGGACTGTCCATCGTGGTGTCGGCCTTTGTCTCCTTGACGCTGGTGCCCATGTTGGCCAGCAAGTTCCTCACCGATGAAGCCCACAAGAAGGCGCCTGGCGCCTTGGTGCGGTCCTTTGAGAGGGGGTTTGATCTGCTGTTGGCAGGCTATACCCGCACCCTGGATTTGGCCCTGAGATATCGAAAGACCATATGGGTGGTTGCGGCAGCTACGTTCGCCGCCACTGCTTGGCTGTTCATGGTCATTCCCAAGGGCTTCTTTCCGGAAGAAGACATCGGTCAAATCCAGGTGAGCACCGAGGCGTCAGAAGACACCTCGTTCCCGGAGATGATTCGTCTGCAGGAGCGAGTGGCTGTCATTATGCGAGCCGACCCCAATGTCGCCGCGGTGAGCTCCTTCAATGGAGGCAGTGGTGCTCAAAACACCGGGCGAATGTTCATCACGCTCAAACCACGCGATGCGCGAATGCCCATGAAGCAGGTCGTGGAAGGGTTGCGTCGCAAGCTGCGTGAGGTGCCCGGCATCAGTGTGTTCATGCGCCCTATTCAAAATCTTCAGCTTGGTGGGCGCCAGAGCAAGGCGCAGTACCAATACATCCTTCAAAGCGTCAAGGCCGATGAGCTCAATACCTGGGCCATGCGATTCCAGGAAAGACTTCGTGCCGATCCTCTGTTTCGTGATGTCACCAGCGACGCGCAGTTGCGTGGGCTGCAGGCCCAACTCAAGATCGATAGAGACCGTGCCAACACGTTGGGCGTCTCCATCGAGACCGTACGGCTGGCTCTGTACAGCGCCTTTGGGGAACGCCAGGTTTCCACCATCTACCTGCCGACCGACAGCTATCAAGTCATCATGGAGGTGTCTCCCCAAGCCAAGCAGGATGAGACAGCCCTGAACAACCTCTACGTCCGGTCCAATACGGGAACCTTGGTGCCGATTTCCAGTTTTACTACCGTGGAGCGAACGGTCGGTCCCACCTCGATCAATCACGTGGGCCAACTTCAAGCGGTCACGATCTCTTTCAACCTTGCACCTGGTGCCGCCCTTGGAGATGCGACCGCTAAGATCGAAGAGGCACGCGATGCCATTCAATTGCCGTCATCCGTTATCACCAGTTATGGTGGTGACGCAGCGGTCTTCAAAAAGTCCCAGGGCAATCAAGCGATCCTCATTGTGGCTGCGCTCCTGGTGATTTATGTCCTCTTGGGGGTTCTGTACGAGAGTTACATCCATCCCATCACAATCCTGGCAGGTTTGCCCTCGGCCGCCGTCGGTGCCTTGGCGACCTTGATGCTGTTTGGCCAAGACTTGACCTTGATCGCCACCATAGGCATCTTGCTGCTCATTGGCATCGTCAAGAAGAATGCCATCATGATGATCGACTTTGCGCTCGAGGCTCAGCGTCATCATGGGATGACACCTGCCCAAGCCATCCGAGAGGCCTGTATTCTGAGGTTCAGGCCCATCATGATGACCACACTGGCAGCCCTGATGGGCGCACTGCCCATTGCGCTCGGTATCGGTGCAGGCGCGGAGCTGCGGCAGCCTTTGGGGCTGGCGGTCGTTGGTGGGCTGGTGTTCTCTCAGGCTATCACGCTGTACATCACGCCAGTGATTTACCTGGCCTTGGATCGATTCAGCGGCTCCGGCCCCATCACCACGCCGGAGCACGTCGAGCCTGCTGCGGGATAAAAAAAGCCTCCTGCGCGGGCAGGAGGCTCTTTGCAGATAAGAGCGCTGGGCTCTAACGTATGATTTGGCTTTACTGCGACGCGGCCGACGCTGCGGGCGCGGCCACTGCAGCAGAGGCCGCAGAGTCCGCTGCTGCAGGCGCTGAGGCCGCTGCAGCGGCTGGCGCTGGTTGAGCGGGCGTCTTGGTTGCCGCGCTCATCGGCAACAGGGGCACGATCAGGAGAGCCACGATGTTGATGATCTTGATCAGTGGGTTCACCGCAGGGCCGGCGGTATCCTTATAAGGGTCTCCCACGGTATCACCCGTGACAGCAGCCTTGTGGGCATCGCTGCCCTTGCCGCCGTGGTGGCCGTCTTCGATGTATTTCTTGGCGTTATCCCACGCACCACCGCCCGTGCACATGGAGATCGCCACGAAGAGACCGGTCACGATCGTGCCCATCAACAAGCCGCCCAGGGCTTCGGCGCCCAGAGCCAATCCAACCACGATCGGTACCACCACCGGAAGGAGAGATGGGATCATCATTTCCTTGATGGCCGCGCCGGTCAGCATGTCCACCGCCTTGCCGTACTCGGGCTTGGCCGTGCCTTCCATGATGCCCTTGATCTCACGGAACTGGCGGCGAACTTCTTCCACCACCGAGCCCGCCGCGCGACCGACTGCCTCCATGGCCATGGCGCCAAAGAGGTAAGGGATCAAACCGCCGATGAACAGGCCGATGATCACCTTCGGATTGCTCAGGTCAAAACTCGCGGTGATCCCGCGGGCCTCCAGGGAGTGGGTGTAGTCGGCAAACAGCACCAGCGCAGCCAGACCGGCCGATCCGATAGCATAGCCCTTGGTCACTGCCTTGGTGGTGTTGCCCACTGCGTCCAGCGGATCGGTGATGTCACGAACGCTGGCAGGCAATTCGGCCATCTCTG
>CAZCJB010000042.1:2742-20820 GCA_964498795.1 uncultured Rubrivivax sp. | reverse complement strand
TCTTGGCCGTCGACAAGAAGGCGAGGGTAGACCTCACCGATGTGCCGCTGGTGACCATCGATGGTGAAGACGCTCGGGATTTCGACGACGCCGTCTACTGTGAACCCTATGAAGAAGGCCGTGGTCACAACAAGGTCTCAGGTTGGCGGCTCGTGGTGGCGATCGCCGACGTCAGTCATTACGTCAAACCTGGCGATGGCCTTGACGTCGATGCCTACGAGCGAGCCACGTCGGTATATTTCCCTCGCCGGGTCATTCCGATGCTGCCGGAAAAGCTTTCGAACGGGTTGTGTTCCTTGAACCCTGAAGAGGAGCGACTGGCACTGGCGTGTGACATGCTCATCGACACCCATGGCGAAGTCATGGCGTATCAGTTCTTCACTGCGGTCATTTGCTCGCATGCTCGACTCACCTACACCGAGGTTGCGGACATATTGACCAACACTAAAGGCATTCAAGCCCGCAAGCGTGAGGCATTGGTACCCCACCTGTTGAACCTGCACGCGGTCTATCAAGCGTTGTTGAAGCAGCGAGCCCGCCGTGGTGCGGTCGACTTTGAGACTACAGAAACACAGATTGTTTGCGACGATTCCGGTCGAATTGAACGCATTGTTCCCCGGGTCAGAACGCAAGCCCATCGACTCATTGAAGAGGCGATGCTGGCCGCCAATGTGTGTGCGGCCGATTTCATCGTTTCATCCAAGCATCCTGCCTTGTATCGCGTGCATGAGGGCCCGACGCCCGAAAAACGGGCCATCCTGTTCAACTACCTCAAAGCGCTGGGTTTGGGTTTGACGTTGAGCGAGGAGCCGACGCCGGCTGAGTTGCAGGCGGTGGCGCAGGCGACACGAGATCGCCCCGATGTGACGCAGATCCATCAAATGCTGCTGAGGTCCATGCAGCAGGCCATTTACACCCCCCTGCAGTCGGGCCATTTCGGGTTGGCCTACGAGGCCTACACCCATTTCACGAGTCCCATCCGTCGCTACCCTGACTTGCTGGTTCACAGGGTGATCAAAGCCATCTTGAGCGCAAAGCCCTACCGCTTCAAACCTGTGGGGCCATCTTTGAGCCGACCCCAGCGAGCCGGTGCAACTCGAGCGCAAGCCCCCTCCAGCTCACCGCCTGGTGCATCACTTCAGCGGGCCAGCTCCATCGATCTGACGCAGTGGGAACTCGCGGGGGCCCACACCAGCGCCTGCGAACGCCGTGCGGATGAGGCCTCGCGAGATGTGCAAGCTTGGCTCAAGTGCAAGTTCATGCGGGAACGCCTCGGAGAGGAATATGCCGGCACGGTGAGTTCGGTGGCTGGGTTCGGTTTGTTTGTGACGTTGGATGACCTCTTTGTTGAGGGCCTGATTCACATCACGGAGCTGGGTGGCGAATATTGGCGATTTGATGAAGTGCGCCAAGAGATGCGCGGTGAGCGCAGTGGCATGCGTTACGTCGTGGGGTCTCGCGTTCGCGTGCAAGTCAGTCGAGTGGATCTTGATGCCCGCAAGATTGATTTCCGACTCGTCCGAGAGGGTTTGTCTCCCATCGAGCGAATCGACGGATCGAAGCGCCCAGCTCGATCAAGTCAACCTGCCACCGCTCGAGAAGAGTTGGCGATGGTCCAAAGCCGCGATCAGGCCCTCAAAGCCCAAGGGCGCAGGGCCAAGAAGAGTGCCTCCAAGGGTGTATCGAAGTCACGAGGCGTGGTGCAAAAAGCCAAGGCCGTTGCCAAGCGAAAGTCACGCCGCTGAACTGGCTGCGCGGCGCAGCGATTCCACCAGGTCCAATCCGCGGATCGGCCAGGCCCCCAGGAGGTCTGCAGCCTGGCCGTGGAACCATACGGCGGCAGCCGCCACTTGGGTAGCCTGCGCCGGTTCAGCCATCGATGGAGGCATTTGTCCCCATAGGCCCGCCAACCAGCCCGCCAGCACATCGCCAGTACCCCCCGTGGCCAAGGCGGGGCCGCCCGTCGGATTGACCCAAATGACGCGAGCATCGGCGATGAGGGTTCCACTGCCTTTGAGAACGACGGTGCAGTTGAATTGACGGGCCAGCGTGGCAGCCGCTGACCAACGGTCGTTTTGCACATCCTGTGTGGTGCCGCCCAACAACCGTGCAGCCTCCAAGGGGTGGGGCGTCAACACGGTAGGCAGGCCTCGGTCGTACCTGAGCCGCAGCAAGGTCTGCAGCGTCGGATCGGCCGCGACGGCGTTGAGCCCATCTGCGTCCAAGACCAGGCGCTCCGCCAGGCTGAGCACCTCGGGCATGGCCGCCTGAACCTGTGAGCCCGCGCCGCAGCCACACACCACTGTCTTCCCCGTCAACAATCCGCTGGCTCCACGCCAGCCCGACGGGATGCCGAGACACTCGGGTCTCAAGGAATTCCCGGCGGGCGCAGTGGGGTCGAGGAGCCACAAAAATGTGCGCCCAGGTCCAGCGGCCAAGCAGGCCTGAGCCGCCAGGTGGGCGGCTCCCGTCATGCCGGGCGCTCCGCCGAGCACCAGAACATCTCCGAAAGAGCCCTTGTGGCTGTGCTGCAATCGAGGTGTCAGCGCTGCCACCGCCTGGGACTGGCCACACAGGTAGGTGGGACTGCCGGACCCTACGGACGGGGAGGACACCGCAGTCGTCCAAAGATCTTGGCTCCCGAGCGTGTCGAGCCATACACGGCCTGCGATCTGTCTGCCGACCCCGGTGAACAAGCCTCGCTTCAGGGTGAGCAGCGACAAGGTGTGGGTGGCCTGGATGGCGGAGTGCCCCGCGCAGATTCCAAGATCTGGATCCAGCCCAGAAGGCAAGTCCACGCTCAAAATGGGTCCGGCTTGTCGGCCTGCAGCAGCGACGGCGTCGGCCACTTCCCCTCGTGGCGCCCGAGAGCCTCCGATTCCCAGTAGGGCATCGATGACCAAATCCGCAGATATCAGGGGGCTGCCGAACTCGATGCGCACCCCTGATGCTTGAGCCACGGCAAGTGCACGTGCCACGGCCTGCGACCGGATGGCAGAGGGGGCACACAGATGAAGCTGAACACTGCGCCCCTGCTGTTGAAGCACCGAGGCTGCGTACAAGCCATCTCCACCATTCCCACCCGGGCCGGCAAGCACATGGACGCGGCCAGCATGGGGCCAAAGTGCCAAGGCCAAGCGGGCGACGCTGGATCCAGCCCGTTCCATCAGCGTGTCTTCGGCCTCCAGCAAGTGAGCGGCTTGCTCCACCTGACGAGTTTCGGCACTCGACATCAACCGCCAGGAAGACTGGCGGTCCAAGGCCACGATGGAGGGTGTTTGAGGCGCAACTGGCATGCTAGAATTCCAAAGTTTGCCCAATTTCCTGGGCTAAACAATCACAGTCCCGGCCGCCGACTGGTGTCGAGGCGCTCTTCGGAGCGCGTTGATCTGCGCCGGGTTCTCAGATTCAACCATCGGAGTTACTCATGTCAATATCCATGCGCGAAATGCTGGAAGCGGGTGTTCATTTTGGACACCAAACACGTTTCTGGAATCCCAAGATGGCCCCCTACATCTACGGCCATCGCAACAAGATTCACATCGTCAATCTTGAGAAGACTCTTCCGCTTTTCAATGATGCGATGAAGTTCGTTCGCAATTTGGCAGCTCGTCGCGGCACCATTCTGGTGGTCGGCACCAAGCGCCAAGCGCGTGAAGTGATCGCGCAGGAAGCTCGCCGCTGCGGAATGCCCTTTGTCGACCAGCGTTGGTTGGGCGGCATGCTGACCAATTTCAAGACGGTCAAGGGCTCGCTCAAGAAACTCAAGGACATGCAGGCCACCAAAGAGTCGGGGGGAGAGCCTCTGATCAAGAAGGAAGCGCTCATGTTCGACCGGGAACTCGCCAAGTTGGAAAAAGACATTGGCGGCATTCAGGACATGAATGCACTCCCCGATGCCATTTTCGTCATCGACGTGGGGTACCACAAGATTGCGGTGGCCGAGGCCAACAAGTTGGGCATTCCGGTGATTGGCGTGGTGGACACCAATCATTCGCCCGAAGGCGTGCAGTACATCATTCCCGGCAACGATGACTCGGCCAAGGCGGTGGCTCTGTATGCCCGTGCGGTCGCCGATGCAGTGCTCGAAGGCAAGAATAATGCCGTGGCGGAAGTGGTCGCGGCTGCGGGCGAAGGCGACGAGTTCGTCGAAGTCAGCGAAGACGCCTGATTGGAGATTTGAGAATGGCAGCAATTACGGCGAGCATGGTGGGCGAGCTTCGGGCCAAGACCGATGCCCCCATGATGGAGTGCAAGAAGGCATTGACTGAAGCCGATGGCGACATGTCGCGTGCCGAGGAAATCTTGCGAGTGAAGTTGGGCAACAAGGCCGGTAAGGCCGCTGCCCGCATCACCGCTGAAGGGGTGGTTTCCGCATTTGTCCAGGGCTCTACCGGCGCTTTGGTAGAAATCAATTGCGAGACGGACTTCGTGTCCAAGAACGACTCGTTCTTGGCTTTCGCCAATGCGTGCGCTCGTTTGGTCACAGAGAAAGCGCCCGCTGATGTGGCTGCGCTTTCAAGCTTGCCCTGGAGTCAAGACGGGTTTGGCCCGACGATTGAGGATGTTCGCAAGGGACTGATCGGGAAAATTGGCGAGAACATGACGATCCGCCGGTTCAAGCGGTACGGGGGTTCGGCCTCCCTGGCCTCTTACCTGCACGGCACCCGCATTGGCGTGATGGTGGAGTACACCGGGGACGCTACAGCCGCCAAAGACACCGCCATGCACGTGGCGGCGATGAAGCCTGTGGCCTTGTCATCTGCGCAAGTGCCAGTCGACTTGGTGGATCGTGAGCGCCGCGTGGCCGCCGAGAAGGCTGCCGAGTCGGGCAAGCCCGCGGACATCGTGGCCAAGATGGTGGAGGGATCGGTTCAGAAATACCTGAAGGAAGTCTCGCTGTTCAACCAAACCTTTGTAAAGAACGACAAGCAGACGGTTGAGCAGATGCTCAAAGCTGCTGGCACCACGGTGCATTCGTTCACCCTGTATGTCGTGGGCGAGGGTATTGAGAAGAAGGTGGACGACTTCGCGGCCGAGGTGGCTGCTCAGGTGGCTGCGGCCAAGAGCAGTTAAGTCGGGTACACGCCCCTTGGGGGCGATTACACTCTTGTCACTTTGGCACTTCCAGGGGGTTGCCGCATGCCGGCCTACAAGCGCATCTTGCTCAAACTCTCCGGCGAGGCCCTGATGGGCGACGACGCCTTCGGCATCAATCGGGCCACCATCGTGCGCATGGTGCAGGAGGTGCGAGAAGTCACCCAATCGGGTTGTGAGGTGGCCGTTGTCATCGGCGGAGGAAATATCTTCCGTGGGGTGGCGGGGGGCTCTGTGGGCATGGATCGCGCTACGGCCGATTACATGGGTATGTTGGCCACTGTCATGAACTCACTGGCGTTGGCAGACACCATGCGCCAGGAGGGCATGACGGCTCGAGTGATGTCAGCCATCGGCATTGAGCAGGTCGTAGAGCCCTACGTGCGTCCTAAGGCCCTTCAATACCTTGAAGAAGGCAAGGTGGTGATTTTTGCCGCCGGAACCGGGAATCCTTTCTTCACCACGGACACTGCGGCTGCGCTGCGTGGCGCGGAAATCGGTGCGCAGGTGGTGCTCAAAGCCACGAAGGTGGATGGCGTGTACTCGGCGGACCCTAAGAAAGACCCAAGCGCCAAGCGTTTTGCCTCCATCACGTTTGATGAAGCCATTTCCCGAAATTTACAAGTGATGGATGCGACCGCATTCGCCTTGTGCCGAGATCAAAACCTTCCGATCAAGGTGTTTTCCATTTTCAAACCTGGCGCGTTAAAGCGAGTGGTACAAGGGGAAGACGAAGGCACCTTGGTGCATGTATGAGTATTGAAGCGAGTGGTAAGTGAGATGACCGCGACAATTTCAGACATTAAAAAGACCGCTGAGACCAAGATGGCCAAGTCCATCGAGTCGCTCAAGGCCGAGTTGCAAAAGATCCGCACGGGTCGGGCTCATCCCGGAATCCTCGATCAGGTGCATGTGGACTACTATGGATCCATGGTACCGATCAGTCAGGTGGCGAACGTGTCCTTGCTAGACGCCCGAACCATCAGCGTCCAGCCCTGGGAAAAGGGCATGGGCCCCAAGATTGAAAAGGCGATCCGCGAGTCGGATTTGGGTTTGAACCCATCCGCTCAGGGTGATTTGTTGCGTGTTCCCATGCCAGCACTCACTGAGGAGCGGCGTCGCGATCTCACCAAGGTGGTTCGACATGCCGGGGAAGACTGCAAGGTGGCTGTGCGCAACCTTCGGCGCGAAGCCAATGACCATCTCAAGAAGTTGGTGAAAGAAAAGCTTGCCTCCGAAGACGAGGAGCGTCGTTCGCAAGATGAAGTTCAACGCTTGACCGACCGCGTGGTGGCTGAGGTGGATCGGTTGGTCCAAGGCAAAGAGGCCGAGGTTTTGGCCGTTTGATGCGGGTCAGCTAAAGGTGGACCGTCACACCCCGATTCCCAGACACGTGGCCCTGGTCATGGATGGCAACGGCCGTTGGGCCCAGCGCCGCCATTTGCCGCGGTTTTTTGGGCACAAGGCCGGTGTGGACACGTTGGTCAAGGCCATCAACCTGTTCGCGGACCGAGGCGTGGAATACCTCAGCGTGTTTGCCTTTTCCTCGGAGAACTGGAAGCGGCCAGAAGACGAAGTGTCCGGTTTGATGGGGCTGGTCTTGGTGGCCGTGTCCAAGTACTTGACCCGCCTGGCCTCTGACGGCATTCGAATCCGCGTCATTGGTGATCGCGAGCATGTCTCAGAGCGTCTCTTGGCGGCTTGGGATGAGGCCGAGCGGCTCACGGCCAATAATCGCCGCATCAATTTGTCGGTGGCCTTCAATTATGGTGGTCGCTGGGATGTGACGCAGGCTTGCCGAAGGGCCTTGGCCGATGGCGTTCAGCCGTCCGACTTGTCGGAACAGATCTTGAGTCGATATACAGCCTTCAGCTTTGCGCCAGATCCGGATCTGTTGGTGCGCACGGGTGGCGAGATGCGGATCAGCAATTACATGTTGTGGCAGACCGCTTATACCGAACTCTATTTCACCGAATGTCTCTGGCCAGATTTTGACGCCGTAGAGATTGATCGTGCGTTGGCGGTCTTCGCGGGACGCGACCGACGTTTCGGTGGTGTGCCTGCCGCGATCCCGGTGAACGCGGGAGACTGAGCGCCGCATGTTGCGCCAACGCATCCTGACGGCGATCGTTTTGTTGGCCCTGTTTCTGCCGGCGCTGTTTTCTTCCTCCCCATGGCCGTTTTGGGGCTTCACGGCAGTGATGATCTTGGCCGCAGGTTGGGAATGGGGCCGTCTGAATGGCCTGCAAGGTCTGCAGGCTTGGGTGCTGGGACTGATGACTTGCGCCTTGGCTGGGCTGGTGGCCACGTTCGGCCAGTGGACAATGGGCGCGTTAGAAAGGGCCTGGCTCTGGAACGCGGTGACATGCGGCTGGGTGGTGCTCGGTGCACTGGCGCTGCGCGCTGGACCGCAGGGGTGGGGCCGCATGGCTCCTAGAACGCGACAACTGCTGGGTGTGGGGTTGTTGGCCTTGGCCTGGTTGGCCATGCTGGGGGCTCGTGACCGTGGCGTGAACTTCCTGCTGTCGGTGTTCTGTTTGGTCTGGGTGGCCGACAGCGCGGCTTACTTGGGGGGGCGCCTGCTGGGTCGGCACAAATTGGCCCTCACCATCAGCCCTGGAAAGACCTGGGAAGGAGCATTCAGCGGTGTCCTCGCGGTAGTCTTTCTGGCTTTGGGATGGTCTGTCTGGGTGGACACGGCTCCCTGGGCTGGAGGGCCTAGCTTCTTTGGCACCATCCGTGCGCATTGGGGGCTACCGGGCATGTGGATTGCAGCCTCGTGCCTGACTGCGCTTGCGGTCGTCGGAGATCTGTTTGAATCACTTCTCAAGCGCAGCGTGGGGGTCAAAGATTCCAGTGGGTTGCTACCGGGTCATGGAGGCGTTCTAGACCGAATCGATGCGCTCATTCCGGTGTTTCCTGCGGCGATGGCGCTGTGTGCCTTGAAGGAGTGGGGACCGTGAAGCAACGGCTTTGTGTGTTGGGGTCTACCGGTTCCATCGGTGTCAATACCTTGGATGTGGTCGCCCGTCACCCCGATCGGTTTGAGGTGTTCGGGCTGACGGGGCATCGTCGGATGGCTGAGTTAGCCCAGCAGTGCATACAGTTTTCGCCCAAGGTGGTTGTGGTCCCAGACCCTCAAGCGGCCAACCAGTTGCGACAGCACCTGAACGGGTGCAACCCTGCCACGGAGATTTGGACGGGTTCACAGGCCTTGGAGCGATTGGCCAGTGCCTCTGAGGTGGATCTGGTCATGGCGGCCATCGTTGGCGCCGCGGGTCTCACCGCTTGCATGGCTGCGGCACGGGCGGGCAAGAGATTGTTGCTGGCCAACAAAGAGGCGTTGGTGGTGGGGGGAAGCCTTTTCATGCAGGCTGTCAATGAGGGCGGCGCCACCTTGTTGCCCATCGACAGCGAACACTCTGCCATCTTTCAGTGTCTGCCAGAAGACCGGAGTGCCTGGGATCGCCGCATTGACCATATCGTCTTGACGGCTTCGGGCGGGCCATTTCGACAACGCGATCCGGCTACTTTGCATGAAGTCACGCCCCAGCAGGCTTGTGCTCACCCGAACTGGGTGATGGGTCAAAAGATTTCGGTGGACTCTGCCACCATGATGAACAAGGCCTTGGAGGTGATCGAGGCGAGGTGGCTGTTCGATCTTGAGCCCCGGCGAATCAAGGTGGTCATTCACCCGCAAAGCATCATCCACTCGATGGTGGTGTGCCGAGACGCTTCGGTGCTTGCACAATTGGGAACGCCTGACATGCGGGTGCCCATCGCTTACGGATTGTTCTTTCCGGAACGTAGGGAGAGCGGGGCCACGGGCTTGGACTTCACCAAACTTTCGGCGTTGACGTTTGAAGAGCCCGACGCGGCGAGATTTCCCGGACTTGCGCTGGCTTACGAGGCTTTGATGGCTCCGCCAGGGGCCTGCGCGGTGATGAATGCAGCCAACGAAGAGGCGGTGGGCGCGTTTCTGCAGCGTCGCATCCGGTTTACTCAGATTCATGAGGTGAATCAGCGCGTCATGGATCGCCTGGTGGGTCAACAGGCCGACCCTCGGTCTGTTGACGACTTGCTGGCCTTGGATCAACGTGCGCGGACGTTGGCCCTTCAAGTGATTGGGGAGGTCGGCTCCTGATGATCACCTTGGCTTCGTTTTTGGTGACCTTGGCAATCTTGATTGCCGTGCACGAGTATGGGCATTACCGGATGGCCGTGGCTTGCCAAGTGAAGGTCCTGAGATTTTCGATCGGCTTCGGGCCGGTCATCTGGCGCCGCCGCAAGGGCGCAGATGGATGCGAGTTTGCAGTGTCCTTATTGCCTTTGGGGGGCTATGTGAGGATGCTGGACGAGCGTGAAGCACCGGTAGATCCGCAACTGGCCGTGCACGCTTACAACCGTCGGCCCCTGTGGCAGCGCAGTGCCATTGTGGCGGCTGGTCCTTTGGCCAATTTGATCCTCGCCGTGATTTTGTATGCAGGAATTTCCTGGATCGGAGAGATGCAACCGAAGGCGGTCCTTGCCAAGCCCAGTGTGGGTACGGCGGCCGAGCAAGCAGGATTGCGCTCCGGCGATTGGATCCAATCTTGGTCCTTGGATGGGCAGGAGTGGGAGCCCGTGCGCTCGCTCACCGACCTCAATTGGGACTTGGCCAGGTTGGGCGCTGATACGCAGTCGGTGGAGTTTTTGGTGTCCGATCTCGCGGGGCGAGGTTCTCGACGGGTGAGCCTGAGGTTGAGTCCGCCAACTTCGTCTGAATCGGAACTTGCGCGAGGGCCGAAGCTGGGACTGGGTATGCCGTTCAGCGAGCCCACGCTTGGCGAGGTGCGGGCCCAAGGGCCTGCGGCCCAAGCCGGTTTGCGTCCGGGAGATCGGGTGCTGCGCGTGGATGACAAGATCATCGAGGATGCGCAGTCTTTGAAGGCCCTCATTCGGGCTTTCCGGCCAGCGACCACCCCAAGCGTTGATGCAGCCACAGGTTCAGATGGCCAAGATACCAAGCCCGTCGGCATGCGATGGGTGATCGAGCGTCAGGGGCAGGTCATCACGCTCGAGGTGACGCCTCGCATGCATCGAGAAGGCGACTCGCCCGCGGTCGGTCGAATTGATGCCTATGTGGGAGCACCTCCCGAGATGGTTCAGGTTCGCCGAGGATGGTGGGAGGGCTGGGCTCATGGTCTTGCACGAACCTGGGACATCAGTTGGATTTCCCTCAAGATGCTGGGCAAGATGCTTATCGGAGAGGCTTCTTTTCGAAATTTGAGCGGCCCGCTCACGATTGCTGATTACGCTGGGAAGTCAGCTCAGACGGGTTGGTTGACTTACCTGGGATTCTTGGCCCTGATCAGCGTCAGTCTGGGCGTCTTGAATCTCCTGCCCTTGCCCATGTTGGATGGTGGACACCTGATGTATCATCTTTTTGAGGGGCTGACTGGGCGTCCTGTGCCTGATGTGTGGCTTGATCGCCTTCAAAAGGGCGGGGTTGCACTCCTGGTGGTCTTGATGTCTGTGGCTCTCTTCAACGATGTGGTCCGCCTTTTGGGCCTGTAGCGACCTCCCTGCAATGCTTCCCAATTCCTCCCTGACCTGTTTGCGCGCGGCGGTGACCTTCAGCGTGGCTGCTTTGGTGGCCTCGCCGGCTTTCGCGGTCGAGCCTTTTTTGATCAAGGACATTCGGGTCGAAGGCCTGCAGCGCACCGACCCAGGCACCGTCTTTGCGGCCCTGCCTTTTCGCATCGGCGACCTCTACACCGATGACAAGGGGTCGGTCGCGCTTCGCGCGTTGTTCGCTACCGGTTTGTTCAAAGATGTGCGCATCGACATCGACGGGCAAATTGCGGTGGTGGTCGTGGACGAGCGAGCCATCATTGCCAATGTGACCTTTGTCGGCTTGAAAGAGTTCGACAAAGACCAGTTGGTCAAATCCTTGAAGGAAGCGGGCATTGGCGAGGGGTTACCTTTTGACAAGGCCGTGGTCGACCGTGCCGAACAGGAGATCAAACGCCAGTACCTCTCCAAGAGTTTGTATGGTGCGGAGGTGGTGACTACCATCACGCCGATCGAGAGAAATCGGGTGAATGTCACCTTTACGATGAACGAGGGTGAAGCCACCAAGATTCGGGAAATCCGCCTCGTTGGCGCTCAAGTATTTTCAGAGTCCACGCTGTTGTCCCTGATGGACCTCACCCCCAGCGGATGGCTCACCTGGTACACCAAGTCGGACCGTTACTCGCGTGCCAAGCTGAATGCCGATTTGGAGACCCTCAGGTCGTATTACGTGAACCGTGGATATCTGGAGTTTTCCATCGAGTCCACGCAGGTCACCATTTCGCCTGACAAGCAAGACATTTCCATTGCCATTTCGGTGCGCGAAGGCCAGCCCTTCACGGTCACTGCCGTTGCGCTGGAAGGACGATTCTTGGGGCGCGACGAGCAGTTCAGATCCTTGGTCAAAGTCAAGCCGGGAGAGGTGTATCGTGGCGAGGACGTGGCCTCCACGGTACGGGCGTTTTCTGACCTTTTTGGTCAATTTGGATACGCCTTCCCGCGAGTGGAACCTCGCACCGAGATCGATCGCAACACCGGGCAAGTGAAGGTGGTCCTGTCCGCCGATCCGCAGCGGCGCGTTTACGTTCGGCGCATTGAGGTGGCCGGCAATACTCGGACCCGGGATGCGGTCATCCGACGTGAGTTCCGACAGCTCGAGTCCTCGTGGTACGACGCCGAGAAAATCAAGCGTTCGAAGGAGCGCGTGGACCGCTTGGGTTACTTCAAAGACATCAATATTGACACCAACGAGGTGCCGGGTCAGCCTGATCAAGTGGACCTGCTGGTGACGCTGGAGGAGCGTCCTACGGGCAACTTGCAGGTCGGTGCAGGGTATTCGAATGCGGAGCGATTGACGCTTTCAGGGTCTATCCAACAGGACAATGTGTTGGGGTCCGGGCATTATTTGGGGATCAACCTCAACACCAGTCGCTACAACCGCACCGCGGTGCTCAGCACGGTGGATCCTTACTTCACCGTGGACGGAATTTCTCGAGGCTTGGATCTCTTTTATCGAACCAGCCGTCCTTTGAACAGCATTGGCGATCAATATCAATTGGCCACGCCTGGTGCTTCCGTTCGATTTGGCGTTCCCTTCACCGAGAATGACACAGTGTTCTTTGGTTTGGGGATAGAGCGCACGGAAATCCGTGCGACGAGCGCCATTCCCAACAGCTACTACTTATTCCGCGAACAATTCGGTGCCGTCAGCAACGCGATACCCCTGACCCTGGGATGGCAGCGAGACAGTCGAGACAGTGTTCTGACCCCTACGGCCGGGCGCTATCAGCGTGTCAATTTCGAGTGGAGCGTGGCAGGCGATGTGCGATACCTGCGTACCAATCTTCAATACCAGGAATACATCGCCTTACCCGCCAAAATGTCGCTGGGTTTGAATTCGGAACTGGGCATTGGTAAAGGGGTGAGCGGCAAACCCTTCCCGGTTTTCAAGAACTTCTATGGGGGCGGTTTGGGGTCGGTCCGTGTCTTTGAGCAAGGCTCATTGGGGGTCATCGATCCGACTGGCGCTTTTATCGGCGGAGCCAGGCGATTCAACGCCAATGCGGAGCTTTATTTCCCGGTCCCGGGTTCGGGCAATGACAAGTCCTTGCGAATCTTTGCATTTTCTGACGTCGGCAATGTCTGGCGTGATGGAGAATCGGTCACCGCGGCGAGTTTGCGTGCATCGGCCGGTATAGGATTGAGCTGGCTGTCCCCCATGGGACCGCTGAAACTCAGCTGGGGATCTCCCCTGAAGTATCAACCCACGGATAGAATCCAGAAGTTCCAATTCCAGATCGGGACCGCGTTCTGATGAAAAAGTTATTTCAAACCTCCGCTCTTATCGCTGCATCGTTGCTGGCTTTTCACACGGCCGCATCGGCTCAAGAGCTCAAGATCGGATATGTCAACAGTGAACGTGTCTTGCGCGAGGCGGCGCCGGCCAAAGCGGCTCAGGCCAAGCTTGAAACGGAATTTGGGCGACGCGAAAAAGAGTTGAATGATTCAGCGCTGCGTCTCAAGACTGCCGCGGACAAGCTTGAGAAAGAGGGCCCCACGCAGTCGGAAGCAGAAAAGAATCGCCGGCAGCGTGAAATCATGGATCAAGACCGCGACTTGCAACGCAAGCGTCGGGAATTCCAAGAAGACCTCAATCAACGCAAGAACGAGGAGTTGTCGGTGGTCGTGGAACGGGCCAATCGCGCGATCCGACAAATCTTTGAGACCGAAAAGTACGACGTCATCCTGCAGGAGGTCGTATTTGCGGGGCCTCGCGTGGACATCACCGACAAGGTCATCCGTGTCTTGAACGGGCAGGCCGCCGGCAAATAAGCCCACTTCCATGGTGCAGGTCAGCGTCAAAGATCTGGCCGCACTGGTGGGCGGTGACGTGGTGGGCGACTCGAGCCTGCACATTTCCAGGATTGGGCCTCTGGACACCGCCCAATCGGACACCTTGAGTTTTTTGTCCAACCCTCGCTATCGCTCACAGGTCGTCTCCTCGCGGGCGGGGTGCGTGTTGTTGTCTCGATCGCAGGCCGACCTGGCCGCTGGTCGAACGTCGGCGATACTTTGCGACGATGCGTATTTGGCATTGGCCAAGGTGACGCAATGGTGGGCGCGTCAAGTGCGCCCACGAGGGTCCTCAGGCATCCATCCCACGGCGTATGTGGCGCCGTCTGCACGGGTGGATCCCACGGCCAGCCTGGGGCCTTTCGTGGTGGTTGAAGACGGGGCGGTAATTGACGCTCAAGCCGTCTTGGGACCTCATGTGTGTGTCGGTTCCGATTCGCGAGTTGGAGCGGGTACGGTGCTGCATGCCTCGGTGGTTTTGTATGCCAACTGTCGCATGGGCAGTGGTGGCGTGGTGCACGCCGGTGCGATCATCGGTGCCGATGGTTTTGGCTTTGCCCCGTCGAACGGCGAATGGGTCAAGATTGAACAATTGGGTGGGGTGACCATTGGCAACAATGTGGAAATCGGTGCCAACACCTGCATTGATCGCGGTGCCTTAGAAGACACGGTGCTCGAGGACGGTGTCAAGCTCGACAACCTCGTGCAGATCGGACACAACGTCCGAGTCGGTGCGCACACGGCCATGGCGGGTTGCGTGGGTGTGGCAGGAAGCGCACGCATTGGAAGGCATTGCACCGTCGGTGGCGGAGCCATCATTCTTGGGCACCTGGAGTTGGCGGATCATGTGCACATTTCGGCTGCCACTGTGGTGACGCGATCCATCATCAAGCCAGGCCAATACACCGGCGTTTTTCCCATCGACGAGAATTCGGCATGGGAGAAGAACGCCGCCACGTTGCGACAACTTCATGCCATGCGCGACCGCTTGCGATCTTTGGAGAAATCATCGAAATGACGGCCATGGACATTCATCAAATTCTCAAGAAGCTTCCCCACCGATATCCCATCCTGCTCGTCGACCGGGTGTTGGAGCTGGAAAAAGGGGTTCGCATCCGCGCGCTCAAGAACGTCACCGTCAATGAGCCGTTTTTTACCGGGCATTTTCCGCATCGTCCGGTGATGCCAGGTGTTCTGATGCTGGAAGCTCTGGCACAGGCGGCGGCCTTGTTGTCATTCGAGACTGAAGGCGCAGCGCCAGACGAAAACACCTTGTATTACTTTGCAGGCATTGACGGCGCTCGTTTCAAGCGGCCGGTTGGGCCCGGGGACCAGCTCATTTTGGAGGTGGAAATTCTGAGAGCCAAGTCGCGGGTCTACAAGTATGCGGCTCGGGCCTTGGTGGACGGCGAGTTGGCCGTCGAGGCTGAGTTGACCTGCACAGTCCGCCAAGTGGCTTGAAGACGGCGATGACCACCATCCACCCGACGGCCCTTGTGCATCCAAAGGCTGAGCTGGCCGAAGATGTACAGGTGGGGCCCTATACGGTCATCGGGCCCGAGGTCAAGATTGGACGAGGCAGTTCGGTGGGCCCTCATTGCGTGATTGAGGGCAGGACGACCATCGGGCAAGACAACCGGATTTATCAGTTTTCGTCGATAGGTGCGGATCCTCAGGACATGAAATACCGGGGAGAACCCACGGAATTTGAGATCGGTGATCGCAACACCATTCGAGAATTTTGCACCTTCAATCGAGGCACCTCCCAAGATCAAGGGGTCACGCGCCTGGGACATGACAATTGGGTCATGGCGTATGTGCATTTGGCGCATGACGTGCAGGTGGGCGATCACACCATCCTGGCCAACAATGCCACGCTGGCCGGGCATGTGCACGTCGGCGATTGGGTGATTGTGGGTGGACTGACGGGTGTGCATCAATTCTGCAAGATTGGAGCCCACGCCATGACGGGTTTCCAGAGCCATGTCAGTCAAGATGTGCCACCGTTCATGATGGCCTCAGGCAACCCATTAGGCGTGCACGGATTCAACATCGAAGGGCTGCGACGCCGAGGCTTTTCGAAGGCGCGTTTGGCGCTGGTCAAACAGATGCACAAGCTCTTGTACCGCGAAGGCCGTACGCTGGAAGACGCTCGACGTGCCATTCACGATCTTCGTGACACGGTGTCGGAGGGTGCCTCGGACATCGCCTTGATGTTGGACTTCTTGCAAGCCTCGACGAGAGGCATCGCTCGATAGGCCTGCGGGTGACCCACCCTTTCAAATTGGCCATGGTGGCCGGCGAGGCGTCTGGTGATTTGCTGGGCAGCTTGCTTTTAAAAGGCTTGCAGCAACGCTGGCCTGAGATCCACGCTTGTGGAATTGGCGGGCCAGCCTTGGAACGTCAAGGGTTTGAGGCGTGGTGGCCTAGCGAAAAGCTGGCGGTTCGGGGATATGTCGAGGTTTTGCGCCATTTTCCGCAAATTTGGAACATCCGGCGCCAATTGCTGACTCGGTTGCTTGTGGACCGACCCGCGATTTTTGTGGGTGTGGATGCGCCCGATTTCAACTTGGGTTTGGAGCGTCATCTGTGTCGCGCGGGAGTCAAGACCGTGCACTTTGTGTGCCCCTCGATTTGGGCGTGGCGGGGAGGGCGCGTCAAGCGGCTTTCACAGAGCACCCGTCATGTCTTGTGCCTGTTTCCGTTCGAGCCCGAGTTGCTCCAGTCACATGGCCTGAAAGCCACCTACGTGGGGCACCCTCTGGCAGATGTCATTCCTTTGGAGCCACCACATGAGCAGGCGCGGCGTGCTCTGGGAATGGACCCACACGACACGGTGGTGGCCCTGCTGCCAGGCAGTCGTCGTTCGGAGATTGACCACATTGCGCAGACTCTGTTTCTTGCCGCTGCAAAGATGGATCGGCATCAGCCCGGCGCCAAATTCGTGGTGCCTGTTGCGCCAGGGTTGCGGCCCCCACTCGAAGCGCTGGCGGCTCAATCTTCGGGACCCACCCTGCAATTTGTGGAAGGCCGATCCCACGAAGTCTTGGCGGCTTGCGATGTGACATTGATCGCCAGCGGCACGGCCACACTGGAGGCCGCATTGTTCAAGCGCCCCATGGTGGTAGCCTACAAAATGAACCCCGTGACCTGGCAGATGATGAAACGCATGGCTTATCAACCTTGGGTGAGCTTGCCCAACATCTTGACGCGTGATTTCTTGGTGCCAGAGCTTCTGCAGGAGGCTTGCACGCCGGAGGCGCTGGCGCGTGAGGCCCTGGCTTGGTTGGACGATGCGCCGCGTCGCCAACGCGTTCAGGACCAATTTCATCAAATTCATCTGACCTTGCGCCAAGATACGGCGCGTTGTGCCGCTCATGCGATCGCGCAAGACCTCGAGGCCTGAGCAGTTGGCGCTGGACTGGACGGTGCCGGGCTTGGTGGCCGGTGTGGACGAGGCGGGGCGGGGACCACTGGCAGGTCCAGTCGTCGCTGCGGCCGTCATCTTGGATGATCTTCAACCCATTGCGGGCTTGGCGGATTCCAAGGCGTTGTCGGCCTCAAGGCGTGAGCACCTGTTTGACGAGATTCGCGCCAAGTCACTTTGTTGCCACATTGCTGAGGCATCGGTGGAGGAAATTGACCAGTTGAATATCTTGCAGGCCACTTTGTTGGCCATGCAAAGGGCGGTTGCAGGACTTCGTCTTCGACCGGTCAAGGTCTTGATCGATGGCAACCGGCTGCCCGTGCTGAATGTGCATGCCGAGGCTGTGGTGGGCGGAGATGCCAAGATTCGAGCCATTTCGGCGGCATCCATTCTGGCCAAGGTGCATCGAGATCGACTGTGCGTGCGAATGGATCGCGACTTTCCTCAGTATGGATTCGCCACTCACAAAGGCTATCCCACTCCTGTGCATCTTGAAGCGCTGCGCGCCCATGGGCCGTGTGCCTGGCACCGAAAGACCTTCGGGCCTGTGGTGGCGGTGAGTGAGCCACGGCCATGAATGTCAAATCTGTCACGTCACCCGACAATCCGCTCTTGCGACGGGTGCGAAAGTTGGTGTCGACGCCCACGTCTTATCGTGAATTCCGCCAGGTGTGGATTGAGGGTGAACATCTCGGTCAGGCCTGTATGGCCCATGCCATGAATGTCGAAGCCGCCGTGATCAGCGAGTCCAGCTGGGCGCAGTCGGCCATGCAAGGCTGGCTTCATCCCGTCCAGTCAGTGGTGGTGGTGCCGGACGCTTTGTTCGCACGCGTCAGTGCCTTGCCGTCGCCTGGTGGGGTTGGGTTGGTGATGGAGCTTCCTTCGGCGGTGTCCGTGTCAGCGACGGCGCCCACGGTGGTGCTTGACCGGCTGCAGGATGCCGGCAACGTTGGCAGCATCTTGCGTTCAGCAGCCGCCTTGGGTGTGGCTCAGGTGCTGGCCTTGCCTGGTACCGCGGGATTGTGGTCGCCCAAAGTCTTGCGGGCCGGCATGGGGGCTCAATTTGGGTTAAGGCTGATCGAAGCCGCCGACCTGGACATGGTGCGCGCACTGCAACTGCCGATGATCGCCACCAGTTCGCCCGGCTC
>CAZCJB010000042.1:2289-2732 GCA_964498795.1 uncultured Rubrivivax sp. | reverse complement strand
AACTGGGCCTTTGGGCATGAGGGGCAAGGTCTCGGTGCCGAGTTGGAGGCTCTGTGCAGCCTGACCGTTCGCATTCCTCAGCCGGGGGGTCAGGAGTCGTTGAACGTGGCAGCGGCTGCTGCCATCTGCCTGTACGAGGGCATGCGTCGCGCTCGCTAATTGGAGGCGAAGCCCAGTGATCCTCTGAACGCCTAGTAGACCAATCGGTCGGGCCGAATGTCTCGCAAGATGGTGGTGGCAATTTCCTCGATGGACTTGTGAGTTGAGGACAACCAGGCTATCCCTTCTCTTCGCATCATGGATTCTGCTGCGCTCACCTCGCGGCGGCAGTTGGGCAACGAGGCGTATTGGCTGGCAGGGCGTCGCTCATGTCGGATTTGGGCCAGGCGCTCAGGGTCGATGGTCAAGCCAAAGCATTTGGATATGTAAGGCATCAATGGCGT
>CAZCJB010000042.1:0-2279 GCA_964498795.1 uncultured Rubrivivax sp. | reverse complement strand
AAGTCTTCCGGGATCAGCGGATAGTTCGCGGCCTTGATGCCATGTTGCATGGCCAGGTAGAGGCTGGTAGGCGTCTTGCCGCAGCGACTCACCCCGACCAAGATCACGTCGGCGATGTCCAGGTTGCGCGAGGACTGACCATCGTCGTGCGCCAAGGCGAAATTGATGGCCTCGATGCGGTCGTCGTACTCCTGGCTCTTGGCAGCGTCGGAGAATCGCCCCACTCGATGGTTGGATTTGATGCCCAATTCCTCCTCAAGGGGCTCGACGAAGGTTTGGATCATGTCCAGCACCATGCCCGGGTTGCTGGGGGCCGTGATGACGGCTCGTACGTCTTCCTTGGCCAAGGTGATGAAGACAATCGGGCGGAATCCTTCAGCGTTGGCCGTTTCGGCGATCTCATTGACCACCGCCTGGGCCTTCTCGACCGTGTCGATAAAAGGCCGCCGCACATGTCTCGGCTTGAGCGGGAACTGCGCCAAGACCGAATTTCCGAAGGTTTCGGCGGTGATGCCGGTGCCGTCGGAGATGAAAAACACGGTTCTGTTGTCCATGGAGAAATTTCTGCGTGGGTTCAGGTGAATGATAGAAAACTTCTGCCTACAATTCCTCCCATATTTGCTGCGCCACTCGATTTAGACCCCATGCCTTCGTCGCGCCGATTACAAGAACACCCAAGTGCCGTGCCGAACCGGGTCATTGTGTGTGCGAAAGCTCAGGATTCATGTCATTACGGAGCTTTCCCATGTCTGAAGCAAATTTGGCGACCGCCTTGGTGGTGCCGTTCGAACAACTGAGAATGACCGATGTCGAGGTGGTCGGCGGCAAGAACGCCTCCCTCGGCGAGATGATCAGCCAACTGGCAGCCTCAGGTGTTCGCGTTCCTGGAGGATTTGCCACGACCGCCCATGCCTTCAGACAATTTCTCGAAGAAGGGGGATTGACGCAGAGAATCTCCGACAAGCTGCAATCTCTTGATGTGGATGACGTCGTCGCGCTGGCCAAAGCGGGAGCCGAGGTTCGCCAGTGGGTCATCGATGCACCATTTCCCAAGGCATTGGAGGTGGAGGTTCGAGCGCAATTTGATCTCTTGAGCAAGGGATCTGAGGTCGCTTCGTTCGCAGTTCGCTCATCGGCCACCGCAGAGGATTTGCCCGACGCATCGTTTGCGGGGCAGCAGGAGACCTTCTTGAACGTCATCGGGATTGATGAAGTTCTGCACAAGATCAAAGAGGTCTTTGCGTCTCTCTACAACGATCGCGCGATCAGCTACCGCGTGCACAAAGGTTTCACGCATTCAGAGGTGGCCCTGTCCGCCGGCATTCAACGCATGGTGCGTTCGGATTTGGGTGCCGCAGGCGTGATGTTCACCATCGACACCGAAAGTGGATTCGAAGACGTGGTATTTGTGACAGCCAGTTACGGCTTGGGGGAGACGGTGGTCCAAGGCGCGGTCAATCCTGATGAGTTCTACGTGCACAAGCCGGCCTTGCGCCACGGAAAATTCCCGGTGATCCGTCGCAGTTTGGGCTCCAAGCTCATCCGCATGGAATTTGCCTCTCCTGAGGAGCGAGCCAGCTCTGGAAAGTTGGTTCGCACGGTGGAGACGCCCACTGAACTGCGCAACCGCTACTCACTCACCGATGCCGAAGTGACCGAATTGGCGGGCTACGCCCTCACCATTGAGGCCCACTACGGGCGCCCCATGGACATTGAATGGGGCAAGGATGGTTCAGACGGTCAGCTCTACATCTTGCAGGCTCGCCCTGAGACGGTGAAGAGCCAGAAAAATGGCCAGGTGGAGCATCGCTACAAACTCAAAGGCACCGGCACGGTATTGGCCGAGGGACGCGCCATCGGTCAAAAGATTGGCACCGGTCCTGTCCGTTGCGTGAGCTCATTGGCTGAGATGGAGCGGGTTCAGCCGGGCGATGTGTTGGTGACCGACATGACGGATCCGAATTGGGAGCCTGTGATGAAACGGGCCAGTGCCATCGTCACCATCCCGGCCGTCGTGGGGTGTGGTGATGCCACGGAGAAGGTGCACGACGGCGCCTTGGTCACCGTGGCCTGCTCGGAGGGTGATACGGGCTATGTGTTCGACGGACTCTTGGAGACCGAGGTCAAAGAGGTCCGGCATGGCGAGATGCCTTATTGCCCTATCAAGATCATGATGAACGTGGGCAATCCACAACTGGCGTTTGAGTTCTCGCAGATGCCCAACTCAGGTGTGGGATTGGCCCGTTTGGAGTTCATCATCAACAATAACATTGGCGTTC
>CAZCJB010000041.1:7751-21102 GCA_964498795.1 uncultured Rubrivivax sp. | reverse complement strand
ATCGCACAAAGCACCAACGAGAAGTCCATGGACAGCATGGCGCGGGTGGCGTCTCAAACGGCTGCGGGGACCGCTTCGGGCTTTCAAGAAGGCGTCAATACCAGCCGATCCGTGACTGAAAAGGCCATGGAAAGCGTGGCACAGGTGGCCAGTTCATCCAATGGCAATCAGGTGGCTTGCACAGCGTGCGGCCACTTACTCGAAGCCAATGAAAAGTTCTGCACCAACTGTGGCGCTAAACAGGATCGCTAACTTCACTTTTGGGCGACTTAGATCATGCTGAGCTGTCTCTTTTGTGGTGACCCGGATGGCCGACCGGGGGTCTTTTGCCAGATCTGCGGTGAGGAATGGGGTGAGTCTGATCTGCTGGATCGCGAGAGTGCCTTGCACAACTACAAGGTTTATTTGCGCGATTCGCTGTTCGATACCGGGGTCAAGCCGCTCAAGCCGGGCAGCCAAGAAGCGCAAGAGTCCATCCGAAAGCGCCTGAAAGTGTCCTTTGGGTCCGCACAAAAGGTGCGCAGTGAACTGGGTGCGCTGCACGACCAAGTCAAGCCGCTGCTGGACTTTGAACTGCAGTTCGATGCCAACTTGAATGGCGCTTACGCCAACGCCGATACCAAGTTGCGTTTCCGCTTGAAGAACACCTCGGCGGAAATGCCCATTCAGAAGGCGGCGCTGTTCTGGGACGATCCGGACTGGGAAGATGACCGCGACTTTTCGGCCACGGCCCCCGCAGCAGTGCGTACGGGGGGGGACATCGTCATCAGCCACAACCATGTCTTCAAGCGGAGCGGTGACAAGTCCATCAGTCATATGTTCTTGCGCATCACTCGGTTCGGTGATTCGGCCCTGCTGCGACTGCACACCTTCGACTTCTTTGTGGGCAACCCGAACGTCAACGTTCAAAACATCATTCACAACACCAACACCACCCAGGTAAGTGTGGAAGGCACGGGTGCAATTTTTAAGGCGGGAGAAATCGGGACAACGGCTACCCGGGTGACCGAAGAAGCGACCAAGGAGGCGCGTTGGGTGTCTGTCGCGTTCTCCTACGTGTTCGACGATGAGTTCGATGACCCCAAGGTACAGCGAGCTGCGCGGGACCTTCAGCATACCTTGCCGCAGCGGGACGCTGCCGCCTCGGCCAAGGCGATGTCCTCGCATGCCCAAGGCCTGGTCTCTTCCAGCGCCAGCGTGAACCCCGCGCCTGGCATTGAGGCTGCCGCCAAGTCAGCAGGCAGCCTTGTCACCTCAAATGACGTTTCACCGGCTCGTGCGGGCGAGCTCACGTGCTTGGGCTGCGGCAGTGCCTTGAAGCCGGGCGCTCGTTTTTGCTTCGGCTGTGGGACGCCAGCGCCTCAAGTGTCGACGCCCCAAGAGGCAGCTGCCAGTGCGCCGGCGTCGATGCGTCTTTTCTGTGGCAGGTGTGGTGCTCAAGGCGAGCCAGGCGCCAAGTTTTGTCCTGATTGTGGCGGTACTTTTGGGGCGGCCACTGCGGCCCCCGCGGCCGCCGCAGCTGCTGATACCGGGTCAGGGACCGTGGCGGCCGCGCCCGTGGCACCCGCAGCAGCCTTGGCTCCTGTAGCACCTGCTGCCCCTGTTGCAGGTGCTGTGCGAGAGCAGTCCATCGAGGAGTACGCCCCACTCACCGATTTGAGCGAGCTGACTGACATTTCTACCTCAGTGGAAGCGTTGCACAGCTTGTGTCGACGGTTCGCTGCCGACCGCACCTTGTCGATTGCCGACTGCTCCCTTGACCTGCTGCAGGTCCTGTACACCTGTGTGCCCGATCCCGACATGGAGCATATGGTTGGCCTCTTGGTGCACGACCCTGAGTCGGTCTTCTACGACAACAAGCAGGCCTCGCTGATTGCGGGCTTTTCAGGCGCTGCCACGGTATTTACGCGTTGGGGCGTGACTCGAGTTGAGTCCAACGGAGTGAGCGTTGAAAGCACGCGGTCTGACGATTGGCGGCATTTGCCGCACCTTGCCTTCACATTGAAGCAATTTGGACGAGGCAGCTTTATCGTGTCATTGTCGGAAGGGTTCGATGCACTGCCTGGCGGGCTCTACGACCTGCGCCTGCGGCCCGTCGACAATGTGCAGGGCCTGTGCGAATACGGCAACGAACTGCTTGAGCGCATTCGTGATCTTGATCAACAGCTCTATGGTCACTTAGACCACGAAGGCGAAGAAGACGACGAAGACGAAGAAGACGACGATCTTTCAGCAAGCGAAGACGCGCAAAGTGCCACCGACGATGCGCAAGAGTGGCCATTTCCCGATCCGGTCGACCCGGCTCTGGCGGCCCGTTGGGGTGCGATGAAGCGCTTTTTCTCCGTGTTCTCGTTCACCATGCAGCGCTGCTCGGAAAAGCAGGCACGCGCCATCTACTCCGGAGACCACGTTTCCGAAGACCTGCTGATGACACTGTGGGGCGCCGCCAATATGTCGGGGTCGGGCATGGTGGTGGTGTGCATTGAGCCTAGCAATGGCGAGTTTTCCATCGAAGGAAAACTCACGGGGTGGCGCGGGAATGCTTCGGTGCTGTCTTTGGAGGGTGTCTACCACATGGCGCGTGGCGACCAAGGTGACTACAAGTTAGATGGTTTCAACGCCTTCTTGTCTTGGCCAAGACTGTTCAACGAGATCAATGCTGACTTGTATATCCGTGAGGTGGCTGCGGACATCTGGTTTGGTACCCCTGACAAGTATTTCATCTTGGGCAGCTACTGCGAGTACGCCTCCAACGTGTTGCAGTGGGACTATTTCGAAGAATTTGTGAAGCAAGAATTGCTCTCCAGCTTTGAGCTTTTCAAGCAAACCGTCTTGCAAGGGTGAGGTGACATCATGGCCAACACCGCATCAGACAGCCGTTACAAAGACTGCACCGAGCACGCCCGCACAGAGTTGGAGGTGTATTTGGGCTGGCTCGAGCAAACGAAGATCAAAGACAGCGAATACTCTTTTGTTGCGTTTGCGCTGGGCCGAGCAGGGCTCACGGACGTCCGGCACTTGTTCCTGATCTGGGACCGTCAAATGGCGGGGGCGGCCGACAAAAAGACCCGTTCCCTCATCCGGCGCTTCTTCTTCAACCCCAGCGCTGACATCGCCTTCGACGTACCAGCCATGGCGGGTTGGTTCAACTTTCTGGAAACTTTGTATAGTCAGGCCCGTAGTATGAAGTTTCCTGCGTTGGTGCCCCCAACGCTGGTCAAGGTGGGGTTTTCAGACCTCCCACCCTGATCTGGTGGAGGCTTCTGCGTCACCACGACCTTTGACGATCGACTTAAACCATGGCCTCCCCTTTGAAATGCGTAGCCTGCCAGCAGGAACTTTTTGGTGATCTGACTGTTTGTGGTCTGTGCGGCAAGCGCCAGCCACCCCCTAAGTCGCCAGCTCCGGAACCTTCGGCACCGCCGGTGTCGCCAGTGTCTGCACCGGTGGCTGCTCCGGCTGCCGCCCCTGCTCCTGCTCCTGCTCCCAAGAAGGGCAGCTCAGGTGGCCTGATTGTCTTGATCATCATCGTCGCCTTGATGGGTGGTGGCTATTGGGCTTGGACGCAAAAACAGGCCTCCGAGCAACGGGTTGCCGAGCTAGAGCAGAAGCAGGCCGAAGAAGCGCGTCGTCGCCAAGAAGAAGAAAAGGCTCGTGAACTGAAGGAAGCCGAAGAGCGAGGTCGCAAGGAGGCAGAGGAAAAGCTCAAACAGGAGCTGGCTCAGAAAGAGGCCGAAGAACGCGCCAAGGCTGAGGCTGAAAAGGAGCACAAGAGCCGAGATGAGCAGCAAAGCAATCAAAGCAAGTCCGCGGGCTCCGCGATGGAGCGGGCTGCGCGCTGCGCGGATATGCGTGAATGCATCAGCATCATGCTGGGAGCGACTGATCCGCGGTCGGCCCAAGTGATGCAAGCTGCCGCCACGCGCATGAGCGAGTTGACCACGACCAAGTCGGGCGACACCAACGTGGCGCGTGATTTGAACAAGCGAGGCGTGGACGAGTACCGCAAGGGCAACAAGGCGGCTGCAATCGACTTATTCAACCGTGCGGGCCGAGCGGACCCCAGTGATGCCGAGGTTCAAAGCAATCTGGGATTTGTGCTGCTGCGTGCTGAGCGTAAAGACGAGGCTTGGCCGGTGTTGGTGCGCGCCTTGCAGCTCGATCCGCGCCGTGCGCTTACGTGGCACGCCGTTTCGGAATATTTCGCCGCAACCGCCAAGAGCGACTTGGCGGTGCGGGCCTTGCTGGTCAATTACGAGCTGTCCAAAACTAAGGACCAGGCGCTCGCCAATTTTGAAAAGCAGGCCCAGACCTACTCGAATGCAGACATGCGTCCCATCTATGAGTTGGCGGCCATGAAGATCAAGGCCCGATAGCGGTCTGACCTTACGCGCTGTTTCAGTTTATTTTCAATGCGTCTTAATTCAAGTTCTTCTAAGGAGCTGACATGCCTCGCACCATCCAGATTGCCGCTTTCGGCGGCACCGAACAGATGCAACTGGTGGACGTGCCGGTGGGCGATCCGGGTCCGGGTGAAATCCGCATTCGCCACCATGCATGTGGGCTGAATTACATTGATGTGTACCAGCGCACGGGCTTGTACCCCAATGCGCTGCCGCTGTCCCTGGGTATGGAGGGGGCCGGGGTGGTGGAGGCCGTGGGTGCGGATGTTACTCACCTCAAAGTGGGTGACCGTGCGGCCTACGCCAGCAACCCCCCGGGCAGCTACAGCGAAGCTCGCGTCATGCCTGCCAAAAATGTGTGCAAGTTGCCCGACGCCATCAGCTTCGAGACGGGCGCGGCCATGATGCTCAAAGGATTGACGGCGCAATATCTGCTCAAGAAGACGCATCCGGTGGAAGGTCTGGAGCCCGGTGATCACATTCTCTTTCACGCGGCAGCGGGCGGCGTGGGCTTGATCGCTTGCCAATGGGCCAAGGCTTTGGGCCTGAAGCTCATCGGCACGGCGGGCAGTGCGGCCAAGTGCCAACTGGCGCTGGAGCATGGTGCGGCTTACGTCATCGACTACTCCAAGGAAGATTTCGTGGCCAAGGTCAAAGACATCACGGGCGGCAAAGGCGTGAAGGTGGTGTACGACTCGGTGGGCAAAGACACCTTTGAAAAGAGCATGGATTGCTTGCGGCCCTTTGGGTTGATGGCCAGCTTTGGCAATGCCAGCGGCCCGGTACCTCCCTTCGCGCCTGGTATGTTGGGTCCCAAAGGGTCCCTCTACATCACCCGCCAGACCTTGTTCACGCACATCGCCACGCGCGAGGCCACGCAGGTCATGGCCGATGACCTGTTCGGTGTGGTCAGCAGTGGGCAGGTCAAGATCCGCATTGACCAGCGCTACCCCTTGGCGGAGGTGGCCCAAGCGCACCGTGATTTGGAGTCACGCAAGACGACGGGCTGCACGGTGTTGATGCCTTGAGGGAAATGGCTTCGCTGCGCTCGCCATGACGGCCACCACGCCGTTGTGGCGAAGGTCCGAACGACCTGCGGCAACCTCTTAGCGCGCTCGAGCGCCGCCTCCCTCGCGTTGCACCGCGGCTCGGTAGGCATGCCAAGACCCGTGTCCGATGACGGGGCCTGCAATCAGCAGGCCGAAGAAGAATGGCAGCAAGGCCAGCGCCGTGATCAGGGCAATCAACAAGCCCCAAAATAACATCACGTCGGCCTCCACCGACATCAGGCGCAGGCTGGTGAGCCCCGCGGTGATGGCATCGGTTTCTCGATCCAAGATCATGGGCATGGAGATCACGCTGATGGAGAAAATGATGAGGGCAAAGAACGCACCCACCATGAGCCAGCCCACCATGAATCCAAGGTTGTGAGGATCCATCAGCGCCGTCAACGAGCCCTTGAAGTCAGGCATGCCATTGAAGTTGAGCGCAAACAACACCAAGGTGGCCCGTCCCCATAACATCTCCAACACGAGCAGCACAAACCCGAAGATGCCCAACTGCCCACTGCGGGTGCGCCAGGCGAACACGCTGTCCCAGAACTTTGGTTTTTCTCCGGCTTCCAAGCGCTGGCTGGCCCGGTACAAGCCCAGACACAAGAACGGCCCCATGAGCAAGAACCCCGCTGACAACGCCAAGGTGTAGGCCGTGGCGTTCTCGTACACCCGCAGCAGCGCCCAGCCCATGCCCATGAAGCACAGGCCGTAGAAGAGCCCAATGTCCGGGCAGCGCACGAAATCTCGATAGCCCAAAACCAACCAGCGCAGCGGGTCAGACCACTTCAGCGGGTGGAGGGGCACCCACAGGCCGGAGGGCTGCGGCGAAGACTCGGGCGCAGGCATATCAGCGACCCCGCTTGACCCGCAAGATCTCGTCGAGAATCAGACAGAACGCACCCAGCGTGATGGCACTGTCAGCCACATTGAAGCTCGGAAAGTAGCCCCCCACGAACAAGGGTTCCAAGAAGCCAAATTGGAACTGCAAGAAGTCCACCACGTGGCCGTGGAGCATGCGATCGATCACATTGCCCAAGGCGCCGCCCAAGATCATGCTCACCGCAAAGCAAAACAACTTTTGCGTGGGGTGGCTCTTGAGCATCCACACAATGAAGATGGAGGCCACCGCGCCAAGACCCACAAAAAACCATCGCTGCCACCCACCGGCGTTGGCCAAGAATGAGAAGGCCGCGCCCGTGTTGTGCACCCGCACGAGGTTGAAGAATCCCGTGACGGGTTTGACGTCTCCGAGCGAGAAGGTGCCCATGATGAGCGTTTTGCTGATCTGATCCAGCAAGATGACGATGACCGCCAAGCCCAACCACCAGGCCAGACGGGGTGCGGAGGATGGCACTCGTTTGCCGGCCATGGCCTGCGCCCTCTAGGCGATCGAGCGCGGTTCGCCCGCGCCGAAGAGGTTGCTGGTGCAGCGTCCACACAACGTGGGATGTTGTGCGTCGTGTCCCACGTCATCGCGCCAGTGCCAACAACGCTCGCACTTGGTGTGGGTGGAGGGCGTGACGTCCACCGCCAAGGCATCACCCGCCTGCAAGCGTGCCGCCGACGTGATGAGCACAAACCGCAAGTCATCCCCCAGCGACGACAGCAGCGCAAAAGTTTCGGGCGGCGCAGTGAGCGTGACCTCGGCTTGCAAAGAAGACCCCACACCGCCTTCGGTGCGCACGGCCTCAATGGCCTTGTTCACCGTCTCGCGCACCTCGCGGATGGCGCGCCAACGCTCCAACAAGGCGGCGTCGGGCGTGCTCAAGGGCCAATAGGTTTCGGTGAAGATGGTCTCACCCCCATCGAAGACCTTCCAGGCCTCTTCGGCCGTGAAGCTCAAGATGGGCGCCATCCATCGCAGCATGGCGTGGGTAAGGTGCCACAGCGCCGTTTGCGCGCTGCGGCGGGCATGGCTCTTGGGGCCGGTGGTGTACAAGCGGTCTTTGAGTACGTCGAGGTAAAACGCACCCAAGTCTTCAGAGCAGAACACCTGCAGCTTGGCCACCACGGGGTGGAATTCATACACCTCGTAATGGGCCAGCATGTCGGCTTGGAACTGTGAAGCGCGCGACAGCACCCACCGGTCCACTTCCAGCAGCTGGTCCAGCGGCACGGCATCGGTCTTGGGGTCGAAGTCGCTGGTGTTGGCCAGCATGAACCGCAGGGTGTTGCGGATGCGTCGGTAGGCGTCCACCACCCGGGCCAAGATCTTGTCGTCGATGCCTAAGTCGCCCGAGTAATCGGTGGCCGCCACCCACAGGCGGATGATCTCGGCCCCCAGCTTTTGGCTCACCGCCTGAGGCTCCACGCCGTTGCCCAAGCTCTTGCTCATCTTGCGGCCTTGGCCGTCGACGGTGAAGCCGTGGGTCAGCAGGCCCCGGTAGGGGGCTCGGTCATACAAGGCGCAGGCCAGCAGCAACGACGAATGGAACCACCCTCGGTGCTGGTCATGACCCTCCAGGTACAGGTCGGCCTCGGGGCCCGTGTCGTGATGACCCAGGCTGCCGTGGGCGTTGCTGTGCGTGCCACGCAGCACATGCCAAAACGTGGAGCCACTGTCGAACCACACTTCCAAAATGTCGGTGCTCTTGGTGTAGTGCGGGGCCTCAGAGGCGTCCAAGATGTCTTCGACGCTGACGCGACTCCAGGCTTCGATGCCGCCTTGTTCGACGATCGCCGCCGCTTGGTCCAGGATCTCCATGGTGCGCGGGTGCAGCTCGCCCGTGTCCTTGTGCAAGAAGAAGGGCAAGGGCACGCCCCAACTGCGTTGGCGGCTGATGCACCAGTCCGGCCGGTGGGCGATCATGTCGCGCAAGCGAGCCCGACCGTTCTCGGGGTAAAAGCCCGTGTGGTCGATGGCATCCAGTGCGAGTTGACGCAGGGTCTTGGTGGCTTTGTCTTTGGTGAAGACGCCTTCGCCCTCATCCATGCGCACAAACCACTGCGCGGCAGCGCGGTAGATCACGGGGGATTTGTGGCGCCAGCAGTGCGGGTAGCTGTGGGTGATGGTCTCGGTGGCCAGCAGGCGGCCGGCCTCACGCAACGTGTCGATGATGACCGGAGCGGCTTTCCAAATGTTTTGTCCACCGAACAGCGGCAACTCCGGTGCGTAGCTGCCGTGACCCTGCACCGGGTTGAGGATGTCTTCCACCTTCATGCCGTGTCCGCGGCAGGAATTGAAGTCATCGACGCCATAGGCCGGTGACGAGTGGACCAGGCCTGTGCCATCGTCGGCTGTGGCGTAGTCGGCCAGGTAGACCGGGCTCGTGCGGTCGTAGCCGGGATGGACGTGAGCCAATGGATGCTTGAACTCCAAGCCGCCCAGCTTGTCGCCGAGGGTGGTCGCCACCACCTGGCCTTCGATGCCATAGCGCGCCAAACACTTTTCCACCAATGAGGCCGCCAACACGAGCAAGCCACGCGGCGTGTCCACCAAGGCATATTCCAGGGCCGGGTTGAGATTGAGCGCCTGGTTGGCGGGCAAGGTCCACGCGGTGGTGGTCCAGATGACGGCGAAAGCGTCATTGGCCAGCGACCTCAAGCCGAAGGCACTGGCGAGCTCTTGCGGCTGTGCGCATAAAAAGGCCACGTCCAGCGTCTGGCTCTTCTTGTCAGCGTATTCAATCTCAAATTCAGCCAATGAGCTGCCGCAATCAAAGCACCAGTAGACGGGCTTCAATCCGCGGTACACAAAGCCCCGCTCGATGACGCGCTTGAGCGCGCGGATCTCGCCAGCCTCGTTGGCATAGTCCATGGTGGCGTAACGCCGCTCCCAGTCGCCCAACACGCCCAAGCGTTTGAAGTCGGCCATCTGCTGGGCAATCTGTTCGGTGGCCCAGGCTCGGCTCTTGGCCTGCATGTCGTCACGCGACAGGCCACGGCCAAATTTTTTCTCGATGGCGTTTTCAATGGGCAGACCGTGGCAGTCCCAACCCGGCACATACTGCGCATCAAAGCCGGCCAATTGCCGGGCTTTGACGATCATGTCTTTGAGGATTTTGTTGACGGCGTGCCCGATGTGGATGGCATTGTTCGCGTAGGGTGGCCCGTCATGCAAGATGAACTTGGGCGCGTTGCGACGTGCGGCACGCAGTTTCTTGTAAACGCCTGTTTCTTCCCAAGCCTGGACCCAGCCTGGTTCGCGCTTGGGCAGATCGCCGCGCATGGGGAAGGGCGTGTCAGGCAGATTGAGGGTGGTGCGGTAGTCGGTGCTCATGGATGACGGTGAGCCCTGCATTCAGGGCGTGATCGGGCGCAGGCCTGGCCTGGGGTGAACGGTGGAGCTGGCAGCTGCTCCCGCAGACAGGGCGGGCGGTGGACAATGTGGAAGTTTGAGATTTTAACGGGGGGAGCGCGAATGGCCTATGGGGGTAAGGCACCCAAGCTGAGCGCATGGGGGCTTGGGGCTCTGGGCTTGCAGGTGTTGGCGGCGTGGGGTGGCGCCTGGATGGCCCCACCGGCTTGGGCGCAGAGCGACCACCTACCGAGTGGCTCCGGCATTGAAGGTGTGGAAGGGGCCGTGGGCTTGGTCCTCAAATACTCACCCGCGTTCCCGGGTTCGTCTGACGTGTCGTGGAAGGCGTCGCCTGCTGGGTTTGTGCGCTGGGGGCGCTACACCCTGACGGGCGCCGGCGGCTTCACCACCCAACGCAACCGCGAGGTCGAACGAGGTTTGGGCGCCGAGCTGGCCCATCGCGGAGACTTGTTGCTCAATCTCAACCTGCGCATCGACAGCGGTCGCAGCCAGTCCGACAGCCCCGATCTGGCGGGCATGGGCGACATCCCGGTGACGGTGCGTGGGCGCCTGTCTGCAAGGTGGGAGCCGGTTGCGCGATGGGTCGTAACTTCGGGCGTGTCCGTGGATGTGCTCCGCAAGGTGGGCGGCGTGAACTTTGACGCCGGTGTGCAGCGTGAGTGGTTGTTTGCACCGGGCCGACGGGTGGTGCTGGGCGTTGGCCTGAGCGCGGCCGATCGGACCTATATGCAAGCCTGGCACGGCGTGACGGCGCAGCAAGCCCAGCATGCGATGTACGCGCCTTACCAGGCCTCAGCGGGCTTGCGAGGCGCTTTTGCCTCAGCCACCTATCGCCATGAGGTGGACCACTCCTGGGCCGCCTTTGCAGGCGTCAGCCACTCGCGTCTGTTGGGCTCGGCGGCCCAAAGCCCTTTGACCCGACAGTCGCAAGAGACGAGTTGGCAGGCTGGGGTGGCTCGGAGGTTTTCCCTTTAAGCCTTCTTGTCCACCAGATGCCCGACCATGCGGTCTTGCATCTTCAAGGCTTTCATATTGGCCATGGCGGCGTGCTTGGCGCGCAGCATTTCCACCATTTTCTCATCCGCATGGCCCGCAGGTGGCTCATGGCGGGCTGCCTTGGCCGGCTCTTTTTCAGCCTTGGCGCCCTTGACCGATTCGCGCGCCACGTCGCGCACGGCCGTGCGCATGAGGTCTTGCGCTGCGCGAACGCCGGAAGCGGGTGTGGAGATGGGTGCAGCCATAGAGGTCGATCCTATCGCATATCTTGAGTCAGACCTTGCCACGCGCCATGCGCCAGGTGCCAGGCCTTCGCATCGGCCACATCCTGCGCAATCCCCGATTGCAGTGCCTCCAGCGACTCATACTTGCGCTCGTCGTGCAGTTTGTGGGTCAACTCGACCTGCACGCACTGCCCGTAGCCACTTTCTGGTCCCAGCGGAGCCGGCCAGTCCAGGCAATGCACCTCCAGCAGGAGACGCCCTGAATCTTCCACAGTGGGTCGCACACCCAAACTGGCCACCGCAGGCAGGGGCAGAGGGGTGAGGCCGTGCACGCGGGCCACAAAAATACCCATGGCCGCCGAGCGCGGGTACCGTAACTGGAGGTTGAGGGTGCGAAACCCCAAATCACGGCCCAACTTGGCTCCGTGGATGATGCGTCCGCTCAAGGCGTAAGGGCGTCCTAGCAGCTGAGAGGCCCGTGGCATGTCACCTTCGGCCAGGGCACTGCGAACGGCCGAGCTCGACACCCGCAGCCCGTGCACCTCATAGCTCATCATGCGAGCCACGTCGAACCCACGCTGAGCACCAGTCTGATCCAGCAGGGCGTAGTCTCCGGCACGTCGAGCCCCATAGCGAAAGTCATCTCCCACCAGCACATAGCGCGCTTGCAGGCCTTGGTAGAGGACGCGCTCGATGAAGTCGGGGGCTGACAACGACGCCAATGCATCGTCAAATCGCAGCACGACCACGCGGTCGATGCCACAGCGCTGGAGTTCCAAGACGGCATCCCGTAGGGTGGACACGCGTGCAGGCGCCATCTCGGGCTTGCCCAACCGCTTGGCAAAGAAATCCCGCGGGTGCGGCTCGAAAGTCACCACGCACGTGGGCAGCTGGCGGTGACGGGCCTCGTTGATCAACAGGGCGAGCATGGCCTGATGGCCGCGATGAACGCCATCAAAGTTGCCGATGGTCAGCGCGCAGGGCGTGCGCGAAGGGGGAGGCGGAAGGCCGCGGAAAACCTGCATGGAGCGTCGATTATCCGACCAGGCTGCGATCCAACCAGCACCACTGCCCCGGCGCCAGGTTTTCAGGCAAGGTCACTGCACCGACTGCACTGCGGTGTAGCGCCTCCACACGGTTGCCCACAGCGGCCACCATGCGCTTGACCTGGTGGTATTTGCCTTCGGTGAGCGTCAATCGCAGGTGATGGTCGTCCACGCGCTCGCAAGCTTGGGCTTGTACCGAGTGCGGGCTGTCGTCCAAGACCACGCCTTGCAGCAACGCTTGCACTTGTTCGTGGCCCACGGGGTGCCGGGTGGTCACTTCGTACACCTTGGCCACATGGTGTCGCGGTGACGTGAGCCGGTGGATGAGCGGCCCGTCATCGGTCAGCAGCAAGACGCCTGTGGTGTCTTCATCCAGCCGCCCCACCGGCTGCAAGCCGCCGCCGCTTCGCAAGCGCAAAGGGGCCGGCAATAGACTCATCACGCTGGGGTGGTGACGCGGTTTCATGGAGCATTCGTACCCCGCAGGCTTGTGCAACAAGATCAAGGCCTGGGCATGAAAGGGCCAGGGTCTGCCATCAACTTCAAAGGTCAAGCCAGGGGTCTCAAAGACTTCGTCGGGGTCTTCGCAGATTTGGCCGTTGACGGACACGGTCCCGGCCAAGATGCGATGCTCACATTCGCGACGTGTGCCAAACCCCTGGCTGAAGAGAATTTGAGACAGTCGCATGCGAACTCAGGACTCGGCCCAGTCTGACCATGCCGGCAGCCCCGGCGTGCGGTCAGAGGTGGCGGCCAGCACGGCGTTGCGAATGGCACGCGCCACCGCCTCAGCGGCCATGGCCCCCAGGGCACTGAGATCACCACTCAACCCAGACTGCCCCGTGGCCAGCGCAAACAGCGTGTCACCGTCATTCATGGTCAAAGGGTTGACGGCGCGCGACAGCCCATGGTGGGCCAGAGATGCCAACTTGTTGGCTTGAGCTTTGGTGAGGGCAGCGTCGGTCGCCACCACACCAATGGTGGTGGCCATGCCGGTCATGAGTTTGGCTGGGCCTTCGCCCGCGAGCAAGCTGGCCTGAGCGCCCACGAGCGATCGGCCGTCGCTCGTGCGAGCACCCGCCAGCACCTGGCCGTCTTCGGCCAACACATCGCCGATGGCGTTGACGGCCATCAGAGCGCCCACGGTGATGGACCCGACTTTGACCGAAGCCGTGCCCAAACCACCCTTCATGGCACGGTCCACGCCAAACAATTTGCCGACGCTGGCCCCCGCACCCGCGCCGATGCACCCTTGCGCGCTGGGGCCTCGCCCGGAAATGCCTTGCGCCGCCTCGCAAGCGGCGTATCCGGCTGCGGCATCAGGCCGGATGCGGGCATCCCCCACCCACAAGTCAAACAACACGGCAGC
>CAZCJB010000041.1:0-7651 GCA_964498795.1 uncultured Rubrivivax sp. | reverse complement strand
CAGCCGCTTGAAGTAGTGGCTGGCCACATACTCATCGGTGACGCCAATACCGCCGTGCATTTGGATGCACTCTTGGCCGACCTGGCGCATGCTGCGACCCAACTGCACCTTGGCTTGCGACAAGGCGCGGCGTCGCACCGGGCCAGGTTCACCCAGCTTGAGGCTGGCGTAGTAGCTCATCGAGCGAGCCAGTTCCAATTGCATCTTCACATCGGCGATGCGGTGGCGCAAGGCTTGGAAGGTTGCGATCGGCACGCCGAATTGCTTGCGGGTGTTGAGGTACTCGGCGGTGAGGGCGACCAGCTTGTCCATGAGCCCCACGCCCTCGGCACACAGGGCAGCGATGCCCACATCGGCGGCCGTCTCCATGAGCTCGAAGGCGTCTGCGGTGACCCGTGCGGCCGGCGCGTCAGTCAGCGTCAATTCGGCCGCCCGCGCGCCGTCTTGGGTGGGGTAGGCGCGCACCGTCACGCCGGGTGCGTGCCGCTCTACCAAGTAAAGACCGATGCCGGTCTTGTCGTGGGAATCGCCGCTCGACCGTGCAGCGACCCAGAACGCATCGGCTTCATCCCCGGCCGGCACGACGCTCTTGGTGCCTTGGAGAGTGGTGGTGCTTTCAGACGTGGAGGCGCGGGTGCTGACATGGTGCAGTCGGTACCGCGCTCCAGGCTCTTGGTGGGCCCACACCACCAGGGCCTCGCCGCTCGCCATCTTGGGGGCCCATCGCGCTTGGAGATCGCTCGGTGCCGCGCGCAGCATCACGGGAGCCACCAGAGCCCCTGCGGCATAGGGCGCGTTCACCAGCGCGCGCCCCAGTTCTTCCATGACCACCATGGCTTCCACAGGGCCCATGCCCAGGCCGTCGTGGTCGGTGGGCAGGGTCAGACCTGTCAAGCCCAATTCAGCGAGCTCTTGGTACACCGCACGGGTGCGGCCACCGCTCTTGGCCAGGGCGTGACGACGCTCGAACGTGAACGCCCTTTCGGCCCAACGTGCCACCGCGTCGCGCAGGGAGAGTTGGTCATCGGTGAAGTCAAAATTCATGTCCAGTCTCCCCGTCACCCAAGTACCGTCTGCGCGACGATGTTGCGTTGCACTTCATTGGAGCCGCCATAAATCGTGGTCTTGCGGTAATTGAAGTAGGTGCCCGCCAAGGGTGCGCAATGGGCTGCACCCACGTAATCGCCTTGCCAGCCAGCTTCCATGGCCTCGCGCACGAAGGGCAGGCTGTAAGGCCCGGCGGCGAGCATCATCAGCTCGGTATAGCGCTGTTGAATTTCGCTGCCGCGAATCTTGAGCAAGGCGGCCACATCCAGACTTTGCTTGCCGCTCTTTTCGGCTGACAGCACGCGCAGCACCATCATTTCCAGCGCCACCACATCCACTTCGAGCAGCGCGATTTGATCTCGAAAGCGCGGGTCATCGTACACGCCCTCGGCCTTGGCAATGCGTTTCAATCGTTCGAGTTCGCGCTTGGCGCGGTTCACATCGGCGATGTTCGTGCGCTCGTGCGACAACAAGTATTTGGCATAGGTCCAGCCCTTGTTCTCTTCGCCAATCAGCTGGTCTGCAGGTACTTCCACGTTGTCAAAGAAGACTTCGTTGACCTCATGTTCACCGTCCAGCGTGATGATGGGGCGCACGGTGATGCCAGGGCTTTTCATGTCGATCAGCAAGAAGCTGATGCCCGTTTGCGGCTTGCCCTCATGGCTGGTGCGCACCAGGCAAAAAATCCATTCGCCGTACTGGCCCAAAGTGGTCCAGGTCTTTTGGCCATTGACGATGTAGTAGTCGCCCTTGCGATCCGCGCGGGTCTTGAGCGAGGCCAGGTCAGACCCCGACCCGGGCTCGCTGTAGCCTTGGCTCCACCACACTTCGCCGCTGGCGATGCCGGGCAAGAAGCGCTTTTGTTGTTCGGGCGACCCAAAGGCCATGATCACAGGCGCCACCATCACAGGGCCAAAGGGCACCACGCGAGGGGCACCCGCCAGGGCACACTCTTCTTCAAACAAATGGCGTTGAACCGCATTCCAGCCAGGGCCACCAAACTGCTGCGGCCAAGCCCATCCGAGCCAGCCTTTTTTGCCCAAGATCTTGGCCCAGCTTTGCATGTCCTCGCGCGTCAATCGCAGCGCGTTGTGCACCTTGTGGCTCAAGTCAGCCGGAAGATTGTCGGCCACCCATTGACGCACCATCGCTCGGAATTCGAGCTCATCGGTAGTGAAGTTCAAGTCCATAAAAGGTTCTCTAGCGGTGGGGATGGCTGCACAGGTGCAAAGTTTTAGCACGATCCGTGAAGTTCACAGTTTAAGAAGATCACCAGTTTCTTGGGCTCCCAATTACAATCGGTTGGGTATCAACGATCTTTGTCATGGGTGTTGCTTTTCCAGAGGACGATTTGATGCCTTTTTCGCTTGCCCGGGACTTGATGGAGTCCAGGCGGCACGTGTCACCGCGTCGTCTGATCGATCCTGGTCCCAGCGATTCCCAGATTCTCGCCGTTTTGGAGCTCGCTTCGATGGCGCCGGACCATGGGCGCTTGAATCCATGGCGATTTGTGATCGTTCCAAAGGAACAGCGATTTCGTCTTTCGCAAGTTTTCGCCCAATCGCTCTTGGAGAGGGATCCACTGGCGACCAAAGAACAGCTTGAGGAGGCTGCTCAGAAGGCTCATCGCGCCCCCGTGCTCCTGGTAGCAGTCGCCCGATTGGGAACGCGCGAGCCGAACATCGATCCTCTCGAGCGGATGATTTCAATGGGTGCTGCTGTACAGAACATCTTGTTGGGTGCGGCGGCCTTGGGATATGGTTCGGGTTTGACAAGCGGAAAGGCGATGGATTCCACGGCCATGCGCGCGCTGCTCGAACTAGAAGAGGGCGAACGTGCCATTTGTTGTATCAATCTGGGTACGATCGGCCAGCATGCGATGTCGCGAGGTCTACGTCCCTCGCCGCTTGACTATGTCAGAGTCCTCCAACCCGAACCCAAGGACGTATGACACCGACTGAGACTTTGCCGTTCAGTCGTTGAATCTAGAAACTCTGAGCTGTAACAACGCCAAAAGCGCAGCGGTGCTTACGGTAAAAGTCAGCCACCATGTCGCGGATCCCCACGCGTCCAAAGCCAACCCTACGGCATAGGGGGCCAAAGCACTGACGATTCGGGTTGGGACCACCAGCCATCCCTGTCTTGCGCCGTATCCTTGCGCCCCAAACATGGCCAGAGGCAAGGTGCCTCGGACAATTGTCATCACACCATTTCCCAAACCGTGAAGCAGTGCAAAGGCGGGTGCCACTGCGGGTCCAAGGCTCAACAGAGCCAGGACACCCAAAGGATGCCCTAGAGCCGCCAGCCTGGCCGACCAGATGGGGTGGTGTTTCCTCATCAGTGATATTTCAAGAATGCGGCCTGCCACTTGAGCAGGACCAATCAGGGCGCCTACCGCTACCGCAGCCACCATGCCAACTCCAGCGGTTTGTAAGAGAGCTGGAAGATGGGCTGCCATGGCTACGCTTGAGAAATAGGAGGTGGCAAAGACGAAACTCAACAGAGCGGCAGTACGGACAGGCAGCTCTTGGTGATCTCCCATCGGCTCATCCCTCCCATCGAGAGGGCCTGCATCTTCGACCTTTGCCTGTGATGGCTTGCTGAGCATCGCATTCAGCGGCAAACCCATCAGGATGTGGAGGCCTGCCCATCCGAGACAAGCATGTCTCCATCCCCAATGAAACTCCATCCAAGCCGACAGAGGCCACCCTACGGTGCTGGCAAAGCCACCGATCAGCGTGATACCAGCAATGGCATTCCGTGCTGCAGGGCCCTCCTGCCGAACCAGCGCTGCGAACGCGGCGTCGTACAAGCCACATCCCATGGCAACCCCCAGAACGGCCCACGCCAGAAATAGGCTCAGGAGTCCTTCGATCTGAGACAGGCCCACCATTGCCAGGGCAAAGAGGAGGTTGGAGGCCATCAATACAGAACGCCCACCCCAACGATCGATCATCCGGCCACTCAAAGGGCCCAGTGGAGCGGCGACCAACAGCGCCATAGAAAAGCCGGCGTACACCGTGGCGCTGGGAATTCCCAGTTCCTTGGCCATCGGAGCAGCCAACACCGCAGGGAGATAGTAGGAAGAAGCCCACGAAAGCGTTTGGGTCGTACCCAAAGTCAGGGCTACCTTGGAAAGCATAGGGGTGTTAGACCGATTTAAGCGAGATGAAATTTCGAAGGGATCACCGCTTGCGCATGGCAGCTATTCCCGAGGAGAAACCTCGATATC
Organism: uncultured Rubrivivax sp.; assembly: GCA_964498795.1. GTDB lineage: Bacteria > Pseudomonadota > Gammaproteobacteria > Burkholderiales > Burkholderiaceae_C > Rubrivivax. The sequence continues at coordinate 3,372 of CAZCJB010000041.1, read as the reverse complement.
ATGACACCATCGCGATCGCGCGGTCGATTGCAGTTATCCTTGACTTCCAGCTGAAACTGCCAGAGCGTGGCTGCCTTTGTCTTCCCTCAGGCATGCGGATTCACCGTTTCCAATTCTATGAACGATTTTGATTTACCCTTGTCATTCCCCGCTTTGCAATCTGAACACTTCGTGGTGCCGACCAAGCAGTCGTTCGACCCGGTAGGGCAATCAGATCACGCTCCACGAATCTTGATGCTTTATGGATCCGTGCGCAGCCGATCGTTCAGTCGACTCTTGACCTATGAAGCGGCTCGGCTGCTGCGTCACATGGGTGCAGAGGTGCAAATCTTTCATCCCGATGGGTTGCCACTTCCCGATGACGCACCAGAGGATCACCCCAAGGTGGCTGAACTGCGTGCCTTGGCAACCTGGGCCGAGGGCATGGTGTGGTGTTCTCCAGAACGGCATGGCGCAATGACCAGTGTCATGAAGGCACAAATCGACTGGATTCCTTTGTCGGTGGGTGCCGTGCGACCCACCCAAGGTAAAACATTGGCCATTATGCAGGTGTGTGGGGGATCGCAATCATTCAATGCTGTGAATCAAATGCGTGTCCTGGGGCGATGGATGCGCATGATTTGTATTCCGAACCAATCTTCCGTGGCCAAGGCTTTCAACGAGTTTGATGAACACGATCGCATGAAACCTTCAGCCTATTACGACCGTGTGGTGGATGTCATGGAGGAATTGTTGAAATTTACTTTGCTCACCAGAGACGTGGCGGCGCATCTGGTAGATCGCTACAGCGAACGCAAGGAGTCGGCCGAAGAACTCTCTCGGCGCGTCAACCTCAAAGCCGCTACCTGAGATTCGAGGCGTACTCCGCTGGTGTTGACAGTCAGCGGTCGTAGGAGGAGTCAAACACGCCATCCTCTGTCACGATCGTGTCCATCAACTCACGGTGGGCTTGCGGGTGAATCGTAGGACGTCTGGATGTCCTGTCATCCACGCCAATCGTCTTGTGACGTGGCCTTCGTGTGGCCAAGGGGCGGTTAAGTTCAGCGTCCCCTTAGCTCAATCGTTACCTTCCAGCGTCAAGGCCTGTGGGCCGCACCTACAACCATTGCGGGTGCACGACATCGGTGTCCACCGTCGAAAAATCATGGCAGACTGACCCCAAGAAGGGCCAATAAAAGCCCGTGATGCCCACTGCGGGTGAGGATCCGTCCGCCATCAAGAAGAAGCCTTCGCATTTTGCTGGGCCAAAAGACGGGCGGCCAACAGACGGTAGATGCCGCCGCCCAGCAGAGCGCCGATCACCGGCGCCACAATGTAGACGCTGAGCCAGCCTCCGCGCGGACCCGGGATCGCGATATCGCCCCACCCGAGAAACCACGACACCAACCGAGGCCCAAAATCTCGAGCCGGATTCAGGCCTGCTTGAGTCAGTGGTGCCACCACGGAAATGATGGCCGCGACACCGAGCCCAATGATCACGGCCTGGGCGGCTGCAGGGGGCTTGGCACCGTTGCGCTCATGGGTCACCGCCGCAATCAGGAAGGCCAGCATGGCAGTCCCGATCAATTCGGCCATGAAGGCGGACTGCGGTCCGACAATGCGCCAGGCGTCCTCGGCGGTGCCAAACACCGCAGGGTTGGGAAAATATTCGCCAAAAACCATCGCGCTCAATTCACTTCCAGGGCCGCCGCGCAAGAGCCCATGACGGCGCTCGAACTCCACGATGGACTCCGAAAACATCGAGTAGAGCAACAAAGAGGCGGCCATGGCGCCTAGCACTTGGAAGACAATGTAGCCGATGGCCTTGACGATCGGAAAGCGGTCGTAGACAACGCCCACAATGGTGATGGCTGGGTTAAGGTGCGCACCCGACATCGAGGCCGAAGCGTAAATCCCTAGCGATACGCCAATGGCCCAAACCACGGCCACTTGCCACAAGCCCACCTGGGCTCCCGTCACGACCGCTGCATTGACCACTCCTACGCCAAAGAACACCAGCACGAAGGTACCGATGAACTCGCCCAGCATGCCAGTGACCAAGGTCAGTGATGGACGCCATGTGGCAGAGCGGTTGGAAATTGTCGACTGACCCTCAGAGGGAGCCGCATGAGTGCTGGAATCGGACATGGCTACCTCGCCTTGAACAGATCCGGACGTGCCCCGGACGATGCATGAGTCAATACGTGATGGGCCTTCGCGCCATCGGTGACCACACCCTCAAGCCGGGCTTGATTGAGATTTGTATTTTCCATCTGTGAACCACGAAGCGATGCATCTCGCAAATCGGCTCCTTCAAGCTGGGCCTGGTTCAGTGCGGCCCCATCAAACCGAGCACTTCGCAGCCGGGCCGAATACCCTCGAGCCCATCCCAGCCGAGCATTCGAAAAGTCGGCGCCATCGGCGTGAGACCACGTGAGGTTGGCATGCTCCATGTTCGCCCCGACGAAACGAGCTGACTCTAGACGCGCCTCAGTGAAGACGACGCTGGTCAGTTGGGCGTTGTCGAAATGGGCTCCGCGTGCATCGACGCCCCTCAGGTTGGCTGGCGAGGGGCCTTGCTGTGCAGCTCCCGCAGCGCCCAGGGTGGCACCTTCCAGGACGGCGCCACGCAGAACTGCCTGCCCCAATTGAACCGACTCCATCCAGGCACCGCGGAATCTTGATTGGCTCAGATCTGCTTTGACCAGATAGGCTCCAGACATCGAAGCACGATCAAAACTGGTCTCCTGAGCGCTCACGCTGTCCATCCGTGAACGGGACAAATTTGCATGGTCAAAAGTCGCACGGTTCAAGTGGGAACGCGTCAGATCAGCGCCCCCCAGATCTGCGTGGGTGAAGTTCGCGCCATTGGCTTGTACTTCCCTCAAATAAGCTTCTCGAAGATCTGCCCCCTTGAATGAGGCATTGACAAGCTTGGCACCTACGAAGCTAGCGCCTGTCAATCGCGCGCCATCAAAATTCGCGGATGACAAATCAGTTCCGGAAAAGTCACGGCCGCGAAGGTCTTGTCCTGTGAACTGTCCCGGGGCAATTGGGGCACTCAAGCGTTCCTGACAAGCCGCCAGGAGCCACAGCAGGACCATACAAACGGCCACGCTCCAAATGCGTCGATGTTGGGCGACAGATTTTTCAAGAGGCCACATTGGTGGGCACCAAACTTGTGGAACGCATGGATGGCGGCATGGGGCCAATGCGGCGGACATCAGCCCACACCCCCTTGTAGTAGGGGATGGTGGTGGTGGGGTCTACATGACCGGAGATCAAATCACCTGCCGCTCCTCGCGGTTGACCGAAGAGCATGAACGTGTGCCCCTTTTTGACAGCATCCGTGATGTACGCCATGGCTTTGACCGTACCGACGTCGTTGAACAC
>CAZCJB010000040.1:18735-21542 GCA_964498795.1 uncultured Rubrivivax sp. | reverse complement strand
TGGCCGCGAGCGACTTGCCATCCCGCCCCAATTTCAGCGCCTCAGGGGCTCAGGCGGCGACCTTGAACCTCAGTGACAGGCACAGGCGCTTCCACCATGCCATAGGGGCCCAGCACTTGGCCCAAGAATTGAGGTCCTTTCACGTGGCCTCGAACCACCTTGAGCATTCCTTGTGTGTCGAGGTAGCGAAACCTCACTTCAGCGCCCACCAGTTCGGCGCCGAGCAGGGGTTGCGTGCGGCCATCGATCGTCAATTGGCCTGCTATGCGTTGGAAGCGTTGATGAAAGGTCAGGCGAGCGACCCGAGAAGATGGCAGGCCTTTCAATTCCCACTCGCCTGCCACTGACGCGGGCACCACCCAACGGTAGGCTGTGTGACCTTTGACATCGATCACCTCATCGGGATCCCAATCTCCCATGGAAAAGGTGTTGGACACGATGCGGGTCCCCGGTTTCATGGCCAATAAAGTCGGACGCAGCTGCAGGTTCAACTCTTCCAGCAGATACATCGTGACCACGGTGGCTTCGGAGAAGTTTTCCTTGAAGATATCTCCAGCTACGATGCGCACTTTATCGGACACGCCGGCTCGATCGGCCAGGCGTCGCGCCAAATCGGCCAGTTGCGGGTTGTATTCAATCCCCAGAGCACGCGCACCGTATTGGCGGGCGGCTGCGATCACAATCTTGCCGTCTCCCGCACCCAAATCTACCAACAAGTCATCCTCTGAGAGCCGAACCGAATCGAGCATGCGGGCGAGCAAATCATCGCGCGAAGGCAGCCACATCACATCTTTGCCGGATTGGCCCAGGCGCGGCCGATAGCTTTCAGTGGTGCTCGCGGGATCAGGCGTTTGAGCCCAGGCGATGGAGGTCTGGAGGAACGTCGCAGTGGCCCACAACACCCCAAGTCCTATCAGACCCCTACGCCGATCAGGTCGCCGATGAGTCATCACATCAGGCGTCTTGCAGCGGGCGCGTCAGGTAGACCCCCTCGCGCCCGACGATGGGCTCGCGGGTGGGCATGAACAGCGTGCAATCGTCGCAGGGTGCGACGATCGCTTCATCACCGTCCATGGCAATGAGTTCGCCTTGGGCAAAGGTTTCAAAGCCCACCACGGGACGCGTGAACTTGAAATCGGCATGCGCGATGACGTGAGTCTTCAGGAGCTCAAACCGACGGGCTGGTGTGAGGGGGCCCAGGTTGCGTTCGATGAGACCGAAGTGCCCGAGAAAATTCAGGGTCACCTCCACGGCCAAATCTGCGGAGCTTTGCTTGAAGTGCTGTCCACATTCGGCTACCAGTGCAGCTCCGGCATCGCTGTGCGCTTGCCCATGCCGGCCATGTTGAATCACCGGTGTGCCCGAGCCGAGACCTTGGGGCATGACCAGATGCACCGAGGGGGCCGGCAATGACCGGGCCACTACCGCATTCCTGTCATGGTGGGGATAGACCCAAAAAGGCTCAACGTCTTGGCTGGTGGAATGCAGGTCGAGCATGTGATCGGCAGCCGCGATCACGGGTCGCATCTGACGGGCCCGGCGAAGTTCGATGCTGTCTTGTGGACCGTCCAACCAAGCGTCAGACCAAATCCGATTGAAGTTGTGGGTGATCTGGCGGCTCTCAAATGGGCGCTTCGGGTCGAACGTTTCGTAAGCCGCCACATTGGCAAAGCTGATCGTCAGCGTGCCACGTTGGGGACGGATGCCTGCGTCGAGCAGATGGCAAGCGGCTACCATGCCGCAAAATTCATTGCCATGGGTGAGCGCATTGATCAGCACGTGCGGCCCCGGTTGACCCGACTCGAATTGATGCACGTACTCAATGCCGACATTGCCCTGCCGGTAAGCAGACAGGTCACGAGGCGTGACTTCGAGAGGCGGTACAGTGGAATTCATGGGTACAGTCTACTCAGGACGATGCGCCCCACACGCAAGGACTTTCCATGATGATCGATTCGATGCCTGCCACCCGTGACGTCGCCCAAGAGCCGCGGTTGACCTCGCTGTCCCATGGAGGTGGCTGTGGCTGCAAGATCGCCCCCGGCGTGCTCAGCGACATCTTGCGGCGTGCGCCAGCTTTTGCGATTCCTGAGGCATTGATGGTGGGCATCGAAACTTCTGACGATGCCGCCGTCTACCGGCTCAACGACCAACAGGCCCTGATCGCCACCACCGATTTTTTCATGCCCATCGTCGACGATCCGTTTGACTTTGGGCGCATTGCCGCGACCAATGCCATCAGCGACGTCTATGCCATGGGTGGGCGACCCATCCTGGCCTTGGCCTTGGTGGGCATGCCCATCCATGTGTTGTCCACGGCCACCATTGGGCGCATCTTGGAAGGGGGCTCTTTCATGTGCCGTGAAGCAGGCATCCCCGTGGCCGGAGGGCACACCATCGACTCGGTCGAAGCCATCTACGGCTTGGTGGCACTGGGCTTGGTCCACCCGGATCATGTCAAGCGCAATGCCGATGCGCAATCCGGAGACGTGCTGGTCTTGGGCAAGCCACTGGGCGTGGGCGTGATGAGTGCGGCCTTGAAGAAGGGGCAACTGCCGGCGCGTGGATATGCGGAGATGGTGGCCACCACCACGCGGCTGAATACACCGGGACCTGATTTGGCCGCCTTGCCGGGTGTCCATGCCATGACCGACGTCACGGGATTCGGTCTGGCGGGCCATGCCTTGGAAATGGCGCGAGGCGCGGGGTGCGATATCCACCTGAACTGGTCAGATGTGCCCGTGTTGGACGGCGTGATGGGATGGGTCCAGCAGGGATTCGTGACCGGGGCGTCCGGACGCAATTGG
>CAZCJB010000040.1:0-18725 GCA_964498795.1 uncultured Rubrivivax sp. | reverse complement strand
AGCGTCCATCAGCGCGGCCGACCAAACCCTGCTGACCGACCCACAAACCAGCGGAGGCTTGCTGGTGGCCTGCGCTCCCCAGGCCCTGGACGACGTGTTGGCGGTGTTCGCCCGGCATGGGTTTGAACGAGCCTGCGTCGTGGGCCACTGCACTCCTGTGGCTGACCGCGCAGTGGGAGCGAGATTGCGCGTCGCCTGACACGCCTCAGGTGAACTGATCAAAAGAGGTGTTCGGCCAAAAACTGCAGGGCGCGTCCATGCGCCAAGGCCGCCGGAGCGGCTGAATAGGCGCCTCGGGCCCAGCAATTGAACCCATGGTGAGAGTTGGGGTACACATGCACCTGCGCAGCCTTGCCCACAAAGGCCTGGCGCACCTGCTCTACGGCCTCCAGAGGAATGTTGGCATCGTCGCTGGCGTAGTGAAACTGCATGGGGCAGTTGATGTGAGCCGCCCGTTCCAACTGCAGATGGATGCCGCCTCCGTAGTACGACACTGCAGCACGGATGTCCGTGGTCGCGGCGGCTTGGTAAGCCAAGCGACCTCCCATGCAGTAGCCAATGGCTCCGACTTGGTGGGATCCAACTTCGGGTCGGGCGCAAAGCGCACGCACGGTGGTGGCGATGTCGCTCAAGGCGTCCTCGGTCTTATAGGCCTTCATCAATGAAATCGCCCGATTCCAATCGTCGCCTTCGTAGCCCAATTCGACACGGGGTGCATCGCGCCAAAAGACATCAGGTGCCAAGACCACAAAACCTGCCAAGGCGTATTGCTCTACCACGCTGCGGATGTGTTCATTGACCCCGAAAATTTCAGGGAACAGCACCAAGCCAGGTCCTCGACCCGCGTGGGGCCTCGCCAAGTAACCGGCGAAGCCAGGCGCGATGTGGATCCATTCGGTCTGAACAGGGTGTGTCATCAAGAACTCCTGGCGGCAAGATCGTTCAATAGGTCCGGCCACCGCGGTATTGCGCGTGTTGGCGGCGTTGCAGAGGCGCACGCTGTGCCATCGTGGTAAACGACGATCCTGCATGCGCATGCGAAATGGCCAGACCCAATGCATCGGCGGCGTCTTTGCCTGGCAGTGCCGGCAATTTGAGCAGCCGCTTGACCATTTCCTGAACTTGAGCTTTGTTCGCCAGCCCGTGTCCGACGACCGCTTTTTTCATTTGCAAGGCCGTGTACTCTGACACTTGCACCTCCTGGCTCACCAACGCCGCCAACGCAGCGCCACGGGCTTGGCCCAGCAGCAGCGTGCTTTGTGGGTTGACGTTCACGAACACAATTTCAACCGATGCTTGTGCGGGACGGTAGGTCTGTGTCACCTCGCGCACGCCTTCGAAGATCAGCTTCAGGCGGGCCGGCAAGTCGCCTCGAGCCACTTCCAGCGTGCTGATGGTGCCGCTGGCGACGTAGCTCAGACGAGGTCCATCGGCATCGATCACGCCAAAGCCTGTGCGCTGCAGGCCTGGGTCGATACCGAGGATGCGCGGCATGGTCAGTGACGGAAATGCCGCACGCCCGTGAAGACCATGGCGACCCCACGCTCATTCGCCGCTGCGATCACGTCGTCGTCACGCATCGAGCCACCGGGCTGAATCACGCAAGAGGCTCCAACATCGACCACCACGTCCAGGCCATCTCTGAACGGGAAGAACGCATCGCTGGCCACGACCGAGCCCTTCAAGTTCAGGCCGGCATGCTCTGCTTTGATCGATGCAATTCGCGCCGAATCGATGCGGCTCATTTGGCCGGCGCCCACACCCAATGTCATGCCGTCACCACAAAAGACGATGGCATTGCTCTTGACATATTTGGCCACGGTCCAGGCGAACATGACGTCTTGCAACTGTGCATCGGTTGGCTTGATCCGTGTCGGAAAGCTCAGATCTGACACTGCGAGCTCGTGGTTGTCGGCGGTTTGCAGCAGCAAGCCCGACCCCACACGCTTGGCGTCCATCATGTTGCGGCCCCGGTGCCAATCGGTGCTGCCGCCCGGGGGCAAGGGAATTTCCAACAGCCGCACATTGGCCTTCGCCGCAAAAACCGCCAAGGCTTCGGGTGTGAACGATGGGGCCATCAGGACTTCAACGAACTGTTTGGACACCGCCTGGGCCGTCTCCTCGTCCACGGTGCCATTGAAGGCAATGATGCCGCCAAAGGCCGAGGTGGGATCGGTCTTGAAGGCTTTGGCGTAGGCCTGTGCCGGCGTCGCCGCTACGGCCACGCCACAAGGGTTGGCGTGCTTGACGATGACGCATGCGGTGAGCGCGAAACTCTTGACGCATTCCCAGGCTGCGTCAGCGTCGGCGATATTGTTGTAGCTCAGTTCTTTGCCTTGCAGCTGTTTGGCCACGGCCAAAGATCCTGGGGCGGGGTAAAGATCGCGATAAAACGCCGCCTGCTGATGCGGATTTTCGCCGTAGCGCAGATCTTGCACTTTTACGAAACGCCCGTTGCTTTGGGCCGGGAAGGGGTTGCGGCTGCCATCTGCGTTCAGGCTGGACAAGTAGTCACTGATGGCAGCGTCGTAATTGCTGATGCGGTTGAAGGCGGCCACCGACAGCTGGAATTTTGTCGTGGCGCTCACTTGCCCTGTGGTGCGCAGTTCGCTCAAGACGCCTTCATATTGGCTTGCATCGGTGAGCACGGCCACATCTTTCCAGTTCTTGGCCGCACTACGGACCATGGCCGGACCGCCAATGTCAATGTTCTCGATGGCCAATTCCAAGGTGCAGTCGGGCTTGGCCACCGTCTGCTCGAACGGGTACAGGTTGACCACCAACAGATCGATGGTCCCAATGCCGTGTTGCTTCAGGGCGGCCATATGCTCAGGCAGATCACGCCGAGCTAGCAGGCCACCATGCACCATCGGGTGCAGGGTCTTCACGCGACCGTCCAGCATTTCCGGAAACCCTGTGATTTCGGCCACCTCGGTCACGGGCAAGTGGGCGTCGGCCAGCAATTTAGCCGTCCCACCCGTGGACACCAGTTGGACCCCGAGGGCATGCAGGGCCCTGGCAAATTCGACGATGCCGGTCTTGTCGGAGACGGACAGGAGTGCGGTGGTCATTTGAGCAGTTTGTGATCGATCAGCTTGCGCCGAAGGGTGTTGCGGTTGATGCCGAGCCAGTCGGCGGCCTTGCTTTGATTGCCCTGCGTGGCTTGCATCACCACATCAAGCAGCGGCTTTTCGGCCGCAGAAATGAAGAGGTCATGAAGCCCATGAGGCTCTGCCCCGCGCAGGTCTTTGAAATACTGTTCGAGCGAAGCGCGCATGCACTCGTCGATTTGCCTTTTACTCATGCGATTCTCAATAGGTGGGACTCGTTGGCGGCAGCGTGATTCGCTCGAGTCTGGGTGTGCGGCTTGTGGCCCAGTCGGCCAGCCGCGCTGGTGGGCCTGTGTGATGCAGGCCAAAGAGCCTGCGCATCGGCCAATTCGTCCAGAAAGTCGGCGAGCGCGGCTTGCTGTGCAGCACATGATTCCAAGGTGTTCATGTGCTGGCGAAAGGCTTCCCCGCCCGGCAAATCGACCACGGCCCAGCCGATGTGTTTGCGAGCGGTGCGCACACCTGCAAGCTCCCCGTAGAGGCTGTAATGATCTTCCAAGTGCTCCTGCAGCCAACGGTGCACCTGCATGACCGAGGGCGCTGCCATCAATTGGCCACGGGTCAAGTAATGTGCAATCTCCATGAAGATCCAAGGCCGCCCTTGCGCCGCGCGCCCGATCATGAGCGCATCGGCACCCGTGAGGCGCAAAACTTCAGCGGCCTTTTGGGGTGAATCAATGTCTCCATTGGCCACGACCGGAATGCGCAATGCCGCTTTGACGGCAGCCACCGTGTCGTATTCGGCGGATCCGGTGTAACCCTGTTCCCGTGTGCGCCCGTGGACCGTGACCATTTGGATGCCGGCAGATTCTGCCGCCCGCGCCAACGCGACGGCGTTGCGCTCAGACTCGCACCGACCGGTGCGCATTTTCAGGGTCGCCGGGACGCCCCGTTGAGCGCACGCTGCGACGACGGCGTCGATGATGCGCAAGGCCAGCGGTTCGTGGCTCATGAGGGCGGACCCCGCCCAGGTTTGACACACCTTCTTGGCCGGACAACCCATGTTGATGTCAATGATCTGCGCGCCGCGGTCTATGTTGTAGCGAGCGGCTTCGGCCATTTGCAGGGGATCCACGCCTGCGATCTGCACACTGATGGGGGCCGTCTCGCCCTCGTGGTTGGCTCGCCGCGAGGTTTTCAAGCTCTTCCACAGCGCCGGCTGCGACGTCACCATTTCGCTGACGGCATACCCTGCCCCCAAGCGCTTGCACAGCGAGCGAAACGGACGGTCGGTGACCCCGGCCATGGGCGCCACAAACAGCGCATTGGGCAGCTCGATGGGGCCGATGTTCATGGGAGGAGGTGGAGCTGCCTAAAAAGAAGGCACAGTATAGCCTCGACGGCTCCATAAAGCGCATGGCGTGGCCAGATGGCATGGGCTCAATAGCGGGGCCCGAGAGGTGCCTATGATGACGGGTCATGGAAACCTGGATGCAATCTCATATGTCGGCCTTGCTGGCGGCCTTGGCGTTGCCGCAATTTGGGCTGACGACCGTGTTTTTGGTGTCCTTCGTCTCGGCCACGCTCTTGCCTTTGGGCAGCGAGCCGGCGGTGTTCGGTTTGGTCAAGCTCAACCCAGAATTGTTTTGGCCGGCGATCTTGGTCGCGACGGCGGGCAATACCCTGGGAGGAGCCGTGACCTGGTGGATGGGCTATGGCGCCGAGCGAGCCTACGAGACCCTGACTCACCGCCCAGCCCACGAAGTGCGCGCGCTGCAATGGCTCCAGCGCTTCGGCGCCAAGGCTTGCTTGCTCAGTTGGTTGCCGGTGGTGGGCGACCCCTTGTGCGCGGTCGCGGGTTGGCTGCGGCTGCCATTTTGGCCGTGTGTAGCGTACATGGCGATCGGCAAACTGCTGCGCTATGTCGTGATGACAGCGGCCTTGATGTGGGTATTTCCGGGGCAGCTCTCGGCTTAAAACCATCGCCACTGCCTTCACAATGGAGGCTTCTCGTACTACTTGAAGCTGACTGACTCATGTCTGCAACCACTGCTCACTACGATGCCCTGACCGCGGTTCATCAGCGCTTGCATCACCTGCGCCATTTGTCGTCCATTGCCGGCTGGGACCAAGCCTCCCATATGCCGCCCAAGGGCAATGAAGCGCGCGCCGCGGCGTTGTCGGAATTGGCCGGGTTGATGCACGCAATGCGCACCGACCCCGCGCTGAAAACGCACCTAGAGGCCGCCAAGCAGGAACATCTGGATGATTTCCAACGCGCCAATTTGAGAGAAATTGAGCGCGAATGGCGCATGGCCAATGCCCTGCCGGCCTCGTTGGTGCAGCGCCGCCAAATGGCGACCTCGAGGTGCGAACATGCCTGGCGCACGCAGCGTCCGGCCAATGACTGGACCGGGTTCTTGGATAATTTTCGGGAGGTGCTGGCGGTCGGTCGAGAAGAGGCGCGACTCCTGGCAGCTCAAACGGGGCAACGTCCTTACGATGCCCTCATGGATCGCTACGAGCCGGGGATGACATGCGAGACTGTCAGCCGTGTGTTCGGCGATGTCCGCCAATGGTTGCCAGGCTTGATTGCCAAGGTGCAAGTCAAGCAGGCCCAGGAGCCGGTGATCGAACCCCGTGGCCCGTTTGCCGTGCCCGCACAGCGCGCGCTCTGTGAGAAAGCCATGCGGCTGTTGGGATTTGACTTTGAAGCGGGTCGCCTGGATGTCAGCGCCCACCCATTTTGTGGCGGCGTGCCCGAGGACGTCCGCATGACCACCCGCTTTCGTGAGGACGAATTTTTAATCAGCCTGATGGGCACCATCCACGAGACGGGGCACGGCCGTTACGAGCAAAACCTGCCCCGTCCCTGGCTGGGTCAGCCCATTGCAGAGGCCCGTTCCATGGCCTTGCACGAGAGCCAGTCCTTGAGCTTTGAAATGCAGCTGGGCAGTCACCCGGGCTTCGCGCAGCAACTTGCACCCTTGGTCCGTGAAGCCCTGGGTGATCAGCCTGCATTTGAGCCTTCCAACCTGCATCGACTCATTACGCGCGTCAAGCCCGGGTTCATTCGGGTGGATGCCGACGAAGTCACCTATCCGGCGCACATCATCTTGCGCTATGAGATCGAAAGGCCGCTGATTGAAGGCGACATCGAGCCTGAGGACGTGCCTGCGCTGTGGGACCAAAAGATGCAAGAGCTGCTGGGGCTGGACACGCGGGGGAATTTCAAAGACGGTGTCTTGCAAGACGTGCACTGGCCCGAAGGGTTGTTCGGGTACTTTCCCTGTTACTCACTCGGAGCCATGTTTGCCGCGCAATGGTTCGCGACCATGCGCCGCACCTGGCCGGATCTGGATGCGCGCATTGCCGATGGCCGTTTGCAAGCCATTTTCGATTGGTTGCGCGATCACATCTGGAGTCAGGGCAGCCGGTGGACCACCGACGAGTTGGCCTTGCGGGCCAGCGGCGAAGTGCTCAATCCTGCGCATTTCAAAGCCCATTTGGAACGCCGGTATTTGGGGTGACAATGGCCGGTCGTCGCTACCGTCCCTATCGTCTCAAGAGCTAGACCCATGTCGAACCCCGCCGAACACAGCCTGGACCACATCACGCCCCGCGATCAGGCGGAGATCCTTGCGCAGGCCCTGCCCTACATCCGACGCTTTCATGGCAAAACTTTGGTCATCAAATACGGCGGTAACGCCATGACCGATCCGTCATTGCAGCAAGACTTTGCCGAAGACATCGTGTTGCTCAAGTTGGTGGGAATGAATCCGATCGTGGTGCATGGCGGCGGCCCGCAGATTGACGACGCGCTCAACAAGATTGGCAAGAAGGGCACTTTCGTTCAAGGCATGCGGGTGACCGATGCCGAAACCATGGAAGTGGTGGAGTGGGTCTTGGCCGGCGAGGTGCAGCAAGACATCGTGGGCCTCATTAACGCCGCCGGTGGCAAGGCCGTGGGCCTCACTGGTCGCGATGGTGGACTGATCCGCGCCCAGAAGATGCGCATGGTGGACAAATCCAACCCAGCCTTGGAGCATGACATTGGTCAGGTGGGAGAAATCACCTCTATCGATCCGTCGGTGGTTCGCGCCCTCCAGGACGATCAATTCATCCCCGTCATCAGCCCCATTGGCTTCGGTGAGAACAACGAGAGCTACAACATCAACGCTGATTTGGTGGCCAGCAAGCTGGCCACGGTGCTGCGCGCTGAAAAACTCATGCTCCTGACCAACACGCCTGGCGTGCTGGACAAGTCGGGCCAACTCCTGACCAATCTGAGTGCCCGTGAAATCGATGAGCTGTTTGCCGACGGCACCATCAGTGGCGGCATGCTGCCCAAGATCAGTGGTGCCCTGGACGCGGCCAAGAGCGGCGTGAATGCGGTGCACATCATTGATGGCCGCGTGCCGCATGCCATGCTGCTGGAGATCCTCACCGATCAGGCCTATGGCACCATGATTCGCTCTCATTGACCGTGGCGTCACGAACAGCGTTTCTTCATTCCGCCTGAAGGTCAAGCCCATGCAAGGCGCGCCCGGGCATCCGACCCGCGTTTGGCTGTTCGATCTGGACAACACGCTGCACAACGCGTCGTTTGCCTCCTTGAGGGTGATCAATGAGCGCATGTCACGCTACATTGAGCGCGAATTGAAGGTGACCCGCCATGAGGCGGACACGCTGCGGCGTCAGTATTGGGTGCGCTACGGTGCTACGCTGCTGGGATTGGTGCGGCACCACGGGGTCCATGCGCCGCACTTCTTGCATGACACGCATGACATCCACGACTTGGAGTCGCGCGTCCACGGCCATTCGCACGACTTTGCCGCCCTCAAGACCTTGCCCGGCAAACACTACATCTTGTCCAATGCGCCACGCCAATATGTGGAGCGGGTGTTGCGTGCGCTGGGTCTTCACCGCTGGTTTGACGGTGTCTTGTGCATTGAGGACATGCGCATGTTTGGTGATTTGCGTCCCAAGCCCGATGCGCGCATGCTGCGCCGGGTTGCGGCCCGCCTCAAAGTTCACCCCAGCCAATGCGTCTTGGTCGAAGACACCCTGGAGCATCAGCGCTCGGCCCGCCGGGTGGGCATGGGCACGGTTTGGGTGCAACGTTGGCGACGACGCGCCTTCGAGGTGCCGGAACAGCGCCGGCACACGCGCTGGCGTCCGCCCTACGTGAGCCAATGCGTTCTCAGTTTGCGGGAACTGCGGCGAGGTGCTCCCGCCCATTTCCCTTGACAAGGGCCCGAACTTAACCGCCTCCGGGAATCCCCGATGTTAGTGTTTACCATCCCCGTCTGGGCCGGAAACGCTGTGCAAGAATCTCCTCAACGATCAGAAATTCCTCCAACACGCTGCCGCGATGTCTGAAACGCCCGACGATTTGTCTGCCCCTGAGGACGAAGCAGCCTCTGCAGCGCCTGCGCGCAAGCGGCCCAAGCCGGGGGAGCGGCGCATCCAGATATTGCAGACGCTGGCCTCCATGCTCGAGCAGCCGGGGGCGGACCGCATCACGACGGCGGCCCTGGCCGCCAAGTTGCAGGTGAGCGAGGCGGCGTTGTATCGGCATTTCGCCAGCAAGGCCCAAATGTTTGAAGGTCTGATCGACTTCATCGAGACCAGCATCTTCACTCTGGTGAATCAGATCGTGGAAAAAGAGGTCTCGGGGGCTCAGCAGGCCCGAAAGATCGTGTCGCTGGTGTTGCAGTTCGGTGAGAAGAACCCTGGCATGACCCGCGTCATGGTGGGCGACGCCTTGGTGTTTGAGCACGAGCGTCTGAACACCCGCATGAACCAGTTTTTTGATCGTGTGGAGTCGCAGCTGCGACAGTGCCTGCGCGGTGTCGTGGAGGCGGCGGGTTCGCCCACGCCCACGGTAGATGCCAACGCGTTGGCATCCGTCTTGGTGTCATTGGTGACCGGACGACTGCAGCGTTATGCCCGCTCGGGGTTCAAGCGCGTACCGACCGAGCACCTTGACGCGGCGCTGACCCGGCTCACCACTTCATAAGCCTCGGTGATTTGATGGTCGATCCGCTGACCGCCACTGTCGGCGGCGCTTCAGTGCACTTGTGGCCTGAACGAGCGCTGAGCCTACCGGGTGAGAAGACTTTGCTGGTGGCCGACGCCCACTTTGGCAAAGCGCACACTTTTCGTCGTCTGGGAGTGCCGGTGCCTGAGGGCAGCACGCAGAGCAATCTGCAACGGTTGGATGCCGTGCTGGCGCGCTCGGGCGCTCGTCAGGTGATCTTTCTGGGGGATTTGCTGCACGCGCCTGCATCACAAGACTCAGTCACGATCGACGCCTTGCGTCTTTGGCGGGTGCGGCATGGGCAGGTGTCCATGGTGCTCGTGAGAGGCAACCACGATTTGCGCGCTGGAGATCCACCGGCCGAACTGGGCATTGAAGTGGTCGATGAGCCCTGGGATCTCGGACCTTGGGCCTTGTGTCACCATCCGCAGGCGGTGAAGGGTCGGTATGCCTTGGCAGGCCATGTCCACCCCGCTGTGCATGTCGGTCGGAGTCGAGAGCGTCTGCGGCTGCCCTGCTTTCATTTTGGCGATCAGGTCGGGCTCCTGCCTGCCTTTGGTGATTTCACGGGTTCGCACACGCTCACCCCCGCGCCGAGCGACCAAGTGTTTGTGATCGCCGACGACGTGGTGCGAGCCTGGCCATCCCGACGCGCCGCGGCAGGATGACTACACTGGCGGCATGTCAAATTTACCGCCTCGCCCCGATTCGCCCTGGTCTCAGGTGGAGTCGCTCCTCCTCCGCGCGGAGGCCGTCTTGGCCCGCTTGGAGACTCTCTTGCCTCACCCCGCCACGGCGCCCGATTGGCAAGCCTCGATCGCATTTCGTTACCGGCGTCGAGGCGCCTCGGGCGTGTTGGAGCCCGTGCGTCATGTGGCCCAAATCTCCCTGGACCAGCTCAAAGAAGTAGAGCCCCAAAAGGAAAGATTGGTTCGCAATACCGCGCAATTTGTGGCCGGGCAGGGGGCCAACAACGCGCTCTTGACGGGTGCGCGCGGCACTGGCAAGAGTTCGCTCATCAAGGCGTGCTTGCACGAGTTCAAGGACCGTG
Organism: uncultured Rubrivivax sp.; assembly: GCA_964498795.1. GTDB lineage: Bacteria > Pseudomonadota > Gammaproteobacteria > Burkholderiales > Burkholderiaceae_C > Rubrivivax. The sequence continues at coordinate 8,581 of CAZCJB010000040.1, read as the reverse complement.
GCTTGCGGCTGATCGAGGTCGATAAAGCAGACTTGGTGGATCTTCCCGACCTCGTCGACTTGGTGGCCAGCCGACCCGAGCGTTTTATCGTCTACTGTGATGACCTGAGCTTTGACGAGGGCGAGCCGGGCTACAAGGCGCTCAAATCCATCTTGGATGGATCGGTGGCGCAATCCAGCGACAACGTGCTGATCTATGCCACCAGCAATCGTCGCCACCTGCTGCCCGAGTACATGAAGGAAAACCTGAGCTACCAGCACACCGAAGATGGCGAGGTCCACCCGGGCGAGGTGGTGGAAGAGAAAATTTCGCTGTCTGAGCGCTTTGGGCTGTGGATCAGTTTCTACCCCTTCAGCCAAGACGAGTACTTGGCCATCGTCCAGGAGTGGCTGAAATTTTTCGGGCTGAGCGCGGCCGCCCTGGACGCCGTGCGGCCGCAGGCGCTGTTGTGGGCCCTCGAGCGCGGCTCCCGGTCGGGTCGCGTGGCCCAACAATTTGCGCGCGACTATGCGGCTCGGCATCGTGGCTGACACCGCACGCGCCCCCGTCGACGTGGCGGTGGGCATCTTGATGGACGCCCAAGGGCGCTTCTTGCTCACCAGCCGCCCGCCAGGCAAGGTGTTCGAGGGCTACTGGGAGTTCCCCGGAGGCAAGTTGGAGCCTGGCGAAACGGTGGAGCAGGCCCTGCGCCGCGAGTTGCAAGAGGAGATTGGTGTCACCATCGGCCCCACCCGTGTGTGGCGCACTGAGGAGTTCGATTACCCCCATGCACGCGTGCGCCTGCATTTTTGCCGTGTCACGCAGTGGACAGGGGCATTGACCATGCACGAGGGGCAGCAAATGTCCTGGGAGCGATTGCCGGTGCGATGCGCCCCAGTGTTGCCTGCGACTGAACCGGTCTTGCAGTGGCTGGATGAGGAACTACACTGAGCGCATGAGCGATTGGCTGGATCAGCTGAAATGGGATCGTGACGGCCTCATTCCTGTCATTGCGCAGGAAAAAGGCAGCAACGATGTCCTCATGATGGCTTGGATGAACCGAGAGGCACTGTCCTTGACGGCGCAGAGGAAGCAGGCCGTCTATTGGAGTCGTTCGCGTCAACGTCTGTGGCACAAAGGCGAAGAATCTGGGCATTTTCAGACCGTGCACAGCATTCGGATCGATTGTGATGCCGATGTGGTGCTGCTGCAGGTCACACAAGAGGGGCACGACCCCGGCATTGCCTGTCACACCGGGCGCCACACGTGTTTTTACCAGCAGCTCGACCAGGGCCGCTGGCTCACCATCGATCCGGTGTTGAAGGATCCGGCCACGATGTACAAGCCATGAACCCCACCCCTGCGACCCGGCCCGAGGCCTCCGGAGATGACACCTTGGCGCGTCTGGCCGCCGTGATTGAATCTCGCCGAGGCGCAGACCCCGACAAGAGCTATGTCGCCCGTCTGTTTGGCAAAGGCCTGGACGCCGTCCTCAAGAAGGTGGGCGAAGAGGCCACCGAGGTGGTCATGGCCTCCAAAGACGGTGAGCCTGAGCGTGTGGTCAATGAAGTGGCCGATTTGTGGTTCCACACGCTGCTGGTGTTGTCTGCCCATGGAAGGTCGCCCGCCGATGTGCTCGCAGAACTTCGCAGGCGCGAAGGCATGTCCGGCTTGGAAGAATTTGCGCTTCGCAAGATGACCACCCGTGACCAGGAGGGCCTGTGAGCGACATCATTCTTCAAGGGGCTTCCGACGCGACTGAAACGGTCAAGACGGCCGAGGAACTCCAAGCCCTTAAGAATGTGACCCTGGTGGTCTACGGGCTGCAAGCGCTGAGTTTCTTTTTTGGCGGCCCCGCCTTGATCGGGCTGATCATCAATTACGTCAAGCGTGACGACGCGCGGGGAACGCTTTACGAGAGCCATTTCAACTGGCAAATTCGCAGCTTTTGGTGGGGCTTGCTGTGGTTGGTGGTGGGCGGTGTGCTGGTCATCGTGGGCGTCGGGCTCATCATTCTGTTCGTGTCCTGGGTGTGGATGATTTACCGCGTCGTCAAAGGCTGGCTGAAATTGATTGAGGGCAAGGCGGTATGAGCGCAGATCCAAACTGTATTTTTTGCAAGATCATTGCGGGCCAGATCCCGTCTAAAAAGGTCTTTGAGGACACGGAACTTCTGGCCTTTCATGACATCAACCCCTGGGCACCGGTGCATGTGCTGATCATCCCCAAGACGCACATTGCCACCTTGGCCGATGTGGGGCCTGAACACGACGCTTTGCTGGGGCGCATGCTGGGGCTGGCGCCGCGCCTCATGCGCGAATTGGGGGTCGCCAATGGCTTTCGCACGTTGATCAACACAGGACCGGACGGCAGGCAGGAGGTCTACCATCTCCACATGCACGTCATGGGCGGCCCCCGGCCTTGGGCCAAGGGTTAACCTAGAATCAACACTTTCAGTCAGGGTTCAAGCAGGAGAAAACGACCATGGGTTCCTTCAGCATTTGGCATTGGCTCATCGTGCTGCTGGTGGTGGTGTTGATCTTCGGCACCAAGAAGCTCAAGAACATTGGCTCCGACCTCGGCGGCGCCGTCAAGGGCTTCAAAGACGGGATGAAGGGTGCGACCGAAGACACGAGCGCGCCGGCTCCTGTGCCTCCCTCACAGCAGGTCACCTCGGCGCGCACGGGCGACGCCCACACGGTGGATGTCGAGGCCAAGACCAAGTCTTGACTTGAATGATCGACTTCGGCATCGACAAAATCGCCCTCATCGGGGCGGTGGCCCTGATCGTCATTGGCCCTGAGAAGCTGCCCAAAGTGGCCCGCACGCTCGGGCATTTGGTGGGCAAAGCGCAGCGCTACGTGGCTGACGTCAGGGCCGAAGTCAACCGATCGATTGAACTCGACGAGATCAAGAAGATGAAGTCTCAGTTCGAGTCGGCGGCGCGAGAGGTGGAGTCCACCGTGCAGCAAGAGGTCAGTCAAGCCTCCACGGCGCTCGGCAGCGACTGGTCGTCTTTCGACACCCCCAGCCCCGCCTCAGACGGAGGCTTCAACCCCGAGCCACCCGTTTACAAACATCCGCGCAAGAAATGGCGTTTGAAGCGTGGCGCCACGCCCCAGTGGTACAAGCAACGCCATGGCATCCGCACACGCACTCAGTCGGGCGCAGCTCGGGTGGCGCGGTTTCGCCCGCCTGGGGTCAAGCCATGAGCGGCCCAGAGTCTCAGGACGAGCTCGCCGGTACCGAAGCACCCTTTGTCAGCCACCTGATTGAGCTGCGCGACCGGCTGATTCGTACGCTGGTGGCGGTGACCATCGGCTGTGTGATCTTGGCCATTTGGCCGGGCCCGGCGGGCTTGTACGACTTTCTGGCCCAGCCGATGGTCGCCCACCTGCCGCAGGGCACCAAGCTGATCGCCACCAACGTCATCTCGCCGGTGTTGGTACCCCTCAAGATTTTGCTGATGTCAGGTTTCTTGCTGGCACTGCCCTTTGTGCTGTATCAGGTCTGGGCTTTTGTCGCCCCTGGCTTGTATTCGCATGAAAAGCGCCTTGTTTTGCCGCTTGTCATTTCCAGCACCTTGCTCTTCTTTGTGGGGGTGGCCTTTTGCTATTTCATGGTCATTCCGGCCATGTCTCAGTTCATTCAGGCCTTTGCACCCGCGGCCATTACCGCAGCCCCCGACATCGAACAGTATTTCGGTTTTGTCCTGACGCTGTTCCTGGTATTCGGCATTGCATTTGAGGTCCCCGTGGCGGTGGTGGTGCTGGCCCGAATTGGGGTGGTCAATGTGACTCAGTTGCGCCAGTTCCGAGGCTACTTCATCGTCGGAGCGTTCATCATCTCGGCCGTGGTGACGCCGCCCGACGTCATCTCACAGTTGTCACTGGCCATCCCCATGTGCGTGCTCTACGAGATCGGTATCTGGTGCGCTCAGATCTTCATCAAGCATACGCAGGCTCCGTCAGAGGCATCTGACACGTCAAGCACGCAAGAGTCCTCAGGGCCGTCGGCCTGAAGTGTCCCAGCCAGATCGCGAATTTTGTTCAACGGCGTGGAGGCGTGGTCGAGGGACGCTGTGCCACCGTCACGCTCAGCGTCAACGGCTTTCCAGATCGCAGCACGGAGATGTCCACCTTGCTCTTGGGTTTCAGGCCGGCCACCGCACGCAGCAATTCCCCGGTGCTGGTGACGGCGCGGTCGCCCACACGCGTCACCACATCGCCGGGCTGCAGGCCTGCCGAGCTCGCCGGTCCGTTTTGGAGCACGCCCGTGATGAGCACCCCCGTGGACGAGCCCAGGCCCAGGGCCTCCGTGATTTCCGGCGTGAGGTCGCGCGGCTCCACCCCGACCCAGCCCCGTACCACGCGGCCGTGATCCACCAAGGCCTGCATGACGTCTCGGGCCAGGTCGATGGGCACGGCAAAGCCGATACCTAGGCTGCCGCCACTTTCAGAGTAGATGGCGGTGTTGATGCCCACCAAGGCACCGCGGGCATCGACCAACGCACCTCCTGAGTTGCCGGGGTTGATGGCGGCGTCGGTTTGAATGAAATTTTCGAACGTCGACAGCCCCAACTGATTGCGCCCCAAGGCACTCACGATGCCCGAAGTGGCGGTTTGGCCCACATTGAAGGGGTTTCCGATGGCCATCACGGGGTCGCCCACCTGCAACTGGGTGGAGTCTCCCAAAGCCATGACCGGAAGCTTTTTCAGGTCGATTTTCAGCACGGCGATGTCGGTGTCGGGGTCCGTGCCGACGATCTGGGCCCGGGCCTCACGGCCATCGGCGAGTTGCACGAAGACTTCATCGGCCCCGTCGATCACATGATGGTTCGTCAGCAAATAGCCCTCAGGAGAGACGATGACACCCGACCCGAGCCCCACTTGGGGCTCGTCGCGCTCACCCCGGTCGCCAAAAAAGAACTTGAAGGCCGGATCGTTGGCATGCGGGTTGCGGGCCGCGGCTTTCTGCGCCGATATGCTCACCACGGCGGGCATGGCCACACGGGCGGCCTGACTGAAGCTCACCGCACCCACGCCGCCTACGCCTGCCGCATGGGGCCCGGCCTCCAGCACGGAAAATGAGGACCCCCATCCGCGACTTTGCAGCCATTGCGGCTTGAGCGTGGCCACCACAAACACCAGCGCCACAGCCACGGTCACGGCTTGGGAGAAAATGAGCCAAAGTTTGCGCATGAGGCGTGAGCTAAAAAACCGATCTCCATGACGGTGGCCATCACATGACCGACCCCCAAATCCAGGTATTGGACATCGACCGGTACCTGAACACCTTGCTCCAGGTGGATCGCTTTCGAGATTATGGGCCGAATGGCCTGCAGGTGGAGGGCCGCCGTCGCGTGAGGCGCCTAATTTCAGGCGTGACGGCAAGCTTGGCCCTGGTGGAGGCTGCCATCGAGGCGCAGGCCGATGCCCTGTTGGTCCACCATGGGCTCTTTTGGCGAGGGCACGATGGGCGTTTGACCGGGTGGTTGCGCGAGCGGGTGGCGCGCCTCATGGCCCATGACATGCACTTGTGGGCCTATCACTTGCCCCTGGATGCACACCCGGAGTTCGGCAACAACGCGCAGCTGGGCCTGCGCTTGGGTCTGGTGCGCGAGTCAGTGTTCGGCGAACAAGATCTCGGATGCTTAGGGATTGCGGCCCGCGAAGCCGAACGCGGATTGAACTTGTCCCAATGGACCGATCGCGTGCAGACTGTCTTGGGCCGAGCACCCGTGGTGGCGCCGGGTGACGGACGCCCCTTGCATCGCGTGGCCTGGTGCACGGGCGGCGCGCAGGGGTATTTTGAGGCCGCGATTGCGGCTGGGGCCGACGTGTTTTTGACCGGAGAAATTTCTGAACCGCAGGCGCATCTGGCGCGGGAGACAGGGGTGGCCTTCATGGCTTGCGGCCACCACGCCACCGAGCGCTATGGCGCGGCGGCGCTGGGCGAACACCTGGCTCACCATTTCGGCTTGGTGCATCGCTTCATCGACGTAGCCAATCCGGCTTGAGTGCGCCTGCCATGTCCCGTACGCCCATCACCGATTTTCGCCCTCTGGTCCTCACCATGGGGGACGCTGTGGGCATCGGGCCGGAGATCATCCTGAAGGCCTTTGCCCAAGGGCACGCTCGCGACGCGGTGGTGGTGGGCGATGCCGAAGTCTTGGCGCGCAGTGCTGCGGCCGTCTCATGGGCGGACTCCACCGTGCCGAGGGTGGTCCCAATCCACGACCTGGCGCAAGCCCCTGATGTGCTGCGGGCGGCCCAGGTGCCGGTATGGTGCCCAACCGGGATGCCTCCTGGCCTGGCCCACTTGCCCTGGGGGCAGGTAGACGCCCGCTGCGGATTGGCTGCGGCGCGCTGCATCGAAGAGGCCGTGAGGTGGGTGCAAGAAGGCCGTGCTCGGGCCTTGGTGACTGCGCCCCTGCACAAAGAAGCGCTCTCGGCGGCGGGCGTGCCGTTTCCGGGCCACACGGAGATGCTGCAAGCTCTGGCCCATCAGGCGGAGCCATCCGGGCAGCCCGGCCCGCAAGTGCGCATGATGTTGGCCAACGACGAACTGAAGGTGGTGCTGGTCACCATCCACATGTCGTTGCGCCGGGCGATTGAGGCCGTGACCTTCGAGGCCGTGCTGCATACCCTGCGCATTGCCGATCGGGCCGCGCGCTCTTGGGGTCAGGCACCGCGAATTGCAGTGGCGGGGCTGAACCCCCATGCCGGAGAGGGGGGCCTCTTTGGCGACGAAGAGCTTCACATCATCGCGCCGGCCATCGAAGCGGCCCGGCAAGAGGGCATCCAAGCTTTCGGGCCCTTTGCCCCAGACACCGTGTTCATGCGTGCCCGCAATCGCCCTGAGCATCCGGGCGAGTTCGACTTGGTGGTGGCCATGACCCACGATCACGGGCTCATACCCGTGAAGTATCTGGGAGTGGAAACGGGTGTCAACGTCACACTGGGCCTGCCTTTCGTGCGCACCAGCCCCGACCACGGCACCGCCTTTGACCTGGCTGGCACGGGCCGAGCCGACCCCTCCAGCCTGGTCGCAGCACTGAACCTGGCCAGGACCCTTTGCCGAGTCTGAAGGAGGGGGGTTGACACCTCCGTTAGAATGTTGGGTTGTTTCCACCAGCCCAGCATGCCCGGAGAACTTCATGACTGAAGCCGTCGCCGACCCGGCACGACGTACCTGGATTGCCATCACCTGCGGCGCGGGCGCCGTTGGGGGGGTCGCAGTCGCTGTTCCATTTGTCAGCACCTTGACGCCTTCTGAGCGTGCCAAGGCTGCCGGCGCCCCTGTCCAAGTCGACATTTCTGGCGTCAAGCCTGGTGAAAAATTGGTCGTCGAGTGGCGTGGCAAGCCGGTGTGGATCATCCGCCGCACCCCGGAGCAAGTGGCTTCGCTCAACAAGACCGAGGCACAGGTGGCCGATCCCAAGTCGGACCGCAAGCAATACCCGACGCCCGATTACGCCAAGAACCAGCACCGCTCCATCAAGCCCGAATTGTTCGTGGGGGTGGGCATCTGCTCGCACCTGGGGTGCTCCCCGTCGGACAAGTTCCAAACGGGCGCTCAGCCCTCGCTGCCGGATGACTGGACGGGCGGTTTCTTATGCCCCTGCCACGGGTCGACCTTTGACATGGCGGGCCGCGTGTTCAAGAACAAGCCCGCTCCCGACAACCTGGAAGTGCCGCCCCACATGTACCTCTCCGAGACGCTGCTGCTGATCGGTGAGGACAAAAAGGCCTGACCCCACAGAACCGCCTCGAGGTATTCATGGCTGAATTCAAGGAAGCTCCGGCTGGAGCGTCGGCAGCGCAGAAGCTGATGACCTGGGTCGACAACCGGTTCCCGGCGACCAAGCTCTACAAAGAGCACATGTCCGAGTACTACGCACCGAAGAACTTCAACTTCTGGTATTTTTTCGGCTCACTGGCGGCACTGGTGCTGGTGATCCAGATCGTCACGGGCATCTTCCTCGTGATGCACTACAAGCCCGATGCAAGCTTGGCGTTCGCCTCGGTGGAATACATCATGCGCGATGTGCCCTGGGGCTGGTTGGTGCGCTACATGCACTCCACGGGTGCTTCGGCCTTCTTCATCGTGGTCTACCTCCACATGTTCCGCGGCATGATCTATGGCAGCTACCGCAAGCCGCGTGAGCTGATTTGGATCTTCGGTTGCTTGATCTTCCTGTGCCTGATGGCCGAAGCCTTCATGGGCTACCTGCTGCCCTGGGGTCAGATGAGCTATTGGGGCGCTCAGGTCATCGTCAACCTGTTTGCAGCCGTGCCCTTCATCGGCCCCGATCTGGCCCTGCTGATCCGCGGTGACTACGTGGTGGGCGACGCCACGCTCAACCGCTTCTTCAGCTTCCACGTTATTGCTGTGCCTCTGGTGCTGGTGGGCCTGGTGGCGGCTCACATCGTGGCGCTGCACGAAGTAGGGTCCAACAACCCTGACGGTGTCGAGATCAAGGCCAAGAAGGATGCCAACGGCATCCCCTTGGATGGCATCCCCTTCCATCCCTACTACACCATCCACGACATCTTTGGCGTGTCGGTGTTCCTGCTGGTGTTTTGCGCCATCATTTTCT
>CAZCJB010000039.1:0-21935 GCA_964498795.1 uncultured Rubrivivax sp. | reverse complement strand
CTGGAAGACAAGGTGCCCAAAGCGCCCTCGAGCGAAGAGCGCAATAGCATTCTGGACATGTTCCGGCGCTGAGGCTTGAGCCAAGCGCTCAGGTCGATCGGATCAGAGGGCGAAAGTCAGCGCGCGGCCGCCTTGCGCAGAGCTCTCTCGGGAAAGCACGGCGAAGAATTCGGCACCGTCACGGGTGTCGCGCCACTGCCCAGCCTCAAAGCGGAAATGAAACCCTCCCGCCCGAGAGGCCAGCCACAACTCTTTCAAGGGAGGTTGCGTGTTCACCACCACCCGGCTGCGATCGGGAAAGATGAGCTCCAGCAATCCACCCGTGCGGTGTGCGTCGATGTCTATGACATCATCTTGCAGCCATTGATCGACCGTCGTTTCGATCGATGACAAGACCTCGCGGGTCACACGATCGTAGTCGGCATCTGTCAGAGAAGACATGGCGGGTAAAATTCAGCAATGACGCATCACACATCAAAGAGTGTAGCCAGGTTGGGGGAATTTTGGGGATCTCTCCGTCGCCTGGCCCTGCTCGTCTCAGGGACGTTGTGGTTGGGCGCATTTGGATTGGGCGGATGCGGTCAAAAAGGACCTTTGGTGTTGCCCGGCGTCGCGGGCCCTGGGACTTCCGCTTCGGCCTCTGAGGCGTCGGCCTCAGGAGCGCGGCGATGACACCCGGCGCGCCCTGGCTGAGCCGTCAAGGTCGAGACCTGACGCTCGACGGTTGCTCGCTTCAGTCATTGGCCCAGCAGTTCGGCACCCCGCTGTACGTGTACTCTCGCCGCGCCATGCAGGCCGCCTTAGGTTCCTACCAAGAGGGATTGCAGGGTCGCGATCACCTGTTGTGTTACGCCATGAAAGCGAACTCGTCGCTGGCGGTCCTTCAGACGTTCGCGCAAGCGGGTTGCGGATTCGACATTGTGTCGGCCGGCGAACTGGAACGGGTGTTGGCCGTCGGGGCTGACCCTTCCACCGTGGTGTTCTCTGGCGTGGGCAAAACGCCTGCAGAAATGCGTCGCGCGCTGGAGGCGGGCGTCTTGTGCTTCAACGTGGAAAGTGAAGCCGAATTGGAGGTCTTGTCGGAAGTTGGCGTCTCAAGCGGACACACTGCGTGCGTGAGTCTGCGGGTGAATCCCGACGTCGACGCCGGCACGCATCCTTACATCTCCACCGGACTCAAGGACAATAAATTCGGCATTGCTCACGACCAAGCGCTGCGTGCTTACCAGCGCGCTTCTGAACTGCCGGGATTGAGAGTGACCGGGATCGACTGCCATATCGGCTCGCAAATTGTCGACGTCGCACCTTACTTGGATGCGCTGGATCGGGTGTTGGACCTGGTGGAGTCGGTCGAAGCCGCAGGCATTGTGCTGCATCACCTGGACCTGGGCGGTGGCTTGGGCATCACCTACACGCAAGAAGACCCTCCCTCGCCTTGTGATTTTGTCAAACAGTTGCTAGCCCGTTTGGATGAGCGAGGTCACGGACATCGCAAATTGCTCTTGGAGCCCGGACGGTCGCTGGTGGGCAACGCGGGCGTGCTGCTCACCGAAGTGCTCTATCTCAAACCCGGCGAGAAGAATTTCTGTATTGTCGATGCAGCCATGAACGACATGGTTCGACCGGCGATGTACGAAGCGTGGATGGCGGTTGAGCCCTGCGTTCAGCGAGACACACCCTCGCGGACTTGGGACGTGGTCGGTCCCGTGTGCGAGTCGGGAGACTGGTTGGCCCGCGAGCGTGACATGGCGGTTGTCGCGGGCGACCATTTGGCCATCTTGTCCGCAGGGGCCTATGGGATGGTCATGGCCAGCAATTACAACAGCCGCCCGCGTGCGGCCGAAGTGATGGTGGACGCAGGCCGAGCCACCTTGATCCGGCACCGAGAGACAGTCCAGGATCTTTTTGCCCACGAACGTTTGATGGAGTGACTGGGCTGCTTTTTCTCTCTTCTTTCTTTTACCCATTATTTATTTTTTAATGAATCACAACACTTTTCAATCCTCGACCCGCCGCACAGGATCTCGCCATCGCCAGCCTCGTTGTATTGCTTTGGTGGATGCCCGTTTTATCGATTGGCTGGGCGGAAAGGACGATGCAGATCACAGCGCCCCTCGGCTGGAGAACCTGGGCCCCTTGCTCGAGCAACTGATGGATGACGCGGACCACGGGGCCGATTTGGTCAGGATCTATTGGTACGGCAGTGAGGCACCAGAGCCTTTGCCTGGCTTGGTATTTCGCTGGGTCGCCCCCGAAACCTCAGATACCGGTGTGTCCATGGTGTTGTCGCTGTCTCGCGATTTGATGGCCTTGGCGCATCAGGGCGCATGCGAACAAGTGCTGCTGGCCAGCGATGACGACCGATTGTTGCCGGTCATCGACCACGTACAGACCTGCGGTTTGCGGGTAGGCGTTTTGGCCGAAGAGTCGGCGCAAGATTTAGCGGCGTTGGCGCGGACCGATCCGGCTTGGGCGAGCATCATGCGGCAAGCCGATGCGCGGTGGATGGTGTCGTCGGCAGAGTTGGAGCGCCACCTCTGGGGCGAGGGCGCTTCTCCGGCATCGATGAGAAGGCCCTCACCCCATCGCGATGACGCGGGGATGCGCAACACGCGGCACCGCCAAAACGCCCAAGGCCCCGTCGACGAAAGTGCGCTGCGGGCTCACTTGGGGCCGATGGTCGCGGCTTGGTGGTCCGCCACGGAAGTCGGCGCCCAGACAGAGTTGGCGCGTCAACTTCCGGAACAACGGGGCTTGCCTCAAGAAGCCGACCGGTCACTGTTGCTGCATCTGAGCCAACAGCTGGGGCGTCCGCTGACTTTGCAAGAGAAAAAGTCCATGCGAGAAATCGCCCGGGACGTGGTGTCAGGATCTGAGATGCCTTCGCATTCGCTTGACATTTCGCCCATCAGTGGAGCGGCTGATACTCGGGAATGACAGCGGCCAAGCGGCTCCTCACCGCCTGCTCGTCGGCCAGTGGATGCTGCGAAATCCACTGCAAGAGGTCATGCACGGCGTGCCCGCTGTCGCTCAATCGTGCCAGGCGCAATTGCGCATAAGGGGTGGCCAAGGTCGAATCGGCATCGGCCAACAACTCTTCATAGAGTTTTTCGCCAGGTCGCAGCCCTGTGAATTCGATGGCGATTTCGTCAGGCGCGTGGCCTGACAAGCCGATCAGTTGCCGAGCAAGGTCCACGATCTTGACAGGCTCTCCCATGTCGAGCACCAGCACCTGCCCGCTATGCCCAATGGCGGCCGCCTGCAGCACCAGGCGAGCGGCCTCAGGAATGGTCATGAAGTAGCGAATGATTTCGGGGTGAGTCACCGTCACGGGTCCGCCGCGTGCGATCTGTTCTTTGAACTTTGGAATCACACTGCCACTGGAGCCCAGCACATTGCCAAAGCGCACCGCCATGAATCGGGTGGAGGGATGGCGCACCGCCAAGCTGCTGACCACCATTTCTGCGGCGCGCTTGGTGGCCCCCATGACATTGGTCGGGTTCACCGCCTTGTCGGTGCTGATGAGCACAAATCGTTCAGCGCCGACTTCAGCGGCCGCTGTCGCCGCGTGGTAAGTGCCCAAGGCGTTGTTGCGCAACGCAGCCGCCGCATTGCGCTGCTCCATCAGCGGCACATGTTTATAGGCTGCCGCGTGGAATACCACATGGGGTCGAAGTTGACCGAACACCTGACGCAAATGCTCCAGGTCCTTGACGTCGCCCATCACGCAGTGCAGCGGCAACGAGGGCCACCGCAACGCGAGCTCTTGCTCGATGGCATAGAGGTTGAACTCGCTTTGTTCATAGAGCGCCAGAGCCGCAGGTTCATAGCGAGCCACTTGACGACACAATTCGCTGCCGATGCTGCCCCCGGCGCCGGTGATGAGGATGACTTTGCCGCGAAGGACATCACCAATCCCAGCCTCGTCGAGCTGCACCGGCTCACGTCCCAGCAAGTCTTCGGGCTCGATGTCACGCACTCGGTTCAGGTCTCGGCCCTCGCGCAACTCCTCCGCACTGGGAACCGTCAGCACGGGCAGACCGGTCTTTGCGGCCATTTCCAGCACCTCTCGACGGCGAGGTCCTCTCATGGAGGGCAGGGCCACGATGAGGTGGGTGATGCCCTCCACGGTCCCCGGCTGGCTCAGCAGGGACACCGGCCCCCACACGGGCACGCCTGCAATGCTGGCACCACGTTTGGCGGGGTCGTCATCGAGCAAACCCACCACCACCCAACCTTGTTGATGGATGCCCGCCAACAAGCGGCGTCCCGCCTCGCCCGCTCCCAAAACCAAAGTTCGGCGCAATTCAGACGAGCCGCCCCAGAGGCGAGCTCGCGCGTGCTCGTAGAGCATTCGATAGCCAATTCGAATGACGCACACGCCCATCAAGGTCACCCAAGGGTGCAAGGCCAATACCGCCCGTGGAACTTGACCCAGCTGCAAGGCCAGCACCCCGATGGCACAAACCAACCCTGCGCTCAAACTGGCCCAAGTCAGACGCTTGACATCGCCGAAACCGGAAAAGCGCCACATCCCCTGGGGCACTCTGAACGCCTTGAAAGCCCAGGCATACACAACCACCACGCCCAAGAGCACCCAAGGGTCATAAGAGGGACGGGCCGAGATCCATCGCTCGAAGCCCAGACGGAACAAATAGGTGACGTTCCAGCAAATCGCCACCATGGCGCAGTCGAGCAGAAGCGACAACGGCTCCCGGTAGGGCCGCAATCGCGCCAGGAGGTGGTCTATGCGAGTCCACAGGCTGGTGGGCTGCGAGCTCATTTCGCGCTCATCCGTGATCCCAAAATCAACCAAGCCGTCGCCCCCAAAATCTTGAGGTCTGTCCACAGCGTGGCGTGGTCCGCGTAATGCGCCGCTTCGCGCAGCTTGGCCGGCAAAATCACTTCGCGGTACTCGCGCTCAGGGTCCTGCGCACGCGCGAGCAGGACTGACTCATCGGCAAATTTCAGAGATACCGGATCGGTGATGCCCGGGCGCACGGACAGCACACGATCCTTGAGGTCTGAAGGGTAGTAGGGCAGGTAGCGCGGGACCTCGGGCCGGGGTCCCACCAAACTCATATGCCCCACCAAGACGTCAAGCAATTGGGGCAGTTCGTCGAGTTTGCTGCGACGAAGCCACCGACCTACGCGAGTCACGCGCGGGTCGTCACCCACGGTGATGGCCAGGCCTCGTGCGGGGGCGTCCGACACCATGGTGCGAAATTTGTGGATCCGAAACAGGCGGCCTCCTCGACCGACACGCTCCTGCCGAAAGAACACCGGCCCGGAGGAATCCAGCTTGATGGCCAAGGCCATCAAACCCATTACCGGCCAGGACAGGCACAGCCCCAGGGCAGCCACTGCAAAATCAAACAGGCGTTTGGCCATGGTGCGGTCTGCCCACTTGCGACGTGAAATCAGCGCACCAATACGCTGCGCAGGGCATCCGCGACGCGATGCACGTCGTTCACACCCATGCGGGAGTACAGAGGCAAGCTGATCATGGTCTCATAAGCCGCTTGGCTGTGCGGGAACTTCGAGGGCTTGAGCGCGTATCGATCGCGCCAATAGGGCTGCAGATGCAAAGGGACATAGTGAACGCTGCAACCAATGCCCGCCTGGTACAGGTGATCGATCACGGCGTCTCGATGGCTCGGAGCGTGGGCGGCCAGCCGCACCACGTACAAGTGCCAAGCATGCATCTCGCCCGGCGGCGCATGGGCGGGCAACACCAATGGCAAATCGGCCAAGGCTTGACCGTACGCGGTCGCGAGCGCGGCACGCTGCTGCGCAAACACCTGCGCTCGCTTCAGTTGATGAAGGCCCAGGGCAGCCGCAATATCGGTGAGGTTGTACTTGAAGCCCGGCGCCACGATTTCGTAGTACCAACTCGGCACTTTGGCACTGAAACGATCGAAGGCGTCACGACTGATGCCGTGCAAACGCATGACTTTGGCGCGGGCTGCCACGTCGGCATTGCGAGTGACCAGCATGCCCCCCTCACCCGTGGTGATGGTCTTGTTGGCATAAAAACTGAAGACGGTTACATCGCTGTCGAGGGTGCCGACGAGCCTGCCCTGCACCGTGGTGGGCAAGGCGTGGGCGGCGTCCTCCACCACCTTCAAGCCTCGGCGGCGCGCCAAAGCCAACAGTGCCGGCATGTCCACCGCGAGTCCGGCATAGTGCACCGGAATGATGGCGCGGGTTCGGGGTGTGATGGCTTGCTCAATGGCCGCGACGTCGATATTGAGGGTCACCGGGTCGACATCGACCAGTCGGACATCGGCCCCCAAATACCGCACCACCTCCGCGGTGGCAGTGAAGGTGTGGGTGGTGGTGATGACCTCGTCACCGGGACCGATCCCCAAAGCCTCCAACGCCAGATGCAGGCCAGCCGTGGCTGAGTTGACCGCGATGCAGTGCAGCTGCGCATCACCCAAAAAGGCCGCAAAGTCCGTCTCAAACCGGCGCGCCTTGGGGCCGGTGGTCACCCACCCAGATCGCAAGGTATCCACCACCTCGGCGATTTCCTCTTCACCGATGTCAGGCAGGGCAAAGTGCAAAAAAGGTGGTGACGGGGAAGTAGACAAGGGGACTGAGGATTGGCGATGGAAGACCGGATTATCCTGCCTGGAGAACTCAGTCGGTGGATAGGGTCGACGGATCCGAGGGCTTGCCCAACCACACGAGTCGATGCGTCCTGAGCCAAGGCAGGGCGTTGACCACCCCGTACAGAGCCGGATGAAGGCGACACACGCCACGCGCAAGGGGGGGCGCCAAGGTCACCCGCATGCCGTCGGCCTGCGCTTGAGGAAACAGTTGACGCACTCGCTTCATCGGCACGCCTGCGACGTCAGGATTTCGAGGATTGTTGACGCAGAAGTCGTACCAAAGGACGGCACCACCTGGCTTGACCCAAGACCACATGATGTCGGCCAACTGTTGTTGGTAAGACATGTCCAACAGCGAAGAAAACACCGTGCTTTGGAAAACGATGTCCACTGACCCAGGCTCGATCGGCGCTGCGCAAGCATCGCCCTCGATGACGCGCACTTGCGCGGGCAACACGCTTCGCGCATGGTGGGCACGCTCGGGCAACAACTCAATCCCGGTCAAGTGAGCAGGATCCCACCCCCAGCGCAAGAACTCCAACAGATTGCCACCCGCACCGCAACCCACCTCCACAAGGGTGAGGTGTGAAAAATCCAGCGCAAAGTGTCGGCCCAACAGCCTGAGCATCGCAGCTTGACGCTCAAACACCGTGTGCCAAACCTCCGGGCGCCCCATGTGGTAGCGATGGGCCTCACCCCGGCACGCATACCGTGCCTGCACGGCCTGAGGTTCGTGGGAGGGTGGCGTGGACATCGGTCGGTGCCCCCTCAAGCCGCTCGCACCGCGTCCAAAAAGCGACGCGCCAGCACGGGGTAACTGTGGTGAGCCATCACCCAGGCCCGCCCCTTGTCTCCCAGCACTCGGCGCTCTTTTGGAGACAGCCGCGCCAGCTGCATCAGACCTCGCGCAACCGCGTGCGGGTCCTGCGGCGCGACGGTCAAACCGCAGCCTGCCTCCGCCACGGGATCATTGCCGGCCTCGACCGAATGCAACACGGCGCGCGATGCCATCATGTAGTCCATCAGCTTGTTGGGGGCAATGCCGAAGCGATAGATCGGCACGCGTTGCCAGCCGATGTAGGCCACGTCGATGGCCGACAAGAAAGCAGGAATCTGCGCCTTGGGAATGGGTGGCAGCCAGGTGACGTTGTTGAGCCCTTCAGCCTCCATGCGCGACACCAAGCGTGGCCGCTCATGCCCGTCACCGACCAAGATGATCTGCACGGGCTGGTGGGTACCAGGGCCAGCTTGCTCTTTGAGCAGCCTCGCCGCATCGAGCAACACATCCAAGGCATTGGGCAAACCCATGGAACCTGCGTAGCCCACCACCGTGCCGCCCACCCGACGGACTTCGTCCAGCGCTTGCTCCACATCGGGTCTCAACGCTTGGGGAGGCGACAGCCATTCTTCAGGGCTGATGCCGTTGGGCACGATGGTCAGTTTGCGCAAATCGAGTCCACGCTGAGCCATGTGTTGATGCACCTTGGGCAACATCGACACCACCGCATCCGCGTGCCGGTAGGCATAACGCTCGGCGGATTGGCAAATCAGCGCAAAAGGGTGCCAAGGCGACATGCCCGAGAGCTCAATGGGCGACAAGGGCCAAAGATCGTGCACCTCATACACAAAGCGGGCCGAGGCTGCCCGGGCCAGCCGATGTGCAACCCAGTTGTCCATGGGATAGGTGCTGGAGGCAATCACCACATCCGGGCGCCATCGCGCCACCAGCTCAGGGGTTTGTGCGCTGACTTGGCTCAGGAAGGACATGATGTTGCGAAGCCGACCCAGCCCATTGCCTGAATAGGTGGGAGTGGGCAACCAGCGGTACTCAATGCCGTCGATGACCTCGTCCCCCGGCATGGGCTGACGCGCCCGATAGTGGGACTGCGCCGAGGCCACGATTTGCACCCGATGACCGGCCCGCGCCCACTCCCTCGCGAGGTAATACGGGCGGTACTCCATGCCGAGTGCGGGCGTACCCGCATAGTGGTTGATCAGCAGCAGGTTCATCGTCACAAGGAAAGAGGGGGCGTTTGGCCGGCACAGCGGCCCTCTTGCAGTTGCTTCAATCGTTGCACAAATTGATCCACGTCCTGCGGAAAGATCGCATGCATGGACACCCACGCGCGATTGTGTTCACCAATCGCCTCGGCCCGCTCGCGCAAGGCGGTCAGATCTTGCGCAGTGATTTCAGCACCTGGAGGCAAGATCCACCCATTGTCGCCATGGGCGACCAGCTCGCGGTTGGCCGGCAGGTCAGACAACAAGGGGATGCAACCATGCGCCATGGCCTCCAGCACCGACACGGACACCGAGTCGCTGCGCGGCAGGCTCATGTACCAACGTGCCCTCGCGTAGGCTTGCGCCTGCTGTGTGGCATCGAGCCGGCCCACAAATTGCACACGGTCAGCCAAGCCCAATTCATGCACGCGTGATTGCATCGCCATTCGCATCGACCCATCATGAGCCACGATCAATTGCGCTTCTGGGAGGTCTCGGGCCAGACGTGCAAACGCATCCACCACGCCCAAGGGGTTGTAGATGTCTTCCAACCCTCGATTGGCAAAGAACAGATGGTCATCCTTGGGGTGTGTCCTCGCCGGCAAGGACTCCAAGCCAAAGGGGAACACCATCACCTCCCTCGCCCCCAAGTCACGCATGCACTGGGCCATGTGACGAGAGTCGCTGGTGGTGAGATCGCAGGCTGCCAGCACCCGCTGCGTCACCCAACGCCAGAGGCCACCGCGTTGCGGTGTGACGAGAATGTCGGAACCCCAAGCTGATCCTGCCAGCTGAGCTCGGATCCCAAGACACCGCGACAGCCACGCCAACGTGCCATGGGAGGTCAAATAGTGCGCGTGCAGCCAATCGGCTTCAATGGGCCGCAACCAGCGCACAACCTCAGGCAGGCGCCGCAACAGCGCTGCGTTGCCACCCTCAAAACGAGGTTGCGTCTGCAAGGCCAAACGCTGCGCACGGGGCAAGAAGGCATCAAACTCCGGAAGAAATCCGCGGCTGGACACCGCCCACAGGTCCACCCGGCTCGACAGCGCGCGCGCCCACTTGAGCAAATGGGGGCTGTCGCCATCGCCCACCAACACCAGCTTCAAGGGTCGAAGGCTGCCATCGCTCATGGTGGCGGTCTCGCCGACGAACTCGTCGTGGTGCCGGCTCCCAATGGACCTGCCCAGGCCTCGTAAGTGGCTCGCGCCTGCGGGTACTGCTGCAGCAATCGCTCATCGGTATCGCGTGTGTCGCCCACCACCTGCGCAGGACGCCCTTTCAACACTGCAAAGTCAGGAAACTCGCCACGCACCACGCTGCCGGCGCACACCAGAGTCCCTCGGCCCAATCGGGTCCCCGCCTCAATCACCGTGTGCGGCCCAACGAAACTGTAGGCGCCAATGTGCACGGGCGCGGCGATCCACCCCGGTCGTGCGTATCCTTGCCCCTGAGGCTCCACGTAGGCGCGACCCAACAAGCGCGCTGAGCGGTGGGAGGCATGGGTGACCACGCTGACATGGCTGGTGATTTGCACGCCCTCGTCTAGGGTGACACCTGCGCTGGCCTCGATCCAATTGAAGGGACCAATGTACACATGATCGGCCAGATGCAACCGATCTTCGTGGTCGATCAAGGTCGTTGGCGAAATTCGAGTGTTCTTTAAATCTCGGCCCTGAGAGACTTCGCCAAATAGCATGCGCCCCCACAAGAGACGCCACAGCGCACGACGCATCCGATTGATCCAGGCTCTCATGGAAAGTTTCATCCAGACTTTGACAAGTTGAAGCTCTCGGTCATCCCACCACTCGATGTCGCGCCGGGGGGACCCGTTTCCAGCGGGCCAGCGCGTAGAAGTACAGACCGAAGTAGACCACCATCCCCGCCGAAATGCACCACGCCGCAGTGATCCATCCTCCCCACCACAGCCCCACCGCCATGCAGGCCAAAAAGATCCCCTGCCCCAGAAGCGCAAATTTCAAAGCCCAGGCCTGAGCACTCCAGGCCAAAGTCACCACGGCCAGGGGAGAGGCGACAAAGTGCAGGCCGATGTAAGGAGCCAGGGCCACCGCAAGTTCACCGGCCTCACGCCATCGCTCTCCAAATGCCCAGGCAAAGAGGTCGGGGCCCCATCGCATCAGCGCGCCGACAAAAGGCGCAGCCAGAAGTGCCAGGGTCATCATGGTGTGTCGAACCAAGAGTCGGGCCTGATCGGGTTCGGCTTGAGTCAACTTGGGGTACAAGACCTGGGAGACGGCGCCGCCGATGAGCGTGGCGGGCGCCTTGAGGTATCGCAGCGCAAGCCCCCAGAAGCCTACTGCGGCATCTCCAGACCAGGCCATGAGCAAGGCCACCGCCAAGGTGTCTTGCAAGGCACCTGCAAAGGCGTGCGGCGTATTCAGCAATGGGAACTCTTTGTAGCGGCGCGCCAGGTCCCGAGACGATTGCCAGGACGTGCGCCACAGTGCGTCCCATCCGCGCGCTGGCGCAGGCCAGCAAAGCCATACGCAGGCCAAGGCAGCGGCCATGATCGGCCCGGCCACCAAGCCCATCGCCCCAACGCCCAAAAGCCCCCATGCCACTTGAATCACCGCGGCACCACCGTACTGCACCAGTCGAGCAGTCGCCAATGCGCGGAATCGCTGAGCACGGGTGGCCCACAAAGTCAACGCTTGGGCCGCCGCCATAGCGAACACGGCCAGAGGCAGCCACAGGGCCCAAGAGCCTATTGATGAGTCCATGGAAGATCCCATGGAGGAGCCCCACAGGAACACACCCAAACCGGCCGTGAGCAAGGTGGTCAATGCGAGCACCTTGGCGCTCAATGCCAAAAGACCTTGGGCCTCCTCATCACTCTTGGCCAAGGGCAGCGCAAATTCAAAACGCCCGCAGGCCACGACGGCCACGTTGGTGGCCAGGGCCATGAAGGTCGAAAACTGACCCCAGGCCTCTGGCGTGTACAGGCGTGCCAACCAAGGCCCCAACAACAACGGGATCGCCTGCGCCAACGCTCCGCCTGCCAGCAAAGTCAGTGTGGCGCGCAAGAATCCGTCGGCCATGTCAACCTTGTGATGTCAAGGCATTTGCCAGCGCATCCACCACCCTGTCTTGGTCACTGTGCGACAAGTCCGCACTCATGGGCAAGCTCAGCACCATTTGTCCAGCCCGCACACTGTGGGGGCACGCTTGAGGGGAGGCGTAGGCCGCATAAGCCCGTTGAAGATGCATCGGCTGGGGGTAGTGAACGGCCGTGGGGATGCCAGCTCGCTTCAAACTTGCTTGCACCTCATCGCGCCGGTCGAGGAAAACGGTGAACTGCCCCCACACACAGTCGCGATCGGCACGAACGGCCAACGGCTTCAGACCCGGGAGGCCCTGGAGCATTTGCCCATAACGCCGTCCCAACTCGCGGCGACGCTCGAGTTCCCACTCAAACCGGGTGAACTTGCCCAAGACGACCGCGCATTGCAAGGTGTCCATGCGCCCACCGACACCCACTCGGGTGTGAAGGTATCGGGCGGACTGCCCGTGCACTCGGATTTCGCGAGCCGCTTGCGCGAGCGCGGCATCGCGGGTGAACAGCGCACCACCATCGCCATAACAACCCAGAGGCTTGCTGGGAAAGAAACTGGTGCATCCCCAAGTCGACAGCCCGCAGGATCGAGCTCCTTGGTAGGAGGCCCCAAAACTTTGTGCGGCGTCTTCGATGACTGACACCCCATGCCGAGCCGCGATCGCATTGATTTCGTCCATGTCAGCCACCTGTCCATACAGGCTCACCGGCATGATGGCCCGGGTGCGCGGTGTGATGGCAGCTTCGATCAGGCTTGCATCGATATTGCAGGTGTCGGGCTCAATGTCCACAAAGACGGGTCGGCCACCCAGCAGCACGATCACCTCAGCCGTGGCCGCAAAGGTGAAGGGCGTGGTGATCACTTCGTCGCCAGGCTGCAGGTCCAGCGCCATCAGCGCGATCAGCAAGGCCTCGGTGCCGCTGGAGACGGTGACGCAATGGGGCACACCCACCCAATTTGCCAGCGTCGACTCCAGCTCAGCCACCTCAGGGCCCATGATGTATTGGCCATGGTCCAAGACACGCTGCATGCGCGCGTCGATCTCTCCCTTGAGAGCGGCGTATTGAGCTTTCAGATCCGTAAATTCCATGGCCCTATCCCAAGATCTGGGGTCTCGATCACGGCGCACAGACCGGCTGAAGCTGATCCCCCACCAACCGGTACCGCATCCCGGTCGCGGGGCAATCGGCTTCGAGTGTTTGCCCCGGTGGTGCGGTCATGGGCAGATCCAAACGCTCGCCGTGTTGGCTCATCCACCCTACTTGACGGGCGGGCACCCCCACCACCAGCGCATACGGGGCGACATTGCCCCTGACAACGGCCCCGGCCCCCACAAACGCATATTCCCCCACCGTCGCGCCACAGACAATGGTGCAGTTGGCGCCCAGGGTGGCACCCCGTCGAATCCTCGTAGGCAGATACTCATGCTTGCGCTTCACCGCCGACCTCGGGTTGATCACATTGGTGAACACCATGCTGGGGCCGCAAAAGACATCGTCCTCCAGGGTGACCGCGTCATACACCGAGACATTGTTTTGGATTTTGACCCGATCGCCGATGACCACGTCGTTGGCGACAAACACGTTTTGCCCCAGGGACACGTTCTTTCCAATTCGCGCACCTGCGCACACATGGCTGAAATGCCAGATGCGCGTTCCTTCACCAATTTGCGCCCCGACATCCACAATGGCCGACAGGTGGATCATGCCGCGTCCCCGGCCTTCAAGGCCTGCACCAGCGCCGGGTGGCAATCGCCAGACAGCCCCGTGGGCGTCGCCCGTCGGATGTGCGCCACGGCCGCGATCGCACTGCGGCTTTGATCCGGGCCGAAACCATGCCCCGCCAAGATCTGCTGATAGCTCACGGTGTGCAAATCGGTGAAGCCTTCGGAAAACTCGATCTCACGCCCATCGACGGTGATCGAACGGTAGGTGCGCTGCCCCTTGTCTCGCAAGGGGGCGGGCACATCCTGGGCATCAATCGACAAGAACCAGCGCACGCGAGCCCGTTCGTATTCGAGATAGCCGCCGGCCTTGGTGTCAGACACATGATGGACCTGGTTGGCTTGCAGCTCCCCAAAGACAAAGTGCAGCATGTCAAAAAAATGCACCCCGATGTTGGTGGCAATGCCCCCTGACTTCTTCTCGTCGGCTTTCCAAGATTGCAAGTACCAACGCCCCCGCGACGTGACGTAGGCGAGATCCACCTCGTGCTTGGTAGAGCGACCCTCCTGCCACACACAATCTCGCAGCTGCTGAATGGCCGGGTGCACCCGCAATTGCAAGATGGTGGAAATCTTGCGGCCGGTGGCCTGCTGCATCTCGAGCAAGCCGTCGAGATTCCAGGGGTTGAGCACCAGCGGCTTTTCGCAAATGGCATCGGCACCGCTGCGCAGTGCAAAGCGCATGTGCGAATCGTGGAGGTAGTTGGGCGAACAGATGGAGACGTAATCAATCGCCTCACTCGGTTGGGTACGGCGCAAGCGGTCCACGTGCCGGTCAAAGCGCTCGAACTCCGTGAAAAAGTGCGCTTCCGGGAAATGGCTGTCGATGATGCCCACCGAGTCGCTGGGGTCGAGGGCGGCGACCAAGCGATGTCCCGTGGCCTTGATGGCCTGCATGTGACGGGGGGCGATGTAGCCGGCAGCGCCGATGAGTGCGAAGTTTTTCATAGGGTTTGGTTTCAACCTCGCATTGTAGGAGGCGCCATAGAATGGTGGGTTGGCCGAAAGTACCCCATGAACACCCCTGATTCCAACCTGCCATCCGGCACGACTGCCGCCGAGGACAATCAACTGATCGCGGAGCGGCGTGAAAAGCTCGCCGCCATCCGCGCCCAAGGGGTGGCCTTCCCCAACGATTTCAAGCCCACGCACCAGGCGGCGCCCCTGCACCAGCGACATGGTCAAACCCCCAACGAAGAGCTCGAGCCCCAGGCCTTGAAGGTCGCCGTGGCCGGCCGCATGATGCTCAAGCGCGTCATGGGCAAGGCCTGTTTCGGGACCCTGCAAGACGGGACGGGTCGGATTCAGATCTATGTCACGCAAGACATGGTCGGGCCGGAAGCTTTGGCCGCCTTCAAGCATTGGGATTTGGGCGATATCCTGGCCTGCGAAGGCGTGCTGTTCAAGACCAAGACCGGCGAGTTGTCGGTCAAGGCAACGTCGGTGCGGCTACTGACCAAGAGCTTGCGCCCCTTGCCTGACAAATTCCACGGCATGACGGATCAAGAACAAAAGTACCGTCAGCGCTATGTGGATCTCCTGACCGACGAGGCGGCGCGCTCGCGCTTCGTCGCCCGCAGCAAGGCGGTGAGTTCCATCCGCAACTTCATGGTGGAACATGGGTTCCTAGAGGTGGAGACCCCCATGCTGCACCCCATCCCAGGCGGAGCGAATGCCAAGCCCTTTGTGACACACCACAATGCCCTGGACCAAGAAATGTTCTTGCGCATCGCGCCTGAGCTCTACCTCAAGCGCCTGGTGGTGGGAGGGTTCGAACGTGTCTTTGAAATCAACCGCAACTTCCGCAATGAAGGCATTTCAGTTCGGCACAACCCCGAATTCACGATGATGGAGTTCTACGCGGCCTACTGGAACCATCATGACCTGATGGACTTCACCGAAGCCGTGCTTCGGCACGCCGCGCGGCAAGCCACGGGTTCAGCCACCCTGAGTTACGCCGGGCGGAGCGTGGACCTGGACAAGCCCTTCGCCCGCCTGACGGTTACCGAGGCCCTGGTCACCCATGCAGGGCTCACGCCGTCCCAGGCGCAGGATGCCAAGGTCTTGCATGAGGCCCTGAAGTCGCTCGGTGAAGAGCCGCCCGCCCATTGGACGCTGGCAGAACTCCAATTTGGCTTGTTCGAAGCCGCAGTAGAAAACAAGCTTTGGGACCCCACCTTCATCGTCGACTACCCGGTGGAGGTGTCGCCTCTCGCGCGCGCCTCTGACGCTGACCCCACCATCACCGAGCGCTACGAGCTCTTCATCACCGGCCGCGAAGTGGCCAATGGCTTTTCCGAGCTGAACGATGCCGAGGATCAGGCCGCCCGCTTTGCCGCCCAAGCCAAGAACAAAGAAGCCGGCGACGAGGAAGCCATGTACTACGACGCCGATTTCATCCGGGCGCTTGAGTACGGCATGCCGCCCGCCGGCGGTTGCGGCATTGGCATTGACCGGCTGGTGATGCTGCTCACCGACAGTCCCAGCATTCGAGATGTCATCCTCTTCCCAGCCTTGAGACGGGAAGGTTAAGCGCCTTCAAGCACCGCTCCTCATCGGTGCTTGAAGGCGGGTTTGCGCTTGTTCACGAAGGCGTCCATGCCCTCTTTCTGATCCTCGGTGGCAAACAGGGCGTGGAACATGCGGCGCTCGTAGAGCATGCCTTCGGCCAACGGGCCTTCAAACGCACGGTTCACGCATTCCTTGGCCATCATCACGCTGGGCAGGCCCATTTGGCAGATGGCAGTGGCCGCTGCCAAGACTTCATCGATCAATTTGTCAGCCGGCACCACGCGTGACACCAAGCCAGCACGCTCAGCCTCCACGGCATCCATCATGCGGCCGGTGAGCACCATGTCCATGGCCTTGGCCTTGCCGATGGCACGAGGCAAACGCTGTGTACCCCCTGCTCCAGGAATCACGCCCAGCTTGATCTCGGGTTGACCGAACTTGGCCGTGTCGGCGGCGATGATGAAATCGCACATCATCGCCAACTCGCATCCACCTCCCAGGGCAAATCCGGCCACGGCAGCAATCACGGGCTTGCGCACGCGGCGCAGGGTCTCCCAATTGCGTGTGATGTAGTCGCCGAGGTAGGCATCCATGAAGGTGTAGGACGCCATCGCACCGATGTCCGCCCCCGCGGCGAAGGCTTTCTCGTTGCCCGTGATCACGATGCAGCCGATGGCCGGATCGGCGTCGAAGGCCAAGACGGCTTCTCCCAGTTCATCCATCAGCTGGTTGTTCAATGCGTTGAGTTGCTTGGGGCGGTTCAGCGTGATGAAGCCCGTGCGACGTTCTCCATCACCGCGGGTATCGACCAGGATCATCTGTTCACTCATGAGGCTCTCCTTGTGCCCGTCAACTTCGGGCGGTTGCAGTCACTCGACATCCTTCGAGACCACTATAGCTTCACCTCGTCGCTTGCTGCGGCATCTTCTGCATCAACAGGTCGAGCCAGGTCTGCTCGTCTTGGCGAATCCGGATGCGCACGGGCAGATACTGCAATGACGGTGCGAACCAGGCCTCCACGGCCAAGTCATTGGCGGATTGGTTTTCGCGCCTGGGTTTGACGTAGAACGTGGAAATGGCACCCGCTGGCGTGTTCACGGTTTCTTGCGCGGCTATGTCGTAGATCCACCGATCGATCCGCCGCGGCAAGGCCAACGGGACCTCCACGGTCTGTCCCACACGCAGGCGTTCAGGCTGAGTGGTGAACAGCCATGTCAATTGCACAAACTGGCTGGCCGTGTCCTGGATGCCGGGTAACGGCGTCACCGATTGCCCTCCGGGCAATCTCACCCGTTCAGGCTCGAAGAAGATAGATTGACGACGAGGCGACAACACAGACACTTGGGTTTCTTCGTCATACCGCACCGGCCGCAAGCCTTGATCGGTGATCTCTCCGTCACTGGACATACGACGAGTGACCAAGGGCGCAAATGACGGTCCGATGAACACATCCAAGTGCACTTGGTAGCGTTGGTCGCGACGCAGCCATTGCACTTGGGCACCGCCTTCGACCGGGCCTCGGTAGTAACCGGTCAACGAATAGGTCAGACGGGTGGATGGCGGCCACTCAAAGGCCGCGGCAGAGGTCGGACCGGAAGCCGCGGACGCCGACGACGCCGCAGCGGCCACCGAGGCGAGGGTCGAGGGCGGCGCGGGCTCAGCCGTCTGAGGCGTCGCAGCGACGGGCTCGTTCGGCGCGGTGGGCACGGACATCGCCGAGTGGGCCTCCGGTGCAGGATCAGGCGAAGAAGCCGGCGCCGATGCTGGCAAGGCCGCCGTCGCTGCACGGTCCTGTACCCCCGGCACTCTGGAGGCTCGGGGAGGCGGGGCAAGCGGGGCTTGTGGCGCCAATTCACGCACAAACGCCACCTCCATGCGCTTGGGGGCCGCACCTGAGCCCTCACCCAACCAAGCCTCCTGGGAGATCTGCTGAGCCACCCACAGGTGGGCGGCTGTCACGCCCAGGGTCAAGCCCCACCACGCCAGACGCCGCCCCGAGATCGAGGCCAGGGCGTCTCTCATGTCACACCTTCATGCGCCAGCGGCACCCAAAAAGCAGGACAAGGCGGCAATGGCGCTCAAGCGAAAACGCAGCACGAGCCACCGCTCCAAACCTACGGTGGGGTACAACCGTCGGTCCACGGCATAACACAGCAACAGCGCCACCCCCAAGATCACCAGCCCGGACTCGGGGGGCATCATGACACCCACCCAAGCCAACAGTGACGGCGTCACTCCCCACATCCACAGCCGCCCCTGAGGCTCAGGCTGCAAGAAGGCCACCCCCCAGTAAATCCCTCCCAGAAAGGACACGATAACTGCTCCGTAAGCGGACAACGCCAAGGTCACATAGGGAAATGCCTCGTCCGAGACCCCCCACACCAGCGCGGCCCCCAGCATGAATGGCAGCAGACCTGCCGCCCCCAAACGCCACGCCCAGGCTGGCAATTCGGGCACAGTCGCCGCGGAGGATGCACCTCGCTTTTCACTCAAATCCACGTGCTCACCCCTTTTTAGCCGCCAGCGCAAGCTGCTTTTCGATGTGATCCACGGGCACTGCGCCTGGCAGACGGGTGCCGTCTTCAAAAACAGCCGCTGGCGTTCCTTGAACCCGGTGCTTTTGGCCCAGCAGCGTGTTTCTTTCAAGCGCCGCGGCATCGCACTTGCCGGTGAACTTCCGGGGCACGACGCCATTGAGCATCCATTCACGCCACACTTTGGCCGAATCCTTGGCACACCAAATGTCGTGTGCTTTGGCGACGGAATCGGGTCCCAAGATGGGGTAGAGGAAGGTGTAGATGGTCACATCCTTCACCTTGGCCAGATCCGCCTCAAACCGTTTGCAGTATCCGCAGTTGGGGTCCACAAACACGGCCATCTTGCGGGTCCCACTGCCCTGCTTGATGACGACCGAATCCTTCAGCGGCAGCTTCGCGAATTCAAATGCCGTCAACTTGTCGATGCGAGCCTGTGTGAGATTGGTCCGGGTCTTGGTGTCGATCAACTCGCCTTGAAGCAAGTAGTTGGCTTGATCATCGGTGTAGATGATGTCCGTACCCATGCGCACTTCCCACACCCCAGGCCAAGGGGATTTCACCACTTCGTCGATCGCGGGCATGTTGGGCCAACGCTCCGCCAGCGTCTTTCGGATGACGGATTCCTGAGCCGAGGACAAGCCGCACAACAAGGCCAGGCCCCAAGCAAACACCACCCTGAACGACGGTGTGCCAAGTGGCTGATCAAGCGTTCGAGAGGAATAGACGCTCATGAGTGCAGCGCGCGAGAGGTGAGCGCTTTCTTCAAAGGTGACAAGGTGTTGACCCAATTCAAACCCCGATTTCGCAAGGTCTTGACCATCGGGTCTTGGGACGCAAAAAGATGCAGCAATCCGTTGGTCAGTTCGCCCATGACACGGGTGGGCAGCCAGCGTTCACGTGCGTAGCGGCGCAACAACCTTTCATCACCCAATGAACGGTAAGCCTCACGCGATTCGACGATACGCGCCAAGCACTCCACATCCGCCAGACCCAGATTCAACCCTTGCCCCGACAAGGGGTGCACCGCATGCGCCGCATCGCCCAGCAGCACCCAGCCCGCACCACACACCGGGTCGGCGCGTGCCAAGCGCAGCGGCCAGGCCACGCGTTCACTGCTCAGCCGCAAAGTCCCTGCCAAGCCTTGGGTCGCTTCCATCAGATGCCCTTCGAAGGTTGACGCATCCATCGCCACCAACTCGCGTGCCCGCTCCTCAGGCGCTGACCACACCAGTCCATAGCTGGAACCATGTTGCGGTCGATCAAAGGGCAGCAGCGCCACGATGTCGGGCGACCTGAACCATTGGCGAGCCACCCCCGCATGGGGCCGATCAGCGACCAGCCTGGCGGCCACGCCACTGTGGCCGTAGGCGTGCATCTCATGGCGCACACCCAGGGCTTCGCGACTCTTCGAGTCACGCCCATCGGCCACCGCCAACAAGTCGGCAGGGACTGTGCGGTCCACCCGGCTCACGTGAGGTGCAAATCGCACGGCGTGCGCGAGGACCGATTCCAAAGCCGCCGCGTCCACAATCCAAGCCAAGGCATCGACGCCTTGCTCGAAGGACGAAAAACCCAGCCCACTGCCCGGCTGATCACCTGCGATGCGCATGTCGTGCACGGCC
Source organism: uncultured Rubrivivax sp. (assembly GCA_964498795.1). Taxonomy (GTDB): domain Bacteria; phylum Pseudomonadota; class Gammaproteobacteria; order Burkholderiales; family Burkholderiaceae_C; genus Rubrivivax. The sequence goes on along the minus strand of CAZCJB010000039.1, from coordinate 1,853 downwards.
GTGCGGGCGTCATCGGGCAAGGCCTCCCACACTTTCAACGTGGACAAGAGCTCCACCGATCTCGCGTTCAAGGCGTAGGTCCGAACATCGGGGCGGGCTTGGGGAGAAGGCTCTTTGTGTTCAAGGGCCACTTTCAGGCCTTGACGCGACAGTGCCAGGGCCAGGCTCATGCCCACCGCCCCTCCGCCCCGCACACAGACATCATGGTTTTGCATGCCCCCATTGTAGGGATCGCACGCCCCCATGTCGGGCCTGAACAGGCACAAAGCGCTGAGCGGGCACAATGCGGGCTGCGCTCCCTTGTTCACCCTGTATCGCGACTTTCTTTTGCAACTCCGAACCTGGCACCTCTTCGCCCTGGCCGTTCTCATCTGGGGCACCACCTGGCACGCCATCATTTATCAACTGGCTGAGGCACCCGCTGAATTTGGGGTGGCCCTGCGGTTCACGGTGGCGGGTTTGCTGGCCCTGGCTTGGGGGCTGCGAGTGGGGCAGCCCGTTCGTCTGTCTCGACGAGGGCATCTGTTGGCGGCCACTCAGGGCTTGCTGATGTATTCCGTGTCTTACCTCGGCATCTACCACGCCGAACGCTTCGTGCCCTCGGGCTTGGTCGCCGTGGGGTACAGCGCCTCGCCCTTGCTGCTCGGTTTGGCAGCGCGGGTGCTGTGGGGCACACCTCTCACCTGGCACTTGATGCTGGGCGGTGCCATGGGCGTGTCGGGGGTGGTCATGATTTTTTGGCCCGAGCTGTCACATGCTCAAGCCGATGGTCGCACCGCTTGGGGCGCTATGCTCACCGCCGCCGCCGTCTTGGTCTCCACCGTGGGCAATGTCGTGGCCTCACGGAATAAGGCCGCAGGACTGCCATTTTGGACGTCCATGGGCTGGGGCATGCTCTACGGCGCCTGCATCTGCTGGCTGATTGTGATCGTCACGGGCCAAGGCCCGACTCGTGGTGTGGGCTCGTTCAGCGCGGCCTGGTGGGCGTCGTTCACTTACCTGTCTTGCTTGGGTACCGTGGTGGCGTTCGCGTGCTACCTGGCTCTGCAACACCGCTTGGGCCTGGCGCGTACTGGCACCATCGGCGTGGCCACCCCCTTGGTGGCTATGGTGATGTCCGTGGCCTTTGAGGGCTATGAGCCTCAATGGGTCAGCTGGATCGGACTTGCCATGACCTTGTTGGGCAGTACCTTGGCCCTGGGCTTGTGGTCCCGAGACCCCGCATAAAATCTCGGGTTGCGATCTCACCAGGAACCCCATGTCCCTCCAATGCGGCATCGTCGGCCTGCCCAACGTCGGCAAGTCCACCCTCTTCAACGCGCTGACCAAGGCAGGCATTGCGGCTGAAAACTATCCGTTTTGCACCATCGAGCCCAATGTGGGCGTGGTGGAACTCCCCGACCCGCGCCTCACTCAATTGGCGCAGATCGTCAAACCAGAACGCATCGTCCCGGCCATCGTTGAATTTGTGGACATTGCCGGCCTGGTGGCTGGCGCGAGCAAAGGCGAGGGTCTGGGCAACCAGTTCTTGAGCCACATCCGCGAAACCGACGCCATCGTGAACGTGGTGCGTTGTTTTGAAGACCCCAATGTCATCCACGTGGCCGGCAAGGTTGACCCCATTGCCGACATCGAGGTCATCCAAACCGAGCTGTGCCTGGCGGACTTGTCCACGGTGGAGAAGGCCCTGATTCGGCACACCAAGGTGGCCAAAGCCGGTGGTGACAAAGAAGCCCAACGTCTGGTGGATGTGCTGAAAAAATGCGAGGCTGCCCTCAACCAGGGCCAGCCCGTGCGAAGCATCGACTTCAGCAAGGAAGAGCGCGTGGTGCTCAAGCCCCTGTGCCTGATCA
>CAZCJB010000038.1:0-22413 GCA_964498795.1 uncultured Rubrivivax sp. | reverse complement strand
GTCTGCAAATTGTTGGGTCAAGGCTCCCCACCACTTCATCGGGTCGATCAATTCGCAGGACGTGCTTGCATCCTTGGAATTGGACTTGGACATGGACGGTGCGGCCTTCTTCTTAGAGGGTTCCGCGGTGAAGGCTTGAGCCATATGGGCCACAGGCACATTCATGGTCTGCAGCGTACTGAGCGTCATGCGTTGCACCTCCAAGGCCTGAATGGTGGTTTGCAGCATGCGCGTATTTTGTTCAAGCCAGAACTGCACCGTCTTCAATTGTTCAATTCGCTTGTCCAATTCTTGCGGATCGAGCGTGGGCGCAATCCATGACCCGAGCTGAGGCAACCCCTTTTGGCTCGAAGCCAAAAGGTCCTTCAGGAAATCAAAGCCGGGAACCAGGCTCGAAAAATCGGTGGGCTGTGTGCTCATGGTGCTTTCCTCAACTTCAACCCCGCATTGTCTCCTCAAGGCGGGTCGTTTTCGCTTGAGGAAACCCCGATGCCCCCTCTTAAACGCCCTGCGCCGACATGGCTCAAGGGCCTGTCCATCGGCTGACGCTCTGCGGTCAACGACCTGTAAAACACCGGCTTTGCCGAGGTCTCAGCCCTTAAGGACGCTTGTGCGTGATCACCCAGGCTTTTCGGCCCTCTAAGGTCTCCTGTAGCTTGATGTAGCGATCGGGGCGAAGACTCGTTTGACCCAAATACGGCTGATCAAAGACAAACACCATACCTACCAACACACCAAGGGTTGCAATCTGAAAGCTGGCGACGATCTATCGGAATCGGTCCAATCCCATCAGCGAAAAAATTGACAAATAAATCGCTACACAAACGCCGAGGGAAAACCAGAAGGTGAAGGACAGCGAATTTGACGCAGCTTCTATGCGCTCATCCCTGATCTGCGCCAGGACCTCAGCTGCATGGATCAACCCCGCCGAGGCTTGACCCTGAGAGTGGCCATCCAGGCCCCACATTTCGACCGCCGCCAAAACAGGGTTCAGAGCCTGCGCCGTCAACTCGCTGCCCTTGCCTTGGGTCATGGCCGGCCATTCGTCACGGATGATCGAAAGGGTGTAGCCTTTCAATGCCGTACGAAGTCGCAGGCCATCGTCGCTACCCTGGCGAGCTAGCTCGACATCTAGGGTGTTGATCGCCGCAACTTCTTTAATCTGCAATACTTCAGCGGCGCGAATGTTTCCCTCTGTCGTCACCAACGACAATGACAATACCAAGGCACACAGTACATAAACGGAGTCTTGGATCTTTTGCGCGAATATAGATTCATCGGGGCTCGGAGATCTCATGCCCATCCATCGAACCGTCCACAGCATGGCTGCTGCGATCAATAGCAAGGCCAGTACAAAGAGGAGGATGATCAACAGATCGGGGAGTGTGTAGAGAAACTTCATGGTCTAAACCCTCGGTGAATTTATTCCTGAGGTACAACGCGCTGATCAATAGCCCCAAAAATACTTTGATTGTGAGCATCCTTCATCTCGATGCGAATGGTGTCGCCAAACTGCATGAAGGCTGTCACCGGGGCGCCCGTTTCGATCGTCTCAATGGCTCGCTTTTCCGCGATGCAGGAGTAGCCTCGGCTCCAGTCCTTGTTGCTGATGGTGCCGGATCCCACAATGGACCCAGCGCGCAGATTCCGAGTCTTGGCGGCGTGCGCGATCAATTGGCCGAAGTGGAAGGTCATCTCTTCGCCGGCTTCGCACAAGCCCACACGGGTGCCGTTCCACACCGACTCCACACTCAGATGCACGCGACCTCCCGACCAGGCCGACCCTAATTCATCGGGCGTGACCGCCACAGGGCCAAAGGCCGTGGCAGGCTTGCTCTGGAAAAACCCAAATCCCTTGGCCAATTCACCAGGGATGAGATGGCGCAGACTCCAGTCGTTGACCAGCATCAGCAGCCGCACGCACTCCAAGGCCGAGTCCGCACTCACCCCAACAGGCACGTCGCCCGTCACCACGGCCACCTCTGACTCGAAATCGATGCCCCAGTCCGTGCTGGCAAAGCGGGCATCTTCGCAAGGTCCTAAAAAATCATCGGACCCACCCTGGTACATCAATGGGTCTTCGTAGAACGACGAGGGCACTTCGGCATTGCGGGCACGGCGCACCAACTCCACATGGTTGATGTAGGCCGAACCATCGGCCCACTGGTAGGCCCGAGGCAGGGGGGCGCGGCACAACCGGGGGTCGAAGGCAAAGGCGTGTCGTGCTTTACCCACATTCAAGGTCGCGTACAGATCCTCCAATTGGGGGGACAAGAAATTCCAGTCGTCGAGCACCTGTTGCAGGCGGCTGGCGATGCCCGTGGCGAAATGCGCGGTGCTGAGGTCGCGTGAGACGACGACGAGCTGCCCGTCACGGGACCCGTCCTGATAGGTGGCAAGTTTCATGTGGTCCACACCCAGACAAATTTCAATGGCAGTATTGTGCGGTGAACTCCCGCATCGATCCCGCAGCCTGGTGGTTCAGGCGCCGCCAACTTCGAGATGGCGCTTGGATTCTTGCGGCGGTGCTCGTCTTGCATGCCGGGTTGCTCCACCGGTCGGCGTCGATGGGGTGGCTCTTGACCTTATCGGGACGAGGTGACAGTCTTCAGGCGGCCGCCCCTTCGGCCCTGCAGGTGCGCATGTTCCCGGCCCCACCTGATGAGATGCCGAGCCCCACCGAGCGCAGCGAATTCAGAAGTCTCAGCAGCCGCGCCGAGCGCAGGGACCCTCGCGGTCCTGGCGACCCGATCCGCCCGACGGCCCCGACAGACCGCGTGCCAGGTCAAGTCGTCATGCCCACCTTTGCCACCCGCCCCATGGGTTCGGTCACCCTGCACTATGGGCTCACCCGCGGCTCACGCCAGGGCGAGGCCACGCTGCAGTGGCAGGTGGGGTCCGATGACAAGCTCGGCGCGCCGGGCGCATCCTTGGAGAGTCCCCGTTATGAGCTGACCCTTCACCACGTGCTGCCGGGGCAAGACAGTTGGGGATGGGCGAGTCAAGGGCAATTGGATGCGGTCGGCGGCGCCGGATTGGCGCCACAACGATTTGTCGACCGCCGACGAGGTCGAGATCGAGCGGCGATCAACTTCGACCGTGAGCGCGGCGAAATCAGTTTCTCAGGCCCCACCGATCGTCACCCTTGGGTCCCTGGCGTTCAAGACCGTTTGAGCTGGTTGATTCAGTTGGGCGCCATTTTTGAGGCCGACCCCTCGCGGTTTGTGGCTGGCAGTGCCATCCCGATGTGGGTGGCTACGGTGCGCGGAGATCTCGAGCCCTGGACCTTTGTGGTCCAAGCCCCCACCGCCGCAGCGATGCCGGGTTGGGTGCATTTGGTACGCGAGCCGTTGCGGACCTACGACCATCGCATCGAGCTTTGGCTGGACGCCCACCGGCACCATGTGCCGGCACGCATCCTGTTCACACCGGTGCCTGCGGCCGAGCCGACCGAGCTGGTCCTGCGACCCTAGCCGCTCAACCCTGACGGTCGTCCTGGCTTGCCCGCCGTCTCACTTTCCTACAATGCACCCATGACAAAGACCCCGACCCCCACCTCACCGACCCGTATCGCCTATACCCGAGGGCAAGCCTTGCCGGCCCTGTTGGCCCAACGGATTGTTGTCATCGATGGGGCCATGGGCACCATGATCCAGCGGCTCAAATTGTCCGAAGCTCATTTCCGCAGTGATCGCTGGGCTGATCATCCCAAAGACCTCAAGGGCAACAACGACCTCTTGGTACTCACCTGCCCTGAGGACATTCAACGCATCCACGAACAATATCTGGCCGCTGGGGCCGATATCATCGAAACCAACACCTTTGGTGCGACCTCCATCGCGCAAGAGGACTATGGCTTGGCGCACCTGGCGCGTGAGATGAATGTGGCGGCGGCCCAGTTGGCCCGTGCGGCGGCCGATCGTTTCAGCACGCCGGACCACCCACGCTTTGTGGCGGGCGCGCTGGGCCCCACGCCGCGCACGGCCAGCATCAGCCCCGATGTCAACGACCCCGGAGCGCGCAATGTCACTTTTGACCAGTTGCGTGCGGCCTATCGCGAACAGGCCGAAGGCTTGTTGGAGGGAGGGTGTGATCTCTTCTTGGTGGAGACCATTTTTGACACGCTCAATGCCAAGGCGGCTCTCTTCGCGCTGGACGAGTTGATGGAAGACACGGGCCAAAGGCTCCCCGTCATCATCAGCGGCACCGTGACCGACGCCTCCGGGCGCATCCTGTCGGGCCAAACCGTGGGCGCGTTTTGGCACTCGGTGCGACATGCCAGACCTCTGGCGGTGGGCCTCAACTGCGCCCTCGGCGCCGCGTTGATGCGACCCTATATCGAAGAACTTTCCAAGGTGGCGGCTGACACCTACATCAGCTGCTACCCGAACGCCGGCTTGCCCAACCCCATGAGCGAGACCGGTTTCGACGAAACACCCGAGGTCACCAGCAATTTGCTTGAAGACTTTGCCCGCAGCGGTTTTCTCAACATTGCGGGCGGCTGCTGTGGCACCACCCCCGAGCACATCGCTGCCATCGCGCACAAGGTGCGCGCCTACCGCCCGCGCTCGCGCCAAGACCCCCTCTTTGGGCACTTGATGGCCGCTTGAGGCGGGACCCGATCACGCCAGTGTTGCCGCACTGACAATGACCTCCCTGAACCCCCACGACCCAGGAGCCACCCGATGAACGCTCGCGACCCCAGTCCTCCGCTTTCCAGCGCGCACAGTCAGGCGCTGGCCGAGTTCTCCCAACGTGCCTGGGATGCGCAGATCGTGCCGCAACTGACCGATTACATCGCCGTACCTGCCAAGAGTCCCATGTTCGATGCCCAGTGGTCGAGTCACGGCTACCTGGACCGTGTGGTGCGCGATGCGGCGGCCTGGGTCGAACGTCAAGGCGTGTCAGGGTTGAAGCTCGAGGTCATCCGTCTCGAAGGACGCACACCACTCATCTTTTTTGAAGTTCCCGCCACACGCAGCGGCTCCACCGAAACGGTCTTGCTGTATGGCCACCTCGACAAGCAACCTGAGTTCAACGGCTGGCGCCACGATTTGGGCCCCTGGACGCCCAAATACGAAGACGGCAAGCTGTACGGACGCGGGGGCGCCGATGATGGCTATGCGATCTACGCGGCGATCACGGCCATTCAGTCCTTGGATGCACAGGGCATCCCTCGACCGCGCTGCGTGGGCCTCATCGAGACCTGTGAAGAAAGCGGTTCGGTGGACCTGCCGGTCTACATCCAGGCCCTCAAGTCTCGACTGGGCCAAGTGGGGCTGGTCGTGTGCTTGGATTCGGGGGCGGGCAACTATGACCAACTCTGGCTCACCACCTCGCTGCGGGGCATGGTCAGCGGGGTGCTCAAGGTCGAAATTCTCACCGAAGGCGTGCATTCGGGCGACGCCAGCGGCTTGGTGCCGTCAAGTTTTCGCATCATGCGCCAAGTGCTCGACCGCCTGGAGGACAGCGCCACAGGCAGCCTCCTGCCGCAAGTTTTTCACTGCGAAATTCCCGTCTCCCGGATGGAGCAGGCTCGCGCCACGGCCGCGATCTTGGGCGATGACGTGTGGAAGCGGTATCCCTGGGCCTGTGGCGCAGACGGCGCACTGTCCCTGCCCACCACCACCGACCCCGTGGAGGCCCTGCTCAACCGCACCTGGCGGCCTACCTTGAGCGTGACGGCTGCCGACGGCTTCTCCCCCTTGAGCAACGCAGGCAATGTGTTGCGGCCCTACACCGCGTTCAAGCTCAGTTTGCGCACGCCGCCGATGGTCAATGCCCACGAGGCCAGCATGCAACTCAAGACCTTGCTCGAAGACAACGCGCCCTACAACGCCAAGGTTACCTTTGAGCCCGACGGGCGGGCTGAAGGCTTGGGCGCCACGGGATGGAACGCCCCTGAATTGGCGCCTTGGCTCGAGCGCGCGCTCAACGACGCCTCCCTCACCCATTACGGCGCGCCTCTGGGTTATATCGGTCAGGGCGGCACTATTCCGCTGATGAGCATGCTGCAGCAAGGCTTCCCGGCTGCGCAGATGATGGTGTGCGGGGTGCTGGGACCTAAGAGCAATGCCCATGGTCCCAACGAATTCCTGCATGTGCCCTATGGCAAGCGCCTGACCGCTTCGGTGGCGCAGGTGATCGCCGCCATGCCTTGAGGCTCTAGAAAGTCAGCCCTTCTTTCACGGTGGCCCCTGACATGGGCTCGAGCAGGGTCAGCAAGGGTTTGAGCTCGCGGTAGCGAAGGGCCACTCGGGTGGCGTAGGTGAAGAAGCGTGGCAAGTCCGTCGCGTAGTGAGCCTTGCCATCTCGGTGCTTCAAGCGGCAGAAGATGCCCAAGATCTTCAAGTGTCGCTGCAGCCCCATCCACTCCGCCTGACGCCAAAACTCCCCAAAGTCTTCACCCACGGGCAGCCCAGCTCGACGCGCCGCTTCCCAATACCGCACCGTCCAATCGATTTCACGGGCCTCGTCCCACGACCAAAACGCGTCGCGCACCATCGAAGCCACGTCGTAGGTGATGGGGCCACGCACGGCATCTTGGAAATCCAAAATCCCGGGGCCACCCTCGCACACCATCAAGTTGCGTGGCATCCAATCCCGATGCACGGCCACCGTGGGTTGTGCCAGGGCACTGTTGATGAGTGTGCGGCACACGCGCTGCCAGGTGTCTTGCTGGGCCGCACTCCAAATCAGCCCATGCTCGCGTTCCACGCACCAAGCAGGGAACAGATCGAGTTCCGTGCGCAGCGCGGTCTCGTCATACGGTGGCAGCGACATAGCCGGCACACGCTGCTGCCATTGCACCAGCGCGGCAATGGCCGCTCGCATGAGGGTGTCCACCCGATCGTCGGGCCCTTGCATCAAGGCGTGGAGGTACAGCTCACGCCCCAAGTCGGTGGTGAGCAAGAACCCTTGGTCCGCATCACAAGACAAGATTCGGGGCCCCAACAGACCGGCTTGTTCCAGCAGACCGGCCACATGCACAAAGGGGCGCACATCTTCCAGAGGCGGTGGGGCATCCATGATGATGCGTGTGCCGCCTGCGCTGTCGATGCGAAGATACCGACGAAAACTCGCATCGGCAGAGGCTGCTGACACTGTGTGAGGATGAAGGTCGAACTCAGGCACCAATCGATCCAACCAGCGGTGAAATGCCGCTTCTCGCGCCGGGTCGGCCCATTGCACGGGCAGGTTCGGGGGGTGGGTCAGTCCGGACGGTTGGGGCGGGGAATCGCTCATGGATAATCGATTCTACAAACCCGCCGTGCCCATACTCACTCTCTCTCCTGCCTTGGTGGCGCCCCTGCTCGCGCTGTGCGCGGGCTGGGCCTGTGCCCAAGCAGGGCCTCCCAAAACAGACCCGAGCTTGCCCAGCGAGCTTCGGGCGCGCGAGCTGCAAGGTCAGCCCGAGACGCAAGCCGATGCACGCGGCGACGTGGAGTTTCGGCGCGGGTCTTTGCTGATCCGGGCCGATGCGCTGCAGTATCTGGCGCCTCAAGATCGGGCGGTGGCTACTGGCAGAGTGTGGGTGCAGCGTGAAGGTGCTCAATACCGCGGGCCTCGGCTTGAATTGCAATTGCAGGATTTCGAGGGCTTTTTCCTGCAACCTGAATTCGACTTTCAGCGCACAGGGGCGGGTGGGCGGGCCCAGCGCATCGACTTTCTGGGCCATGAGCGCCTGGCGGCCACCCAGGCGCTGTACACCAGCTGCCCCCGAGATGGCAGCGGTGACCCGGATTGGATGCTCACCGCCCAGCGCGTTGAGCTCGACTTGCAGGCCCAAGAAGGTACGGCCATTGGTGCGCGACTGCAGTTCCTGGGGGTGCCGCTGTTGGCTTGGCCCCGATTGACCTTCCCCACCAGTGATGCGCGACGATCAGGGTGGCTGCCACCCAATATCAACCTGGACAGCCGCAGTGGTTTTGAGCTGGCTGTGCCTTATTACTGGAACCTCGCGCCCAACCGCGACGTCACCCTCATTCCCAAAGTCGCCACGCGCCGTGGTCTCAGCGCCGACAGCGAGCTGCGCTACCTGGAGCCGCAATTCTCCGGGGAGATGGGCTTGAATTGGCTGCCCAATGATCAGGTCGCGGGGCGTTCGCGTCATGCGTGGCGACTGCGTCACGAAGGGGCTTTGCAGGTGGGGTTGTCGGCCACTTCTCAACCAGGGTGGTACAGCCTGCGTGGCGAGCGCGTCTCAGACGATGATTGGTGGAAAGATTTTCCGCGGACCACCTCGGCGTTCACACCTCGATTGCTGCCCTTGCAGGCCCAAGCTGAACAACGATTTGCTTGGACCTTGGGGGGGGACGGCGAGGCGGCCGCCTACTTGCGAGCTCAACGCTGGCAGGTGCTGCAGTCGTTGGACGCACCGATACAGGTGCCTTATGAGCGCAGTCCTCAAGCGGGGCTGCGCGTCACTGCCCATACCGCCGGCTGGCATTGGGGCTGGGAAACCGAACTCAACCGTTTCACCTTGCCCGACGGCAGCGCCTCCAGTACGCGCCCCACAGGGGCTCGGTGGCACGCCCTGGGCTCGCTGGCCTATCCCTGGCGTGAAGCCGGCGTGTGGGTCACGCCCCGGTTGTCGTTGAATGCAGCGGCCTACGACCTCGATCAGGCGCTGCCGGATGGACGGCAGCGCTTGTCGCGCACGGTCCCCACCGTCAGCCTGGACATGGGCTTGGAGTTTGATCGGCGCTTTGAGGCGGGGGATCGCGCTTGGGTGCAGACCCTCGAGCCTCGCGTGATGTGGGTTCGCACACCCTGGCGCGCTCAGAGCCCCTACCTCACGTTCGATTCGGCGGGCAAGGACTTCAGTGTCAGTTCCATCTTTTCTGACAACGCGTTCTCGGGTGTGGACCGCGTGTCGGATGCCCACCAACTGGACGTGGGCCTGGTGTCGCGCCTGATGGATGCCACGCGAGGCTCGGAGCTGCTGCGCTTGGGCGTGGTTCAGCGATTTCAACTGGCAGACCAACAAATCACCCCAGAGGGCACGCCCTACACGCGTCGGGTGAGCGATCTCATGCTGATTGGATCGACCAGCGTCGTGCAAGCCTGGAATTTGGACGCCACCGTGCGTTACAACGCAGACATTCAGCGCCCGGTGCGAGCAGTGCTGTCCTCGCGATACAGCCCCGGCGATTTCCGCACCTTCAGCGCCTCTTACCGCTACACCCGTGGGTCGAGTGAACAGTTGGAGATGGGCTGGCAGTGGCCGGTGGCGCCCTTGTCTGGAGGCTCAGGCGTTGCGGCCATGGCCGTGGGGGGCTCGGGGGGCAGTTGCTCGGGTCGCCTCTACACCGTAGGGCGTGTGAATTACAGCGCGGTGGAAAAACGGGTGACCGATTCCATTGCCGGGTTCGAGTGGGATGCGGGCTGCTGGATTGCCAGAGTGGTCGCCGAGCGCTTGTCCACCGGTCGAAGCGAGGCCACCACCCGATTGCTCTTGCAACTCGAACTTGTGGGCTTATCTCGTCTGGGGTCCAACCCCTTGCGAGTCTTGAAGGACAATATTCCCGGCTACCAGCTCCTTCGCAGCGATCGAGCAGGTGCCTCTGAACGGAATCTCTATGACTGATTTGAAAGTTGCCCGCCTCTTGGAAGTCTTGGCAGGATTGTTGAACTTGCGCCCCTTTGGCGCGCTGAGCCTTCTGGGTCTGGCCTGGGCCTTGGCTTTGCTGACGCCCGCGACGTCTTGGGGACAAAGCCGGCCGAATGCGACCGACCGTGCGGCCACCAAGGCGGCCGATCGCACCGCCGTGCGAACGGGCGACTACATCGTGGCCATCGTCAATCAGGAGCTGGTGACGGCCGTGGAAATCGCCCTGCGCACCCAGCGCGCCCGCGAAGAATCGCAGCGATTGGGGGTCAAGCTGCCTTCCGACGAGGAATTCAAGCGCCAAATCACCGACTCACTCATTGATGAGCGGGCCATCCTCACTTTTGCCCGCGAGAACGGCGCGCGCATCGAAGATCCCGAGCTCGATCGGGCCCTGCAAGCCATTGCAGCCCAGAATCAACTCACCGTCGACCAATTGCGAGATCGTCTCAAGGCCGAGGGCATGGACTTTGCCCGCTATCGCAGCAACCTGCGCGACCAACTCAACGTGGAGCGCACCCGTGAACGAGAGGTGTATGGCCGCATTCGCACCACCGATGCCGACATTGACCGCTATCTTGCACAGCAGCGAGAGGCTGCCGCACTCGAGGGCGGACTCCATCTCGCACAAATTCTCATCACCGTGCCCGAAAACGCCACGCCGGCACAGGTGAGCGAACGCCGCGCGCTGATCGACCGTGCGCTGGCACGGTTGCGTGCGGGTGAGGCTTTCGAGGTGGTGGCACGAGAAATGTCCGAGGACGGCAACCGTGCGCGTGGTGGCGAATTGGGCGTGCGACCCGCCTCCAAGTACCCTGACCTGTTCATCGAACAGACCAAGCGGCTCAAAGTGGGCGAATTCACCCCCGCGGCGGTGCGCAGTGGTGCAGGATTTCACTTGCTCAAGGTGTTGTTCCGTGAAGAGGTGGACACCTCCAAAGTCACCCAGACCCGTGTGCGACATATCTTGCTTCGGCCTTCGGCGCGCATGAATCTGGAGCAAGCCAAGGCACAACTGGCGGTCTATCGCGACCGCATTGAAAAGCGTCAGGTCACCTTCGAAGACATTGCCAAACAGATCTCTGAAGATGGGTCAGCTGCTCAAGGTGGCGACTTGGGGTGGGCCGCCCCGGGCATGATGGTGCCGGAGTTCGAAGAGGCCATGAACCGTTTGGAGGTGGGTGGATTGTCCGAGCCCATCACCTCACGTTTTGGCGTGCACCTGGTGCAAGTCCAGGAGCGACGGCGTGTGGATGTCGACCCTCGGCAAGTGCGCGACCAGGCGCGCAATGCATTGCGTGAGCAAAAATTCGAAGACGCCTACACCGAGTGGGTTCGCGACCTGCGCTCCAAAGCCTACATAGAAATGCGTGAGCCGCCACTTTGACCGCACACATCGCTCGCAAGCGCTTTGGTCAGCACTTTTTGGTGGATGAGGGGGTCATTGAGGCCCTGGTGGCCACGATTGATCCACGCCCCCACCAAGCCCTCGTGGAGATCGGCCCGGGCCTGGGGGCGTTGACCCTGCCACTGTTGCAGCGCTGCCAACACCTGACGGTCATTGAACTGGATCGCGATTTGGCCCGGCGCCTTCGTCAGCGCCCCGGAGTGGATGTGGTCGAAGCTGACGTCCTCACGGTGGACTTCGCGAAGCTGGCCCCGGCCACCGCCCAGGGCTTGCGCATCGTGGGCAATCTCCCCTACAACATCTCATCGCCCATCTTGTTCCACCTGCTGCCCTTTGCCGACCGCGTGGTCGATCAGCATTTCATGTTGCAAAGCGAGGTGGTCTATCGCATGGCGGCGCGGCCGGGTCACAAAACCTTTGGTCGGCTGAGCGTGATGCTGCAATGGCGCTATGACTTGGAGGTGGTGTTGGACGTGCCGCCGCAGGCCTTTGACCCACCACCTGCGGTGCAGTCGGCCGTCATTCGCATGGTGCCCAAGGCGGACCCTCCGGCCGTGGACCCCCAAAGGCTATCGGCCTTGGTCACGGTGGCGTTTTCTCAGCGCCGCAAGCTGCTGCGTCACACCCTAGGGCGGTGGCTGGACGAGCAGGGGTTCACCGGCGAATTTGATCTGCAACGACGGGCTGAAGAGGTGCCCGTCGAGCAATACGTGGAATTGGCCTTGTTCAGGCCGCGTTGAGCCAGGCCGCCGTGTCGAAAGCGCTGCTCATCAGCGGCATGTTCATGCCGAAATTGGGGTTGAACCCCCCCTTGGCCACAGGCACCTTGGCTGCCGGCTTGGGTGGCACGGCGGGTGCACTCTCCACGGCAGCTCCTTCGGCACCGGCACGGTCCCAGGCGCCCAGTGGCTGTGAGCGTGCGACCGCGAAGGAGTAGAAGCAACGGAAAGGAATCCGACGCTCGCCCCAGAAGTCAGCTGCGTCCCGGAACACGTCCAACAGCTGCTCACGCGCTTCGCGATCGAAACGGGGGTTATCGGGCAATTGGTCGAGCACCACCACGAAACCAGGTTGTGTGCCTGACTTGTGCACGAGATCGGTCATGCAGTCATACAAGGCGTCAAGGTTCTTGCCAAAGTGTGACGGGAAGGTGAAGGCCTCGGCGATAGCTTCGAGCACCTCTTGTTTGCTCTGGGCCGCACCCACATTGGCGTAGAGAAAATGCTGCCCCGCCGCTTGTGCGGCCTGCATCAGATCTTCAACTCGATAGGCCCGAATGGCCTGAACAATATTCGGTCGGATGGTCTGCAACTGCATGGTCGCCTGCCCCCTTGGGTCCTCAAAACACCAACACAAAGAATCTGCCGCCGGTCACTGTACGACCCGTTGAAAGGTCGCATAGTGGTCGGCGGTGTAGTAACACGCCTCGGGTTTCGCTGGCTCTTTGCCGCCGCACACCATGCGGCGGGCGCCACGGTCCCGCGAACCCGGGGTCCTGACCGTGTACTCCCGGTAAAACCCCTTGGGGTGAACTGGGAGCAGCCGCTCGCGGTTGCCGAACACCGACCCATCTTTGGGGTAAGGGAACGGACCGCCTTCAAGAATGAGCCGATGAGTCGCCTGAGCCTCTTGCGGCAGCGCCGAAAGCGCCACCCCGTGCACGTCATCGACAGCAGAGGGACCTTTGGCCACCCCAACCACCGACGCCGAAGCGAGAAGGAAAGCAAGCCCTAACTTGCTCGCGAACTTCCCGATTGAGCCCGAACCACTCACGGGTTAACCCTCGAAGTGAGGATAGGGATGCTACCGGAAGCCGGCGAAAATCTCAAGTGCTAATTTCGAGATCAAAAAATGACCAATTAGTAGCAGTAAGTGTTCACTACCATTAAAGCAATTGATTTTGGCGATTGGCATTGGCGTCAGCCACCACCAAGGCCGTCATATTGACCACACGGCGCACGGTGGCAGACGGGGTCAGAATGTGCACGGGCTTGGCGGCACCCAACAGTACTGGCCCAATGGCAATGCCGCCGCCGGCTGCGGTTTTGAGCAGGTTGTAGGCAATATTGGCGGCGTCGATGTTAGGCAAGACCAGCAAATTGGCCTCACCCGATAGGGTGCTGCGCGGCATCAACTCCGTGCGGTAGGCGGCGTCCAAGGCGGCATCGCCGTGCATTTCCCCATCAATTTCCAGCCAAGGGGCTTGCGCCTGAACCAGGGCGAGGGTGTCGCGCATCTTCACCGCCGAGGGCTGTTGGCTGGACCCGAAACTGCTATGAGACAACAGCGCCACTTTGGGCTGGATGCCCAGACGGCGCATCTCCTCTGCCGCGAGAATGGTGATCTCACTGAGCTGCTCGGCTGTGGGGTCGTAGTTGACGTGGGTGTCCACCATGAAGATTTGGCGCCCCGGCAAGATCAGACCGTTCATGCAGGCATAGGTCTTGACGCCCGCACGCTTGCCGATGACCTGGTCGATGTGCGTCAAGTGCTGTGCCGTGGAGCCCCAAGTGCCGCAGATCATGCCGTCCACTTCGCCTTTGTGCAGCAGCATGGAGCTCACCAAAGTCAGACGCCGGCGCATTTCGACCTTGGCAAATTGTTCGGTGACCCCTTTGCGCTCGGTCAGCCGGTGGTAGGTCTGCCAGTAATCCCGATAGCGCGGGTCATCATCGATGTTGATCACCTCATAGTCGCGGCCCGCTTGCAGACGCAGCCCCAGCTTTTCGATGCGGTAGGCAATCTGGGTGGCGCGTCCCACGAGCCAGGGCCGTGCGAGTCCTTCGTCAACGATCACTTGCACCGCACGCAGCACACGGCGGTCTTCGCCCTCCGCAAAAGCCACGTTTTTGCGCTGCGCGCGCTTGGCCACGGCGAAGATCGGCTTCATCGTGGTGCCCGAGGCGTACACCAAGGTTTGCAGCTTGTCGCGATAGGCGCTCAAGTCGCTCACCGGGCGCTGGGCCACGCCCGAATCAGCCGCCGCTTGGGCCACGGCCGGCGCGATGCGCATCATCAAGCGGGGATCGAAGGGCTTGGGGATGAGGTACTCGGGCCCGAAGGTCAAGGTGGCGCCCGCGTAGGCCGAGGCCACCACATCGTCTTGTTCGGCTTGCGCCAAGTCGGCGATGGCTCGCACGGCCGCGACCTCCATGGCGTCGTTGATGGTGGTGGCGCCACAGTCCAAAGCGCCGCGGAAGATGTAGGGAAAGCACAAGACGTTGTTGACCTGATTGGGGTAGTCGGTGCGGCCCGTGGCCATGATGGCATCTTCACGCACGGCACGCACCTCTTCGGGCATGATTTCCGGCGTCGGATTGGCCAGCGCAAAAATCAGCGGTTGCGTGGCCATGGCCCTCACCATCTCCGGCTTGAGCACGCCGGCCGCCGACAAGCCCAAAAACACATCGGCACCCGCGATCACCTCGGCCAGGGTGCGCTGCGCTGTGGCCTGCGCGAACTCTTCCTTGTCGGGGTCCATGAGCGCCTGGCGCCCTTTCCAAACCACGCCCTCCAGGTCGGTGACCCAAATGTTCTGACGCGGCAGGCCCAGCTTGACCAATAAATTCAGGCATGCCAGCGCCGCCGCTCCGGCCCCCGAGGTGACCAGCTTGATCTGGGTGATGTCTTTGCCCACCACTTTCAGACCATTGAGCAGCGCTGCCCCCACCACGATGGCCGTGCCGTGTTGATCGTCGTGGAAGACGGGGATCTTCATGCGCTCGCGCAACTTACGCTCGACATAGAAGCAGTCAGGCGCCTTGATGTCTTCCAGGTTCACGCCGCCAAACGTGGGCTCCAGCGCAGCGATGATGTCGACCAACTTGTCAAGATTCTTCTCTTGGATTTCGAGGTCGAAGACGTCAATGCCGGCGAACTTCTTGAACAGCACGCCCTTGCCTTCCATGACCGGCTTGGCAGCCAAGGGGCCAATGTCCCCCAGGCCCAGCACGGCGGTGCCGTTGGTGACCACCGCCACCAGATTGCCCCGAGAGGTGTAGCGATAGGCGTTGGCCGTGTCCTTGACAATTTCTTCGCAGGCCGCCGCCACGCCGGGCGAGTAAGCCAGGGCCAAATCCCGCTGGTTGGTCAGTTGCTTGGTGGGCGAAATCGCCACCTTGCCCGGGGTTGGAAACTCGTGATATTCGAGAGCGGCGCGGCGCAATTCAGCGCGCTTGTCATCGGCGTGGGACATGATCCGAAACCCTTTTTGAGCAGGGGCTGAGCGAGGGGCACATCAAGGTCTGATCAGGGTCTGATGGGCTCCAGGGGACACGATTTTAGGGGCCTCGACTTGCAGCCACCTTGACCCAGGCCAGCGCCAACGACCGGCCCTGCGGATAATGTCGATCCATGTCGCTGGGCGAATTCGATCTCATCCGCCAATATTTCTCTCGACGCCCTCAGCGGGCCGTGCTGGGCGTGGGAGATGACTGCGCCCTGTTGTCGCCCACCCCGGGCCAGCAGTGGGCGGTCTCGACGGACATGCTGGTGGAGGGGCGGCACTTCTTGGCGACCGTGCCCCCTGATCGTCTGGGCCATAAAGCCCTGGCCGTCAACTTGAGCGATTTGGCCGCATGCGGGGCTCAACCCACGGCCTTCACGCTGGCCTTGTCCTTGCCCCGCGTGGAGGAGGCCTGGCTGAAGGCCTTTTCACAGGGCCTGTTCGCGTTGGCTGACCGTGCCGGCGTGGAGTTGGTGGGGGGGGATACCACATCGGGTCCGCTGACGGTTTCCATCACGGTGATGGGCGAGGTCCCTGCGGGACAGGCCTTGTTGCGCAGCGGGGCGCGCGTGGGCGATCAACTCTGGGTGAGTGGCACCTTGGGCGATGCGCGCTTGGCCTTGGAAGGGTTTCGTGGCACGGTGGTTTTGCCCGGGCCTGTGTGGGATCGGGTCCGCGTGCGCATGGAGCGGCCTGATCCTCGTGTGTCTCTGGGTGTGGCCTTGCGTGGCATCGCCAGCAGTGCCATCGATCTGAGCGATGGCCTGGTGGGTGATCTAGCCCATATCCTGGAGTCCTCAGGCGTGGGGGCCGTGGTGGACCTGTCGCGATTGCCCTGCAGCGCTGACTTGCAAAGCCAACCCGATGCCGTGCGTCGAACCTGCTTGTTGGCCGGTGGCGATGATTACGAATTGCTGTTTACCGCAGCCCCCACGGCCGAAGGTGCGGTGCGCCGGGCGGCCGCCAATGCCGGTGTGGAGGTGTCCCCGGTGGGCGAGGTGGTGGCCACTGTAGGACTGACGGTGCGTGATGTCCAAGGCTCCCTCCTGGACCTGGGAGAGTATGCTGGCTTCGATCATTTTCTCCCCTCATGAGTGAACCGGCCAGCTCCGCGTGGGGTGACCGCCCCCAGACGGTGTGGACCTCGCCACCCCGGCGGGCCACTGCTTCGTTCATGCGTCAGCATCCGGCCCGCTGGATCGCCTTGGGCTTCGGCAGCGGTCTGTCTCCGATCGCGCCGGGCACCGTGGGTACCTTGTGGGCCTGGGTGGCTTTTTTGGTCTTGGACCCGTGGCTCAACGCCACAGGCTGGGCCGCGTGCCTCGCCGTCTCCACAGGAATGGGGTGGTGGGCCTGCACGCGGTGTGCCCGCGACCTGGGACAGGCTGATCCCAGCGCCATCGTGTGGGACGAGGTGATCGCGTTTTGGCTTATCTTGTGGCTGTGGACGCCTGCAGGATTTTGGGCGCAGGCTGCGGCTTTCGTGCTGTTTCGCTTCTTCGATGCGGTCAAGCCCGGCCCGGTGGCCTGGGCCGATGCGCTCTTCAAAGGAGAGCGCGGGGGTGCCATCGGTTGGGCCCAAGGATGGGGCATTTTGTTTGATGACCTGGTGGCCGCGTGGTGCACCTTGATCGTCTTGTCTCTGGCCGTGGCCATCGGCCAAGCCCTGTGAAGTGATGACCAAACAACATCCGCACGAATCTGTGCAAGCCCTGGTACAAAGGCTGGGGCAAGCCCTGAAGACTCATGGGTGGTCATTGGCCACGGCAGAGAGCTGCACAGGGGGCTTGATCGCCGCCGCTTGCACGGCGGTCAGTGGCTCCAGCGACTGGTTCGATCGTGGCTTTGTCACCTACAGCAACGCGTCCAAGATGCAACTCTTGGGCGTAAGTGAGGCGCTGCTGACGACGCACGGAGCTGTCAGCGAGCCGGTGGTCCGGGCCATGGCCGAGGGTGCGTGGGCTCGCTCGACGGCCCAGGTGGCCGTGGCGGTGACCGGCATCGCCGGACCCACGGGTGCCACCCCGGGGAAGCCCGTGGGCACCGTGTGGCTGGCCGTGAGTTTGCGTGATGGGCCTACCCAAGCGTGGAATCTTTGGTGGCCGGGTGACCGGCAAGCCGTGCGTGAGGCCACGGTGCATGAGGCCCTCGATCGCGTGGTGCAGGTGGTGTCACTGGGGGGGCGCACCGGGTGAAGGGGCTCAAGATTGCATTGATCGGATCCTTCATCGGCCAGGAGCAAGACGAGTGGCTGTCGGCATTGAAGGGCAGCTTGCCGCAGGCCGATTGGCAGCCTGCCGAGGTGCACGGGCCCGCACTGGAGGTGGCGGTGGTGGCCAGCCCCGCCAAAGGTGCGCTGCAGGGCTTTCCTGCTTTGCGACTCATCCAGTCCCTCTGGGCTGGGGTGGACCGCTTGATGGCCGACCCAACGATCCCCCAAAACGTGCCGCTCGCGCGCATGGTCGATCCGGCCATGAATTCGGCCATGACCGAGACGGCCTTGTGGGCCACCTTGGGATTGCATCGGGGGTTCTTCCGTTACGGCCTGCAGCAACGGCAGTCTCAGTGGAAGGCCTGGGGTCAAAGTCGAAGCAGCGAAGTGCCCGTGCTGGTTTTGGGCCTGGGTGTCTTGGGCACACAGGTGGCTTGTGCCTTGAGGTCTCTGGGCTACCCAGTCACCGCATGGCGTCAACATGCGGGCCGCGAGGTCCCGGCTGGAGTGACGTGCATTCATGGCCTGTCCGCGCTCCACCCAGCGCTGGCTCAGTCCCGTATAGTGATCAATCTGCTGCCCTTGACGCCGTCCACCCGAGGCCTCATCGATGCCCAATTTTTACGGCGGTTGCCTCACGGCGCTGGGCTGGTGAATTTGGCACGGGGGGGCCATGTGGTCGACGGCGACCTCTTGCAGGCACTGGACAGCGGCGCCGTGGGGCACGCTGTCTTGGATGTGTTCAACGTGGAACCGTTGCCGGCAGATCATCCGTACTGGTTTCATCCGCAAGTCACGTTGTTGCCCCACATCGCAGCCCTGACGGATCCGCGCAGTGCGGCTGCCGTCGTGGCCGCCAATGTGGGCCGCTTGGGCCGCGGGGAGGCCCTCTTGCACACGGTGGATCGGCAGCGAGGGTATTGACCCCCCTCGCTGTCAGGCTCGCAGCGCCAAGGGGGCTGCCCGGGCTGAGCGCAGCTTGCTGGGCGCCATGGTGAGGCTCAGCACCCCGAGCATCAAGCGGTGCAATGCCTCGAAGGGGTCTGCGGGCCAGTCAGGTCGGCGCAGACCTTTGACGATGCCGTCGCACACGCTCGCGGCCGACACAAGCCTGCGCAGTTGCCGCTCGCTGACCAGGCCCACCGCCCGCTCCAAGCTTTTTTGCCGAGACCCCCACACCCGCGCTTCGGACAGGGCCAGCGGCATGGGCTTGCCCTGATCGAGTGCCGTCCGGACGCGCCGCAGGGCTCGCAGGTCGTCTGCCAATTGCCAATGCAAGACCACCGCCGATTCGCCCTCGGCTTGCAATCCACGCAACATGCGTGCGGCGCGTTCCACTCGGCCTGCGAACACCGCTTCGCACCATTGCCGCACATCGTACCGAGCCACGTTCAACACGGCCGCTTCCACCTGTTCCAGCGACAGCTCACCGCTGGGGTACAGCAGCGCGATTTTCTGAATTTCCTGGTGGGCGGCCAGCAGGTTGCCCTCCACCCGGTCGGCAAAAAAGGACAAGGTGCGCTGCCCCTCCTCACCTTCTTGGACTCTTTGATGTTGAAGGGCCAGGCGCTGCGCAATCCAGGCAGGCAGGGCTGCGCGATCCACGGGGTCTAGCCGCACATGAATGCCGTGGGACTCCAGCGCCAAAAACCAAGCACTCTTGAGCTGCGAGCTGTCCAAACGCGGCAAGCTCACCAGCGTCACCACACCGTCAGGCAAGGCGTCGCAATACCGTTGCAGCGCCTCGGAGCCCGCGGTGCCGGGCTTGCCCGAAGGCACCCGTATTTCGATGAGCTTGGACTGAGCGAACAGGCTCATGGAATGCGCCGAGCCCAGTACAGCGCTCCAATCAAAATGTGCGCCGCTCACCGTGAACACCTCGCGCTCGGCACACCCGCTGGCGCGGGCGGCTGCACGGATGGCATCTGCGGCCTCTTGCATCAGCAGCGGGTCATCACCTTGCAAGGTATAGAGTGACCGGCATCCTTTGGCCAGGTGGGCGGTGAGCTGCTCGGGCTTGAGGTGCATTGGGGTGCGCTCGAAGTCAGGCCGCTTTAGATCGAGAGGCTGGCCAAGCGCCTCGCCAACTGCAGTGCGATGTCCGCTTGCATCTCGCGAACGAGTTGAGCCTCTTCCAACTCCTTGGCCAGAGCGGCGGATTCGTTGTAGGTCAGGTCTCGGCTGAGCATCATTTCGGCCCGAGGGGTGAGGATCCGACCCTGCGAGGTCTCGATGTGAAAGTGAAACAGGACGCGCAGTTGCACCTCGCGCACCTGCCCCGCAGCGCTGCTGGCCACCAAAGTCCGGGTGAAGCGATCTTGGTGTGCGACAAGCACCACGTCGGCCTTGCGGGGGTCATCCACCACTTCGCAAGTGCCACGAAGCGCCGTGGACAGGGCTTCGGCCACGCCTGAGCGAGGCGCGAACTGGCGCAGGGCGATGCGCGCAAAGGGCATGGGCGGTGGCCTTCGCAGCGCAAACCCGCAACCGCTCAACCCTGAGGTCAAGGCAAGTGCCAAGGCGCCTGCGGTGGCAAATGTCAAGGAAAAGGCCGCTCGACGCCGAATCACCAGGGGGCTCCTAGACCACCACGTTGACCAAGCGACCCGGCACGACCACGATCTTGCGTACAGGCCGTCCTTCGCTGAAGCGTGCCACCTCCTCGCTGGCTGCGGCCAGCGCTTCAATGGACGCCCGATCGGCATCGGCCGGTACGGTCATCGAGCCTCTGAGCTTGCCGTTGACCTGGAGCACCAAATCGATGGTGTCGCGAACCAAGGCCCCTTCATCCGCGGTGGGCCAAGGCGCATCCCACAAAGGGCCACTTTCTTGGGCATAACCGAGTTGATCCCACAGGGCGCAGGTGATGTGGGGGCAGGCCGGATAGAGCACGCGCAGCAGCAATCCCATGCCCTCACGCAAAGTCGCCGGGGCAGGCTCCTTGAAAGCCTCCAAGGCGTTGAGCATTTTCATGGCACCGGAGACCACCGTGTTGTACTGCATACGCTCATAGTCGTAGCTGACCTGCTTGAGCACGGTATGCAATTCAAAGCGCAGCGCCTTGGCTTGCGCCGAGGTTTCTAGGGCGAGCGCGGTGTGCGCTACCGCCTGTTGACGCACGCCGAATTGCCACACTCGACGCAAGAAGCGGTGCGCGCCTTCCACGCCGGCGTCGTTCCACTCGATGGTTTGTTCGGGGGGTGAGGCAAACATCACAAACAGACGCGCGGTGTCCGCGCCGTAGCGTTCAATCACCTCTTGAGGATCGACCCCGTTGTTCTTGGACTTGGACATGGTGGTCCAGCCCTCGCACTGCACCGGCAGCCCATCCCGCTTGGCCGAGGCTGAGACCACGTGGCGGTACTCATCGCGCACGACGTTCAGGTCATGCTCCCAGAAGTATTCGCGTCCTCCAGCGTCCGAGGTACGCACGAAGGCTTCATTGAGCACCATGCCCTGGGTCAGCAGCTTGGTAAAGGGCTCATCCACGTCGACCAACTTCAAGTCGCGCATGACCTTGGTCCAAAAGCGCGCATACAGCAGGTGCAAGATGGCGTGCTCAATGCCGCCGATGTACTGGTCCATGGGCATCCAATATCGAGACCCATCGCCGACCATCTCTTGTTCCAGGTGCGGGTCGCAATAGCGCATGAAGTACCACGCCGAATCGACGAAGGTGTCCATGGTGTCGGTTTCGCGACGAGCGGGCCCGCCGCAGGTCGGGCAGCGGGTGTTCAAGAAGTCAGCCCGCTTGTTCAAGGGGTTGCCGCTACCGTCCGGGATGCAGTCCTCGGGCAGCACCACGGGCAACTCGCTTTCGGGCACGGGCACCGCGCCATGTTCCGGGCAGTGCACGATGGGAATCGGCGTGCCCCAATAGCGCTGTCGGCTGATGCCCCAGTCGCGCAGACGCCAGGTGGTCTTTTTTTCGCCCAAGCCCTTGGCAGCGAGGTCGTGGGCCACTGCGTCCACCGCATCGTGGTGATTCAAGCCACTGTAGTGACCTGAATTGATCGCCACGCCGCGCGCTTTGTCGGCATACCACTCTTGCCAGCGGTGGTAGTCATAGTGGGGCTCGCCATCCACGTGTACCACTTGCACGATCGGAATGCCGTATTTCAAGGCAAACGCGAAGTCCCGTTCATCGTGGCCGGGCACGCCCATGACCGCTCCGTCACCGTAGCTCATCAACACGTAGTTGCCCACCCAGACATCGACCGGCTCACCCGTGAGCGGGTGGGTGACCTGCAACCCCGTGCGCACGCCCAACTTTTCTTGCGTGGCCAATTCAGCTTCGGTGGTTCCTCCGGCCTTGCACTGCTCAATGAAGGCGGCCACCTCTGGGCGGCTGTGCGCGGCATGCGCAGCCAAGGGGTGCTCAGGAGCCACAGCGCAGAAAGTGACCCCCATGATGGTGTCGGCCCGCGTGGTGAACACATAAAGCCTGCCATCTTGAACACGCTGGCCCGAAGCGTCAGTAATGTGGTGCGGAAAGGCAAAGCGCACGCCTTCGCTGCGGCCGATCCAGTTTTCCTGCATCAGTTTCACCCGCTCAGGCCACCCGGGCAGTTGGCGCTGCACATGCTCGAGCAACTCTTCGGCGTACTGCGTGATCTTCAGGTAGTAGCCTGGAATCTCCCGCTTTTCCACCAAGGCGCCAGAACGCCAACCACGCCCGTCGATCACTTGTTCATTGGCCAGAACGGTTTGATCCACCGGGTCCCAGTTCACCACTTGCGTGCGGCGCTCGGCGATGCCGGCTTCCAGCATCTTCAAAAACAACCACTGATTCCAGCGGTAGTAATCGGGCTTGCAGGTGGTGACCTCGCGGCTCCAGTCAATGGCCAAGCCCATCGACTTCATCTGACCTTTCATGTGAGCGATGTTGTCGTAGGTCCACTTGGCGGGCGGCACCTTGTTCTTCATGGCCGCGTTTTCCGCGGGCAGGCCGAAGGCGT
>CAZCJB010000037.1:17970-22554 GCA_964498795.1 uncultured Rubrivivax sp. | reverse complement strand
GCATATTGGGTGCGGTCTTGTAGCCAGTGGCGTGCTCGAACTTCACATCGGGGAATTCGCCTGCCACCTTGAGCATCGCGTCCATGTAGCCGAAAGACGTCGCAAAGATGATCTTGTTGCCTTGTTGGGCCAGGTCACGGATCACGCGCTCGGCATCAGCACCCTCGGGCACCTTTTCCACAATGGTGGTCTTCAGACCGTCGCCAAACTTGGCTTCAGCCGCCTTGCGGCCCAAGTCATGGGCGAACGACCAGCCCGCATCTCCCACGGGGCCCACATAGATCCAAGCCGCCTTCAGGGGCTCGGGCTTGGCGGCTGCAGCAGGCGCCGGCTTGGGCTCCTCCTTCTTGCCACACCCTACCAGGGCGACCGTGGCCGCGACGGCCGTCAGACCTGCCCATTGGAGCAGGGAGCGCTTGGAAAATATTGACATGTGAACCTCCAGGTTGGAAAAAGCTTGTAGCAGGGTAATCGATTATCGAGCCAGCGGTTCAGCCACTGGGTGTGAACGGTCGACCCAGGGATGCCGGCATGTTGGCACGAACCCAGCCGGCATTGCGGGAAATCAGCACCAACACGACGATGGTAGCCAAATACGGGAGCATGGCCAGCAGTTGGCTTGCAATTTCCACGCCCTGCCCTTGCAGATGGAATTGCACCATGGTGACGCCGCCGAAAAGGTAGGCGCCCAGGAGCACGCGTGCCGGTCGCCAGGTGGCAAAAGTGGTCAAGGCCAAGGCAATCCATCCACGGCCCGAGACCAGGCCTTCGACCCACATCGGTGCATACACGACGGACAAGAACGCCCCAGCCAGCCCACACAACGCTCCGCCGGCCACCACCGCCGCCAAACGGATGCGACGGACCGGGTATCCCAAAGCATGTGCTGACTCGGCCGATTCACCCACGGCGCGCAGCACCAGACCCGCGCGTGTGCGGTACAAAAATACGATGCTCACCACCATGATCGCCATGGCCACATAGGCCATGGGGTGCTGACGGAACAGAGCCGGCCCCACAAATGGCAAATCCGCCAATCCGGGCACCTCGTACAGCACCCGATCTTCCAGCTTCTTGCCGACATATCCCACGCCCACAAACGCCGAAAAACCTCCACCGAACAAGGACAGGGCCAGCCCCGTGGCGTACTGGTTGGTGTTCAGCCAGATCACGAGGGCACCAAAAGCGGCCGCCGCAACCGCCCCTGCCAAAGCGCCCGCCCCGAAGGCAAGCAGGTCACTGCCCGTGGACAGCGCCACCGCAAAGCCCGTGACGGCCGCCATCAACATCAGCCCCTCGGCCCCCAAGTTGAGCACGCCGGCCTTCTCGTTGATCAGCAAGCCCAAGCCCGCCAAGGCCACCGGTGTCCCCGATGCCGCGGTGGCCGCCAGCAAGAGCGCCCACTCATTCATGCCCGACTCCCACGAAGGCGATGATGAACCAGAGTGTCACAAGCCAACAGCAAAAACAACAGCAGGCCTTGAAAGACACCCGTGAGTGCATTGGGCAGCCCGAGGCGCGACTGCGCCAACTCGCCTCCGATGAGCACCATCGACAGCAAGATACCTGACAGCACGATCCCCACCGGATGCAGCCTTCCCACAAACGCCACGATGATGGCCGTGAAGCCATAGCCTGTGGACACATAAGGCGTGAGCCGCTGCAAGGGTCCTACCGCCTCCATGGCACCTGCCAAGCCTGCGAGCCCACCACTCAGCAGCAGTGCCACCCACAAGGCGCTGCGTGAAGAAAAACCGGCGTAGCGGGCGGCTGCTGGGGCCAGCCCTCCCACTTGCAGTTGGAAGCCTCGCCAAGCACGGAACAAAAAGACCCAGCATGCACCCACAGCCACCACGACCAGGGCCACTCCCCCGTGCAAGCGCGTGCCGGAAGCCAAAGAAGGCAATAGCGTGCTCGCATCAAAGGAAGGTGTCTGAGGAAAATTAAACCCTTGCGGATCTTTCCAGGGCCCGAAAACCAGATAGTTGAGAAGTTGTTGAGCCACGTAGACCAACATCAGACTCACCAAAATCTCATTGGCGTTGAAGCGATCTCTCAGGAAGGCTGTCACAGCGGCCCAGGCCATTCCGCCGGCCACACCAGCCAACAAGACCCAGGGCACGTGCACCCCCTTTGCGCCGGTCCACCCTGAATCCGCCAACCACAACGCCATGCCGCCCGCACAAATGGCCCCCAACAAAAACTGCCCCTCGGCGCCGATGTTCCACACATTGCTGCGGTAGCACACCGCCAGTCCCAATGCACACAAGACCAGCGGGGTCGCTTTGAGCAACACTTCAGTGATCGGCCGCCAGCCAGACACCGGCTCCCAAAAAAACATGGCCAACCCTTGGAGGGGATCCTTGCCCAGCAGGGCGAACAGGGCGGCCGCCAGTATCGTGGTTAGCAGCAACGCCATCAGGGGTGAGGCCCAAGACATCACCGCAGATGGCTCAGCACGCCGTTCCAAGCGCCACATGGTCAGGCTTTCTCCGCCACCCGTGGAGGCTCCACCTGCAGAGCAGGATCCTGATCCCACAGGCCCGACATCCATTGGCCCACGCGCGCCATCGACGCCTCCTCGCGATCCATGGAGGGGGACAACTGACCCTTGGCCATCACCACCAAGCGGTCGCATAACTCAAAAAGCTCGTCCAACTCTTCAGACACCACCAGCACCGCCGTCCCCGCATCCCGCAATGCCATCAGCGAGGCGCGAATTTGCGACGCGGCGCCCACATCCACGCCCCACGTCGGCTGCGCAACCACCAACACGCGAGGTTGCGCATCAATTTCGCGACCGACAATGAACTTTTGCAGATTGCCCCCAGACAAGGATTGCGCCAATGCCTGCGGCCCTGCAGCCTTCACTTGGAACCGCTCGATCAGGCGCTGCGCCAATGCGCGAGCTTCGCTGAGGTCGATCCAGCCATGACGACTGACCGGCTGCGTGCGTGTGAGCAGGGTGTTGTGCGCCAAACTCAAGCTCGGCACGGCACCCCGACCCAAGCGCTCTTCGGGCACAAAGTGCAGACCCAGCCGACGGCGGTGGCGCGCTGAAAGGTGGCCCACCGGCGTCCCCCACAAGCTCACGCAGTCGGCACGCGCTCGCGTGTCTTCACCAGACAAAGCCGCCATGAGCTCTTGCTGGCCATTGCCGGAAATGCCGGCCACACCCACAATCTCTCCCGCACGCAAGTCAAACGATACGCGCTGCAAGTCGGTGCCGAAGGCATCTTGCCGAGGCAAGCTCAGGTCTCGTACGGCGAGCACCACATCACCTTGGTGCGCGGGTTGGCGGCGAATGGGCGCAGGCTCCGCACCGATCATCAAACGAGACAGCGTGGCATGGGTCTCTTGGGTGGGATCCACTTCTCCGGTGACCCGACCACCTCGCAACACGGTGCACTGGTGGCACAAAGCCCTGATCTCGTCGAGCTTGTGGCTGATGTACAGAATGGAGCATCCTCCATCGGCCAACTGCCGCAGGGTCACAAACAACTTGTCCACGGCCTGGGGCGTGAGCACCGAAGTCGGTTCATCCAAAATTAGCAACTGAGGGTCGGTCAACAACGCTCGAATGATTTCCACCCGTTGACGCTCACCGACCGAGAGGGTGTGCACGGGACGGCGGGGGTCGACGTCCAGACCGTAGGTTTGAGCCACCTCGTCGATGCGCGAGGTAATGGCGCTCAGCGAAGTTTGCCTGTCAAGTCCCAGCCACACGTTTTGCGCGACGGTCAAGGTGTCAAACAGGCTGAAGTGCTGATAGACCATGCTGATCCCCAGCGCCCGCGCTTGTGCAGGGCTGTGGATATTCACCACCTGCCCATTCCAGCGCACCACGCCGCTGTCGGGACGCACCGCGCCATAAATCACCTTCATCAAGGTGCTCTTGCCCGCGCCGTTTTCACCCAAGATGGCGTGGATGGCTCCAGCTTGGACGCGCAGACTCACCCGGTCATTGGCCGTGACCGTGGGGTAGCGCTTGCAAATGTCTTCGAGTTCGAGTCTGACCATGAAAGAAAAACCGGCGGTGGGGAATCATCCCGTCCGCCGGCTATTGTGGGGCCATGAGCGATTCATGACCCTGGGGACAGACCTTAGAAGTGGTACTCCGCGCGAATCATCGGCGTCTTGGCAAAAGCTCCTTTGCCGGCGGGCCCCGATGCGTCATTACCGAATTTGTTCTTCCAGTACTGGTACTCAAATCCGACCTTGGCCGTCTTCTTGCCGCCGCTGAGGTCGTACATGATTTGACCGTCGATATTGGTCTCGGCCGCGGTGCTGGCTCCAAACTCGTTTTTGCCTTTGGAGGCAATGAAGTTGGCAAAACCTTCAAAGGAGAAGCCATTGCCCAAGGGAATGCCCCAGGCCGCCCCGATCATCGGATGCGTCTTGTAGGAGTACCGTGGTGTGCTCACCTTGGTGAAGGTATTGAACGGTGCATTGCTTTCTTGCAAGAGCAACACGCTGACGTTCAAGAACCCTGGAACATCCAGATTGAAGGTGGGGCCGACCACCAACATGCGCTTCTTGGAGTTGTAGCCAGCGTCGGTTTTGGCGTTGGCGTCAAAACCCAGC
>CAZCJB010000037.1:0-17870 GCA_964498795.1 uncultured Rubrivivax sp. | reverse complement strand
GCCACCCAGGTTTGCACCAGATCCGACGCGTCGGCCGCGGTCATCCAAGCAAAGAGTCGCTCATGCAGGTCCCTGGCGACCCCCTGACGCCGGCGCGCTATGGGCGTCGTGGCCCAATCCCAGACGCACAGGTCTGCGGTCGCGCCAACCTCCAAGGTCCCGATCTCATCGGCCAGTTGCAAGGCCCGCGCGGCACCCCTGGTGCAAGCATGTAACAGGCCGAATGCACTAATTCGGTGCCCTTGCAGGGCCTGGACCTTGTAAGCGTCCAACATGGTGCGGCGCATAGACAGGCTGGTGCCACCACCCACATCGCTGGCCAAGCTCACCGCCACACCCACCTGGCACGCCGCAGGCCAGTTGAACAAGCCGCTGCCCAAGAACAGGTTGGAACTGGGGCAAAAGGCAACATGGGAGCCGCGATCTCGCATGACCGCGCGGTCCTGATCGTCCAGCCATATGCCGTGCGCCAGGATGCTGCGGGGGCCCACTAATCCGTGGGAAGCGTACACATCCAAGTAGCTGCGCGATTGTGGGAACAACTCCCGGACCCACTGAACCTCTTGCAGGTTTTCTGCCACGTGGGTTTGCACATAAAGGTCGGGGACGTCACGCACCAGTCGCCCCGCCACCTCGAGCTGCTCCGGCGTGGAAGTGATGGCGAAGCGCGGCGTCACGGCGTAAGACAGGCGCCCTTTGCCATGCCAGCGTGCAATCAGGGCTCGACTGTCGCGATCGGACGACGCCGCCGTGTCGCACAGCGCCGGAGGCGCGTGTCGATCCATCATGACCTTGCCCGAGATGCACCGCATACCTTGGTCAAGGGCCGCTTGCATCAAGGCATCGACGGACGCGGCATGGACCGATGGAAAGACACAGGCGGTGGTCGTGCCCTGAGCCAAGAGCGCATGGACGAACAGTTGCGACATGGCCTGTGCATGCTCGGGATCGGCCATGCGCAGCTCGGCGGGAAACGTGTGCGTGTTCAGCCAGTCCAACAACTGCGTGCCCCAGGAGCCCACCACATCCAGCTGCGCGCTGTGCACATGCGTGTCAATAAAGCCCGGCAAGATCAGGCAGCCTCGCTGATCGATCAGTTGCCAGTCCGGTCCCGGTGCATGCCTCTGGGCTCCCACAATTCGAGCATGCTCGATCAAGAGCCAATGGTCCGGGCGATGTCGAACAGCGGTGGTGCCAGGGTCGTCCAAGGCTGGCGTACCGACGAAGTCCACCAAATCGCCGCGCAAGGCCACACGGGGTGCAGGCGAAGGGCGGGGACTGGTCATGACCGGATCCTAGCGGATACCATGTGCGCCTATGGCTGACGTCCCATCCGAGTTGCCGCCCTCCCGAGCGATTCGCTTCGTCCACAAGAGCCGCGTGGTCCACATCGAAGGTGCGCCCACCACGCGAACAGTGCTCGAATGGCTGCGCGAGGACGCCCGATGCGTGGGGACCAAAGAAGGCTGCGCCGAAGGCGACTGTGGCGCGTGTACGGTGCTGATCGCCTCACTCACCCAGAGCGGGAATCCTGCAGGTGCGCCGGCGGTGACGCTTCAAGCCGTCAATAGCTGCACACGCTTTTTATCCACCATCGACGGCAAGGCGGTGCTCACGGTCGAAGACTTGGGTCCGCTGAGCACTCACACAGGCGAGTGCGAAGTCCAGGACCCGCTGCACCCGGCTCAACGCGCATTGCTGTCGTGCCACGGTTCTCAATGCGGGTTTTGTACCCCGGGCTTTGCCGTGAGCCTTGCCAGCCTGTATGAGGCGCATCAACAGGCCCACACGCGCCCCAGCCGAGCGGATATTCGAGACAGCTTGGCGGGCAATCTGTGCCGCTGCACCGGGTACCGGCCGATCGTGCAAGCGGGTGAACGCATGTTTGACCTGCCTCCCAAGTCATTGAACCTGAAGGGTGTGGCGGCGCAATTGCAGCACTTGCAGGCGGATCCTCCCTTGCACTATTCGGCGCCCCATCCGATGGATGAGCGACGCACCGATCACGTGGTGGCACCCCGGTCCCTCAGCGACTTGGTGCAATGGCGGCGACGACTTCCCCAGGCACGCTTGATTGCAGGATCGACCGATGTCGGTCTGTGGGTCACCAAGCAGATGCGCGATGTGGGTGACTTGATCTATCTGGGAGACGTGGTCGAACTCCAAAACATCGAGGTCCGCGATGGCGTGTTGCGCATCGGCGCAGCAGCGACACTGCAGGCGGCTTGGTCGTCCCTCGTTGAGCATTGGCCCCACCTGAGCGAGATGGCACGACGCTTCGCAGGCCCCCCCGTGCGTCACGCAGGCACCCTGGGCGGCAACATCGCCAACGGGTCTCCCATCGGCGATGGAGCGCCGGTCCTCATGGCGTTGAATGCCCAGGTCGTGCTGCGCGGGTCTCAAGGTGGCCGATCGGTGCCTTTGGATGCTTTTTACGTCGACTACATGAAAAACCGCATGGGTGCCGACGAATTTGTGGAGGCCCTGCACATGCCCTTGGACCCCGATGTCCAGGTCAGGGCCTACAAAATCAGCAAGCGTTTTGACAGCGACATCTCGTCCGTGAGCGCGGGGATGGCCTTGCAAACGTCCCAAGGTCGTGTGACGCAGGTGCGTTTAGCGTTCGGTGGCATGGCAGCCATCGTCAAACGGGCCGTGCTGACCGAACAGGCGCTTCTGGGACGCCCTTGGACCGAAGCGTCCGTGGGCTTGGCGCGTGACGCCCTGGCGCAGGACTTCGCACCCCTGAGCGATTTGCGTGCCTCCGCCTCCTATCGGCTGCAAGCTGCCGAAGCGATGCTGCAGCGGTTCTGGCGCGACACCACGCAAGCGCATGATGACGTGCACCACGAACCGCCAGCAACCTCTTTATCGCCTGCCCACACCCTCAGAGCCGCGCCAGGTCCAGGCCCTAACGCCTCGCCACTGCATCAAGCCGTGGCCCACGAGTCTGCGGCCTTGCATGTCCAAGGAGCCGCACCCTTCACCGACGACATCCCTGAGCGCGCAGGCACCTTGCACATGGCCTTGGTGTGGTCGCCGGTCGCGCACGGCATCTTGCGCTCGGTGCCCAAAGACAGCTGGCGCAGCTTCCCCGGCGTGGTCGACGTCCTCACCGCGGAAGACATTCCCGGCGAGAACGACTGCGGCCCTATCGTGCACGACGACCCCATCTTGGCGCATGATGAAGTGCACTATGTGGGCCAACCTGTGGCCGCCATCGTGGCCACCTCGCGTCAAGCGGCGCGATATGCGGCCGCACGCGCCCGCGCCACTCTGGTCATCGACCCTTTGCCGGCGGTGCTCGATGTCCGGCAAGCTCATGCCCAGCAGCATTACTTGACAGCGCCGCTGCATCTGGTGCGCGAAACCCGCCCCGGGGCCATCCAAGCGACTTTGGCAGCCGCACCGCACCGGCATCGCGGAACGTTTTCTTTGGGTGGACAAGAGCAGTTTTACCTTGAAGGGCAGGTGGCCTACGCCGTGCCCCAAGAAGATCGCGGCATGCAGGTGTTCTCCTCCACACAGCATCCCAGCGAAATGCAAACCATCGTGGCGCGCGCCTTGGGGCTGTCGTCGCATCACGTGCAAGTGGAGTGCCGTCGCATGGGAGGCGGATTCGGAGGCAAGGAATCGCAGTCGGGCCTGTTCGCAGCCGCCGCTGCAGTCGCCGCACACCGATTAGGACGGCCCGTCAAATTGAGACCCGACCGTGATGATGACTTCATGATCACCGGGCGACGTCACCCCTTCGAATTTGACTATGACGTGGGTTTTGATGACGAAGGTCGAATTCTGGCCGTGGAGATCACCATGCTGGCCAATGGCGGCTTCTCCACCGACCTGTCCATCCCGGTGGTGACCCGCGCGCTGTGCCATTTTGACAATACCTACTGGTTGCCCGAGGTCGCTATTCACGGCTACTTAGCGCGCACTCACACCCAAAGCAATACCGCGTTTCGGGGTTTTGGAGGTCCGCAAGGGGTCCTGGCCATCGAGGTGATCCTCGACGACGTGGCGCGCTTGCTGGGGCGCGATGCTCTGCTGGTTCGCCAGGTCAATTTCTACGGCGAACATGAGCGCCAAATCACTCCCTATGGTCAGACCATTCAAGACAATGTCATCGCAGCGCTCACAGACGAACTCCTGAAGACGAGCCACTATGCGCAGCGTCGCCAAGAGGTTGACGCCTTCAACGCCCAAGACCTGCATCTCAAGCGGGGGCTGGCGCTGACTCCGGTGAAATTCGGCATTTCGTTCAACCTGCCCCATCTCAACCAGGCCGGAGCCTTGGTGCACGTGTATGCGGACGGCTCCATCCTGGTCAATCACGGCGGTACCGAAATGGGCCAGGGTCTGAACACCAAGGTCGCTCAGGTGGTAGCCCATGAACTTGGGGTGCCGCTCCATCACGTGCGTTGCACCGCCACTGACACCGCCAAGGTGGCCAACACCTCGGCCACGGCTGCGTCCACGGGCAGTGACCTCAACGGCAAAGCGGCGCAATCGGCCGCTCGGCACATTCGAGAGCGGCTCGCAGACCTGTTTGCGAGCAAGTTTGCGGTCCCGGCCGATCAGGTGCACTTTGAACAAGGGCAGGTGCGGGGAGGCACGCACCACCTGCCCTTTGAAGAATTGGTGACCCTGGCCTACACCTCGCGAGTGCAATTGTGGAGCG
This sequence comes from uncultured Rubrivivax sp., assembly GCA_964498795.1. GTDB lineage: Bacteria > Pseudomonadota > Gammaproteobacteria > Burkholderiales > Burkholderiaceae_C > Rubrivivax. The sequence goes on along the minus strand of CAZCJB010000037.1, from coordinate 13,192 downwards.
ACGGCTACTACGCCACACCCGGTTTGCATTGGGACGCCAAAACGCTCACCGGACGACCCTTCTACTATTTTGCCTACGGGGCGGCCGTGAGCGAGGTGATCGTGGACACCCACACAGGCGAGTCCAAAGTGGTACGCACCGACATCCTGCACGATGTGGGGCAGTCCTTGAACCCAGCCCTGGACATCGGACAAATTGAAGGGGGTTTTATTCAAGGCATGGGATGGCTGACGACGGAAGAGCTGGTCTGGCATCCCACTACGGGTACGCTACTCACCCACGCCCCCAGCACTTACAAGATTCCCACCGCCCATGACGTGCCCGAGATCATGAACGTGGCTTTGTTTCACAACGTGAATGTTGAAGACACCGTTCATCGCAGCAAGGCCGTGGGGGAGCCGCCCCTCTTGCTGGCGTTTTCCGTGTTCCTGGCCTTGCGTGACGCCATAGGCGCCGCGGGCGCCAAGCATGGCCTGCCCGCCCTGTCGGCCCCTGCCACGCCAGAATCGATCCTGCGGGCGATCCACAGCGTGCGCTGAACGGAATCACAGTCTCATGGGACGAGCATTGCGCCAAATTGCGCAGCGCTGGTGCGCTGAAGGCCGCCGCGTGGAAGTGATCGAAGTCTTGCGCGCGCGCGGATCGGTCCCCCGAGAGTCTGGAACGCGCATGTTGGTGAGCGCGCAAGGCGTGGTAGGCACTATCGGGGGTGGTCACCTCGAATGGAAAGCTCTGGCACGCGCCCGCGAACGCTTGAAGCTCCCTGCGTCGGGTCCTGAGGATGTTTCGTTCGCGCTCGGTCCCGCGCTGGGTCAATGTTGTGGCGGCTCGCTGGTGCTGCGGCACTGCGCGCTCGACGCGCAGGAGTTGCAGGCTTGGCCTCACACACCGGCTCGCTTTGATCTGCAACTCTTCGGAGCTGGACATGTGGGCCGAGCCATCGTGCGCGCCCTGCATGGGATCGACGCGGATGTGCGATGGATGGATCTGCGCGAGGAGGCTTTGGACGAGATGACCGTGACCTCGCTTCAAGACCCCTCAGGCTCCCTGCAGCTTGAGACGATCTGGAGCGACCCCCTCGCTCACGAGGTGGCGCAGGCGGCCCCCGGCAGCGATTTTTTGGTGTTGACCCACAGCCACGACCTGGATCTGACCTTGACCGAGCACATCTTGCGGCGAGGAGACTTTGGATTCTTGGGTCTCATTGGCAGCGCCACCAAGCGAGCCCGGTTTGTGCATCGGTTGCGTGAAAAAGGTCTGTCGCAGCGCCTGCTTGATCGCATCACCTGCCCCATCGGCTTGCCCGAAATCTCGGGCAAAGAGCCCGCAGTCATTGCCATAGCCGTCGTGGCTCAACTGCTCAGCAAATCAGCACCGCCCGAAAGTCGTTGACATTGGTGTAGGTGGGTCCGGTCACCACCAGATCATCCAGCGCTTGAAAAAACGAGTAGGCGTCATGGCACTCTAAGAACCCTCTGGCATTGAGCCCGAGGGCTTGGGCACGCGCCAACGTGTCAGGGGTGACGATCGCGCCCGCATTGTCTTCCGACCCATCAATGCCATCGGTGTCCGCGGCCAGCACGTACACACCCGCGTGTCCTTGAAGGGCCAAAGCACAGCCCAACAAGAATTCGGTGGCACGACCACCACGACCAGGCTGACCCGCATGGGAGGTCACGGTCACCGTGGTCTCACCGCCTGACAACAACACGCACGGGCGTCGCCAAGCCCTTGGACCCGTGTCCTGAGAGGGCCCACCCTGTCGCGCAACATGGCGAGCCAGCGCGGCATGCACTTGGCCCACCACATGACTCTCGCCCTCCATGTCATCACTGAGCACGTGGGCTTCAATGCCGGCGCTGCGTGCCAGCTGAGCTGCCGCCTGCAAACTGTTCAAAGGCGTGGCCATCAGGTGAACTTGATGACCCTCAAACACGGCATCACCGGGCTTGGGGGTTTCCCACCGTCCCGTTTGCCACGCCGTTCGCACGGCCTCGGGCAAGGCAATGCCACGGCGCTCACAAATGGCAAGCGCATCGGCGCACGTGGTGGGATCAGCCACCGTGGGCCCGCTGCCAATCACTTGAGGCGCATCTCCGGGCACGTCCGAAATCAACAATGACACCACCTGCGCTGGGGCACAACGCGCGGCCAAGCGTCCCCCCTTGATGGCACTCAAATGCTTGCGCACACAGTTCATTTCATCAATGGGCGCCCCGCTCATTAAAAGCGCCCGGTTGAGGGTTTGCTTGTCTTGCAGGCTCAATCCCTCGGCGGGCAAGGTCAGCAAGGCCGAGGCGCCGCCTGAAATCAGGCACACCACCAAATCATCGGTGGTCAGCCCTTGGGTCAACGCCATCATGCGGCGCGCCGCTGCCTGGCCTGCCGCATCGGGCACGGGGTGCGCCGCCTCCACGACCTCAATGCGACCCGGCTTGGCCACATAGGCTGGCGGGACATGGCCATAACGGGTCACCACCAAACCGCTCAAGGGGGCTTGGGCCGGCCACAGCGCGTCCAACGCAGCGGCCATGGCCCCGCCCGCCTTGCCAGCGCCGAGGACCAAGGTTCGACCGCGAGGGGGAGGTGGCAACCCACCCCGCATGTGCTCGCTAGGTTGGGCACGCCCTACCGCCGCGTCAAAAAGCGACCTCAGGAATTGGCGGGGATCTTGGAGGGCAGTCACCACAACGGCTTCTCGAATGCTCCGGGTTGCGCCGCATTATGCTTGCGGCATGCAATCGCCTTCTTCCCAAACACCCGACCCGGTTCGCCATCCTCGTTGGATGTGGGTTGCACTTGCCGCAGCGGCCCTGCTGCTTTGGATGGTGACCTTGGGCACCCGCGCCCTGGTCAGTGCCGATGAAGGCCGATACGCGACCTTGTCGCTGGCCATGCTGCAATCGGGTGATTGGATCACTCCGCGCCTGAACGGACTGCTGTACTTCGAGAAGCCACCCCTGCAGTACTGGGCAGGCGCGCTGAGCATGGCGCTGCTGGGTGTGAACGAATGGGCCGCCCGATTGTGGCCAGGGCTGTGCGGTCTTTTCACCGTGACCCTGCTGGTATTCACCGCACACCGGTTGTGGGACGAGCGCACCGCCGTGCACACGGCTTGCGTGGCGGGCTCCACCACATGGATCGTACTCAATAGCCATTTTCTTTCCTTGGACACGAGCCTGTGCGCTGCATTGACCGCCGTGATGTGTGCCGTGTTGCTGGCCGAGCAGGCTCTGCAGCAAGGTGCCTCTGCCCGGCGATGGATGCTGATGGCTTGGGCCGGCATGGGCTTGGCCATCCTCAGCAAGGGCTTGGTGGGTCTGGTGATCCCGGGTGCCACGTTGGTGCTGCACAGCCTGTGGCGCAGAGAACTGCGGATGTGGAAGCACCTGCAATGGGGTTGGGGGCCCGTGGTGCTGCTCCTGCTGACAGCACCCTGGTTCGTGGCCGTGTCTCAACGCAATCCCGACTTTGCCCATTTCTTTTTCATCCATGAGCACCTGGACCGCTACTTGCACCCCGGCCACCAGCGCGAAGGCGCCCCATGGTATTTCGTGCCCTACTTGCTGGTAGGCCTCTTGCCTTGGACCAGCGCCCTGCCTTGGGTGCTCAGGCCTCGGCGTTACGAATTCGCATCCAGTTGGCTGTGGGTGTGGAGCCTGCTGGTGTTCGCCTTCTTCAGCGTGTCCAGCTCTAAGCTGCCGTCTTACATCTTGCCCATGTTCCCCGCACTTGCTTTGCTGGTGGCCCGCCAAACGGCAACTGCCCGTGCTGTCGCGCTCAAGCGGCATTTGTGGATGCCTTGGCTGCTCTGGGCCCTCGTGCTGGCCGCCTTGCCTTGGCTGCTGCAGCGCGCAAACTCCGAGATCCCCGGCGCAGCTGTGCAGGCCTTGGCCTGGGGTCTGGCCTTGGGCGGGGGTTTGTTTGTGTCGGCAGCCGGCGCGGCCTGGTGGCTGCTGGGCCAAGGGCGATGCACGGCGGCCTTGGCCCTGGTCGCGTCAGCCCACTTGGCGGCGAGCCTGATGGTGCTGAGCTCTCACAACGAGTACGGGCAGCTCAAGAGCAGCCAGCGCATGGTTCAGACCCTGCAAAGCCAAGGCGTACTCGACCCCGTGCCCGGTGGAAAGCCGCCGACGTTCTTTGCCGTCCAAGCCTACGACCAGACCCTGCCCTTTTACCTGGGCCGCTCCGTGGTGTTGGTGGACTACCGAGACGAGTTCTCCTTTGGACAAGACCGTGAACCGTCCCGTTGGATTCCCAGTCTTGAAGCCTTTGGGCCACGATGGACAGCCGAGCCCAGGGCCTTGGCCTACATGTCATGGGACACCTTGAGTGAGTTGCGTCATCGGGGCCTGCCCCTGAAGATCGTTTGGCAAGATGCGCGACGGGTGGTGGTGGCCCAACCTTGATCGGGAAAGGCCTGAGAAAGGCCTGAAGAAGAGCGACAATTCGCCCTGCATGAAATTCACCGATTTACTTCTCGTTTTGGCAGGTGTGGGGCTCAACGCCGCCGCTCAATTGCTGCTCAAGGCAGGCGCGTCAGCAGTCGGCGCCATCTCAGGATGGGCAGCCCTGCGCGCTGCGGCCCCCACTCTGGCCTTGCATCCCGGCATTTTGGGCGGCTTGAGCTGTTACGTCATTTCGGTGGTGGTGTGGATCGTGGCACTGTCGCGCGTCGAGGTGAGCGTGGCCTATCCCATGCTGTCGGTGGGTTACGTGGTCAATGCGCTGTTGGCCATGTGGTTGTTTGGTGAAACGGTGACCGCCCAACGTTGGATCGGCATCGCCGTCATCTTGGTGGGCGTGACGCTCGTCGCTCGCTCTGGGACACCCTCATGAGTGGCGCGTCAACCTTGGCTTTCCTGCCCTTTACCCGTCCGAGCATCGACGAAGACACCATCGCGCAAGTGGCCGACGTGCTGCGCAGCGGTTGGATCACCACCGGTCCGAAGTGCAAGGCCCTGGAAGCGGCGCTGTCGCAACGCTACGGAGGACGACCGGTTCGGCTGGTGAACTCTGCCACCGCGGCACTCGAACTCGCGCTGCGCTTGGCGGGCATCGGCCCGGGCGACGAAGTCATCACCACGCCCCTGTCGTGGGTCGCCACCGCCAACGTGATCTTGACCGTCGGCGCCACGCCGGTGTTCGTCGATGTGGATCCCACCACCCGCAACATCGATCTTCTGGCGCTGGAACGGGCCGTCACAGCCCGCACCCGTGCGGTCATCCCTGTGGACCTGGCAGGTTTGCCCGTGGACCGCGATCGCCTCTATGACCTCGCCACACGGCACCGACTGCGCGTCGTCGAAGACGCTGCACAGTCCATGGGTGCACGCTGGAGAGGACGCGAGATTGGCAGTTTTGGCGATCTGGTGTCTTTCAGCTTTCATGCCAACAAAAATATGACCACCACCGAAGGCGGTTGTCTGGTCATGAACACACCCGAAGAGGCATTGATGTTCGAAAAGCTTCGCTTGCAGGGCGTGACCCGCTTTGCGGATGGAGGCATGGACGTGGATGTGCTGGGGGGCAAAGCCAATCTCACCGACGTAGCCGCTGCCATTGGCTTGGGGCAACTCAAGCGATTGGATGCATTCAACGAGCGCCGCGTCGCCTTGGCTCGTCGTTACTCCGATCGGTTCCCCCGCACCTTGGGGTTCGAGTTGCCGCCTGAGGATTTTGAACACAGCAACTGGCACATGTTTCAGCCTTTGCTGCCAGCTTCTTTGCCCCCGCACCTGTCCAGCCGAGGCGCCTTTATCGATGCCATGCGTCAATGTGGCATTGGGATCGGGGTGCACTACCCCGCCATGCACTTGTTCTCGTTGTACCGCGCACGCGGACACCGAGAAGGCGATTTCCCCCAAGCAGAGCGTATCGGTCAGCGCACCGTGACCTTGCCGCTCTTTCCTGCCATGTCAGATGCCGACGTCGACCGCGTGTGTGAAACCATTGAACGCGTGATGCAAGGCCCCCTCTCATGAAAACCCCGTCCAAGTCTGCAGGGATCGATTTGCGCACAACGTCTCCTGACCCCATGGCGCATTCGATGACGACCTCTGGGCCGGTCTTGAGCGTGGTCATTCCGGTCTACAACGAAGAAGAGGGTCTGCAGGCGCTTTTCGACCGGCTGTATCCCGCGTTGGACACGCTGCACATCGCCTACGAAATCATCTTCATCAACGACGGCAGTCGCGACCGTTCTGCACAACTGCTGGCGCAACAATTTGAACGCCGGCCTGACGTCACCCGTGTAATTCTTTTCAACGGCAACTTCGGTCAGCATCGGGCCATCTTGGCTGGGTTTGAACATTGCCGAGGCGACCGCATCGTCACGCTGGATGCCGATCTGCAAAACCCACCGGAAGACATTGGCAACCTGCTGGCCGCGATGGATCAAGGGCACGACTATGTCGGCTCCATTCGCCGCTTGCGACAAGACTCGGCCTGGCGTCGTTGGGCCAGCCGCGCCATGAACCGCTTGCGCCATCGCATCACGCGTATCGAGATGACCGATCAGGGCTGCATGATGCGCGCTTACAGCCGCCACATCGTCCAGCTCATCAACCAGTGCGGCGAGATGAACACCTTCATCCCCGCCCTGGCCTACCAATTCGCCCGCCAACCCACCGAGATTGTGGTGGGTCACGAGGAGCGGCATGCCGGCGAGTCCAAGTATTCGCTCTACAGCCTGATCCGTCTGAACTTCGATTTGGTCACCGGATTCTCGGTGGTGCCGTTGCAGTGGTTTTCGATGTTGGGGATGGCGGTGTCTGTGGGTGCCGCAGCGCTCGTGATACTGCTGGCCGCCCGACGCATCTTCATCGGGCCCGAAGAGGGTGGATTGTTCACCTTGTTTGCCATTGCGTTCTTGCTGATCGGCTTGGCCCTGTTCGGCATCGGCTTGATCGGCGAATACGTGGGTCGCGTCTACCAAGAAGTGCGCTCTCGCCCTCGCTACGTGATCAGCGCCATCTTGGAGCGCAAGCCGTGACGTCTGCGTCACCGAACGCTCGTCGCTCGTCGGCGGTGGTGTTCGCGTATCACAACGTGGGGGTGCGCGGCCTGCTGACGCTGCTCGATGCCGGAATTGAAGTGCGGCTCGTGGTGACTCACACGGACAATCCGCAAGAAACCCTGTGGTTCGACCGCGTGGCGGATGTGGCCGCGGAGCACCATTTGCCCTGCATCACCCCGGCCGACCCGCATGCTCCCGAAGTCATCGAACACTTGCGGGCAGCCGAGCCTGATTTTTTGTTCTCTCTCTACTACCGACACATGCTCAAGGCTGAGCTGCTGAGCCTGCCCAAGCAAGGAGCATTCAACATGCACGGCTCGCTACTGCCCCGCTACCGAGGGCGTGCACCGGTGAACTGGGCTGTCCTCCATGGTGAGCGACAGACCGGTGCCACCTTGCATGTGATGCACGCCAAGCCCGATGCGGGCCCCATCGTCGACCAATGCGCCGTGCCCATTTTGCTGGAAGACACCGCGCGTCAGGTCTTCGACAAGGTCACCCTGGCCGCAGAAATCGTCCTGGCACGCAGTGTGCCCCGCCTTATGGATGGCACCGCCACGTTCACGCCACAAGTGGCCATCCCCGGCCAGTATTTCGGAGGTCGCAAACCCGAAGATGGGCGCATGCCCAGCACGGCTACGGCTTTGCAGCTCCACAACCTGGTGCGTGCCGTTGCGCCGCCGGACTATCCAGGTGCTTTCTTTGATTCAGCCCACGGTCGTGTGGTGATCGGACGCACCCGCCCTCTGCCTCACACCCTCGCCACACCAAGCCCAACGTTTTGCCTGCGCGTGCACGCCAACTGCTTGTGCCTCCAAGCGGCCGACGGACATTGCCTGGATGTGCTGCGCGCCACCGTGGACGGTCACCCTCTAGACGTCACCACATTCGCCCAGCGCTTCGGTGCCGAGCCCCTTCGTCCCCACATTTGACCCTGCTGAAAGAAGCCCATGAAAGTGCTCATCCTTGGCGTGAACGGTTTTATCGGTCACCACCTCACCCGTCGCATCATCGAGACCACGGACTGGCAGGTCTATGGCATGGACATGCAATCCGACCGCGTGGCCCCCTGGCTCGATCATCCGCGCTTCCATTTCTTTGAAGGTGACATCACCATCAACAAGGAGTGGATCGAATACCACGTGCGCAAGTGTGATGTGGTGCTGCCATTGGTGGCCATCGCCACGCCGGCCACTTATGTGCTGGAGCCGCTGCGGGTGTTCGAACTCGACTTCGAAGCCAACTTGCCCATCGTGCGTCACTGCGTGAAATACAACAAACGCATCATCTTCCCCAGCACCAGTGAGGTGTATGGCATGTGCCCCGATGGCGAGTTCGACCCCGAATCGTCTCCCTTGGTCTATGGTCCCATCGCCAAACCGCGGTGGATCTACGCCTGCTCCAAGCAACTCATGGACCGTGTGATTCATGCCTATGCGCAACAGCATGGCCTGCAATTCACCTTGTTCCGTCCCTTCAATTGGATTGGTCCGGGCCTGGACAGCCTGCACACTGCCAAAGAGGGTTCCAGCCGCGTGATCACACAATTCCTGGGGCACATCGTGCGTGGTGAGCCCATCCACTTGGTCGATGGCGGACGCCAGCGGCGTTGTTTCACTGATGTGAACGACGGCATTGCAGCACTCATGCGCATCTTGGTCAACGACGGCGGGCGCGCCAACGGTGGCATTTACAACATCGGCAATCCGTCCAACGACTTGTCGGTCAAAGACCTGGCCGAGAAAATGCTCGCACTGGCTGCGGCTCGTCCCGAGTACAAAGATTACGCGGCCAAGGTAACCCTGCAAGTCACCTCAGCCGGCGACTATTACGGTCAAGGCTACCAAGACGTCGATCGACGGGTGCCCGCCATCGCCAACACCATGCGCGACTTGGACTGGGCGCCTCAAGTCACCATGGAGCAAGCGCTGAATCGCTTGTTTGACCACTACCGCAGCGAACTCGACGCCGCGCGGCACTTGAACGATTGACCGCGCATGTCACTCATTGCGCTGAAGGTCGATGTTGACACATGGCGGGGCACGCGCGAGGGCGTTCCGCCGCTGGTCGACGTCATGCAGCGCCACCAGGCCGGCGCCACGTTCTTGTTCAGCCTGGGCCCGGATCACACCGGGCGAGCCATCCGTCGGGTGTTTCGGCCAGGCTTCTTCGGCAAAGTGTCGCGCACCTCGGTGGTGGAGCACTATGGCGTGCGCACCTTGTTGTACGGCACCCTCCTGCCAGGACCTGACATTGCACGCCGCGAAGCGCACACGCTGCGTTCAGTCGCCCAAGCGGGCTTCGAGACCGGGGTGCACACCTGGGACCACGTCCGTTGGCAAGATGGCGTGGCCACTGCCGATGCCAACTGGACTCGCCACGAGCTGACACGAGCCACCCGCCGCTTCACCGAGGTCTTCGGCACGGCCCCCAAAGTGCATGGCGCTGCCGGTTGGCAAATGAACGAGGACGCCTACCGGCTCGAAGCCGAGCTGGGCTACACCTTGGCGTCTGACGGCCGTGGCGTGGGACCCTATTTGCCCATGGACTCGCATGGGCAAGTGCTGGGCCCTTTGCAATTGCCGACCACCTTGCCCACCTTAGATGAGCTCATCGGCTTGGACGGATGGGACACCCACAACGTCCATCAAGCACTGCTCGAGGTGACGCAACCCTCAGGCCCGCCGGCCAGTTTGCATGTGTACACCCTGCATGCCGAGCTCGAAGGCCAAAAACTGCGGCCCGTGTTTGAGCGCTTGTTGCAGGGCTGGGTGGACCAAGGCCACACCTTGGTCAGCTTGGGCCAAGCCGCAGCCAACTTGTCGCTGAACGACATCCCCCGCTGCCGCGTCGCCACGGGGACGGTGCCGGGCCGCAGCGGAGAACTCGCCGTTCAAGGCCCCCGCGTCTGACCCCTTCGACTCAAACCCCCAAATACCCCGCCAACTCGGCGCTCGCGCGCAGCGATTCCGATTCGCCCGCCAACACCACCAGCCCCTTTTGCAGCACCACTGCACGGTCTGACTGCGCGAGCACCTTGCGATAGTCTCGGTCCACGATCAAGGTGGCAATGCCATCTTTGCGGATCTCACCGATCACCCGCCAAATTTCGGCCACGATCAAGGGGGCCAAGCCTTCGGTCGCTTCATCCAAGATGATCAACTCCGGCTGCGTCATCAAGGCACGACCGATCGACAGCATCTGCTGTTCGCCCCCGGACAGTTGCGAACCCAGATTGCTCACACGCTCGGCCAAGCGCGGAAAGGTTTGCATCACGCGCTCATAGGTCCACCCCCGCCCGGCATCACGCGCCGGTTTGGCCGCCATGATCAAGTTCTCTCGCACCGAGAGGTTTGGAAACACACCGCGCCCTTCGGGCACATAGGCCACGCCTCGGCGAGCCACCTCGTGGGGTTTTCCACGCGAGAGATCCTGACCGAACAGATGGATCCGACCGTCGCGCTGGGTCACGTGACCCAACAGCGTTCGGATGAGCGTGCTCTTGCCCATGCCATTGCGACCCAGCAGGCCCACCGTTTCGCCCCGCGCAATGGTCAAGTCCACGCCATGAAGCACATGGCTCGAACCGTACCAGGCATGAATGTCACGCGCTTCCAATATGTGATCTTGAAGGCTCATCTCAATGCCCTCCCAGATAGGCCGCCTGCACTTGATCGCTTTGCCTGACTTCGTCCGGTGCACCGGTCGCAATCACCGCACCATTGACCATCACTGTGATTTGGTCAGCGACCCGAAACACTGCATCCATGTCATGCTCCACCAACAAGATGGCATGACCCGCTTTCAGCTCGTGGAGCAAGGCCAGCATCCGCTCGGTCTCTTCAGCCCCCATCCCAGCCAGGGGCTCATCCAACAACAACACCTGCGGCCCGGTGGCCAGGCACATGGCAATTTCCAATTGCCGCTTCTGTCCGTGGCTCAACAACCCGGCGGGGCGGCTCAAGAAGTCGCTCAACCCAGCGCGTGCCGCCGCCTGTGTGGCCGCACTCACGCTGTCCACACAGCCGTCTGCGCGCTGCCACCAAGCCCAAGGCTTGGGCGTGCGAGCCTGCGCCGCCAAGCGGCAGTTTTCCAAGACGGTAAAACTCGGGTAGATGGTGTTGCGCTGATAACTGCGGCCGAGCCCCGCCTGCGCCCGCCGAGGCTGTGACCACGAGGTCACATCTTGCCCCAGCAACTCCACAGTCCCTGAAGAAGGCGGGATTTCACCCGACAACATGTTGATCAAGGTGGATTTACCGGCTCCATTGGTGCCGATCACCGCATGCACCGTGCCGCGGGCAAGCTCGATGGACACCTGGTCCACCGCTACCAACCCGCCCCAGCGACGCGTGATGTCGCGCCCGCGCAGCAAGATGTCCCGCTGATCCGTTGACGACTGCATGTGGTTCATCGCGTGCCTCCCAGGTCTTCGGCGCGACGCGAGGCGCGGCCCACCAGCCGATCTCTCCATTGCCCCGGCACTCCGACCAGTCCACGCGGCAGCAGGGCCACACTGGCGATGATGGTCAAACCCAGGCCCAAGTGCCAGTGTTTGGCAAAGGCCCCGAAGATGACCTCCGACTTGAAAAACTCTTGCAGCAATGCAAAGGCAAAAGCCCCGATCAAGGCACCGCGCAAGTGGCCGATGCCGCCCAAGATGATCATGATGAGCACCGAGCCTGAGAGGTGCCAGGCCATCAACTCCGGGTTGACAAATCCGTCTTTGATCGCGAACAAGAACCCGGCCAAACCCGCAATGCCACCTGAAATGGTGAAGGCCGCGAGCTTGTAAGGGTAAGTTGAAAACCCCGTGGCCCGCATGCGCTGCTCGTTCACGCGTATGCCCGCCAGGGCCCGACCAAATCGCGATCGTCCCAATACGGCCAGAAAGCCAAAGACCAGCAGCAGGCTCGCCCAAGTAAACCCGTATAGCGTGCCAGCACCGTCAAGATCGAGCCATGCTCCCAGCACGGGCTTCACATTCAGGTAAATCCCGTCGGTGCCTCCACCCAGCGGCGTGTCATGCACGACGTAATAAGCCATCTGGGCGAAGGCCAAAGTCACCATGATGAAGTACACCCCCTTGGTGCGCAGCGACAAAGCACCCACGGCCATCGCATAGACCGCAGCGGCCAGCACGCACGTTGGCAACAACCAAGCCAATGAGGCGGCCTCGCTGGAGGGCGAGAGCAACACCGCCGCATACGCGCCGATGCCAAAAAAGGCCGCCTGTCCAAAGCACACCAAACCGGTGCCTCCAACCAACAACTCCAGGCTGAGCGCGAAGATGGCGTAGATCATGATCTTGGTGACCAGGTCCACCCCAAAGTTGCCTCCCATCCAAGGGTAGGCGGCCAACGCGGCAAAAGCCAACCCGACGAAGATCAATTTCGGTCTCTCAGTCAGCATCATGGTCACTCCTCAACCGGCCTTGAAGAGCCCATCGGGCTTCCACAGCAAGATCAACGCCATCAACACATACACCAGCACCCCGGCAGCCTGCGGCAACAGCACCTTGCCAAAGGTGTCCACGACACCGATCAGCAGCGCTGCCAACAAGGCCCCGCGGATGGAGCCGATCCCACCGATCACCACCACCACAAAGCAGATGATGAGCACCTGATTGCCCATGCCTGGATACACCGATGACACGGGCGCGGCCACCATGCCCGCCAACACCGCGATGGCCACACCAGCGGCAAACACCACCCGGTACAAGAACTTGATGTCGATGCCGAGAGACTGCACCATTTCGCGGTTGGTGCTGCCCGCCCGAATCATCATGCCCAAGCGCGTACGGGAGAAGACGAAGTACATGCCCAAAGCCAGAGCCAAGCACACCCCCGAAATGAAGAGTCGATACACCGGGTAGGTCATCAGCTCTCCCAGGGGCAAAGTACCCGTCAACAGGTCCGGCGGCTTCACGCCGTGGACATCATCGCCCACGATCAGGCTGCGCAGTTCTTCAAACACCAAGATCAGGCCATAGGTCATGAGCACTTGTTGCAGATGCTCCCGCTCATACAAAAAGCTGAAGAATGCCCACTCCAGCACATAGCCAAAAATCACCGACAAGACCATCCCGGCCAACAAGGTGGCAAAAAAGCCACCGCCAAACGTCCCCTCCACCAGCGGTGCCAGGGCATACGCCATGTAGGCACCGATCATGTA
>CAZCJB010000036.1:18516-22648 GCA_964498795.1 uncultured Rubrivivax sp. | reverse complement strand
CTGCTCTCATGACTGCATTGACGCCCCAAACCACATCCGTCCTCGTCGTGGGCGCCGGCATCATGGGCGCAGGCATTGCGCAGGTGGCCGCTCAGGCGGGTCATCGCGTACAGCTTTTCGATGCCCGTGAAGGCGCTGCGGCCTCGGCCCGCGCCAAACTCCAAGACACCTTGCAGGCCCTCGTGGCCAAAGGCAAGCTGGATGCGCAGCTCGCGCAAGAAGCGATCGACCGCATCGAAGCCATCGATACACTCGACGCCGCGCGCGACGTCGGCTTGGTGGTGGAAGCCATCATCGAAAACTTGGAGGCCAAGCGCACGCTCTTGCGTCAACTTGAAGCGCTCGTGAGCCCTCAATGCGTCTTGGCCACCAACACCTCGTCGATTTCGGTGACGGCATTGGCCAATGGCCTCCAGCGTCCCCAACGGCTGGTGGGCATGCACTTCTTCAACCCGGTTCCACTGATGAAGCTGGTCGAGGTGGTCTCGGGCTTGCAGACCGATTGCGAGGTCGCTGCCGCCATCTTTGAGTTGAGCAAATCCTGGGGCAAGGTGCCCGTGCACGCGCGGTCGACACCGGGCTTCATCGTCAATCGCATCGCTCGGCCCTACTACGCCGAAACCTTGGCCTTGCTGCTGGAACGTGCCGCGGCACCCCAAGTGCTGGACGCCTGTTTGCGAGCTGTGGGCTTTCGCATGGGCCCTTGCGAACTGATGGATCTCATTGGTCACGACACCAACTTCGCGGTCACACAATCGGTCTACGAAGCCAACTTTTATGACAAGCGCTTCATACCCTCGTTGGTGCAGCGCGAAATGGTTGATGGTGGCTTGCTCGGCCGCAAGAGCGCTCAAGGCTTTTACCGCTACCCAGATGGGGTGCCACCGGTCACCTCCGACAGCGCGCCTGACGAGTCCAAGGTGGCGAAGTTGACGGCGCCTCGATCGTTGGTGCTGCATGGGCAGGGGCCCATCGCCGAGCAACTCTCGCAAAGGCTCCATGCCACGGTCGCGTCTCAGCCGCTGTGGCAGAGCGTGCGAGTGGTGGCCGCCCCCCACAGCGACTGGGTCGGCCTGGAGATTGACGGGGCTCGGCTCATGCTCACCGACGGTCGCACGGCGGCGGAGGTGGCCACCCAAGCCCCTCATCACGACATCGCCATCTTTGACCGCACAATGGCAGCCACCATCGCTCCACAAGCCGCCTTGGCGTATGCCATGTCACCCCAATCCAGCGAGGCCTGGAAGGCGGCCGCGCCAGTGTGGCTCCTGGCGTTGGGCTTCACCCCCTGCCTGTTGACTGACGTGCCCGGCCTGGTGGTGGCCCGCACGGTGGCCATGCTCATCAACGAAGCGGCCGACGCCGTGTTGCAAGGCGTGTGCAGCCCCGAGGGTGCGGACGCTGCAATGAAGCTCGGTGTGAACTACCCGGCGGGCCCCTTCGAATGGTTGACACGTTGGAGCGCCTCGGGCGTGCGTGACGTGCTGACCTGCCTGGATGCGCATTACCGGGGTGAGCGCTATCGCATCAGCCCGTGGCTACGAAGGACCGCATGAAGTTCGCAGAGTTCTCAGCCGGGCAAGTCCTGGAAGCCGGTCCTTTTCATCTCACCGAAGAAGAGGTGTTGAGCTTTGCCGATCGCTACGATCCGCAGTGGTTTCACAACGATCCGCAGGCCGCGCGCGCAGGGCGCTTTGGTGGCCTGATCGCCAGCGGTTGGCAATCGTGTGGCATCGCCATGCGCTTGGCGGCCACCTTCTTGCAGGGCTCCGAAACCTTTGCATCCCCCGGCATTGCCTATATCCGATTTCCCCTGCCAGTGCGCCCAGGAGATGACCTTCGCTTGCGCGCCACGGTACTCGAAGCGCGGCGTTCAGACAACAAACCCCACCTGGGCATCTTGAGGTGGCGGTGGCAGCTCTTCAATGCCCAAGCAGAAGAAGCCCTTGATTTAGAGGTCACCAGCCTCTTTGATCTCTCTGGAGACCACTCATGATCCAAGCCTTCATCTGCGACGCCGTTCGCACCCCTTTCGGACGTTATGGAGGCGCGCTGTCTTCAGTGCGCACCGACGATTTAGCCGCTTTGCCGCTCAAGGCCCTCATGACACGCAACTCCAAAGTGGATTGGGCGGCCGTCACTGACGCCATCTTTGGTTGTGCCAACCAAGCGGGTGAAGACAACCGCAACGTGGCCCACATGGCCACCTTGCTGGCGGGCTTGCCCATCGACGTGCCGGGCTCCACCGTGAACCGCTTGTGCGGCTCGGGCATGGATGCTGTGGGCACCGCCGCCCGCGCCATCAAGGCAGGCGAAGCCGGCCTCATGATCGCTGGCGGTGTGGAAAGCATGAGCCGCGCACCTTTTGTCATGCCCAAGGCCGAGTCGGCCTTCAGCCGCAGCAATGCGGTCTACGACTCCACCATCGGGTGGCGATTTGTCAACCGCTTGATGAAAGAGAAATACGGCGTGGACTCCATGCCCGAAACCGCCGAAAACGTCGCCACCGATTTCAAGATCGAGCGCGAGGCACAAGACCGCATGGCGCTCGCCTCTCAGCTCAAAGCTGTGGCCGCTCAAAAAGCCGGGTTCTTTGACGCCGAAATCATCCCCGTCACCTTGGCCCAGAAAAAGGGCGATCCGGTGGTGGTGTCCAAAGACGAGCATCCTCGCGAGACATCGCTCGAAGCGTTGGCCAAACTCAAGGGCGTGGTGCGCCCCGATGGCACCGTCACCGCAGGCAACGCCTCGGGTGTGAATGATGGCGCCTGTGCGCTGCTGCTGGCCCATGAACAGGCGGCCGCGGCACACGGTCTCACGCCGCGCGCCCGCGTAGTGGGCATGGCCACGGCCGGCGTTCCTCCGCGCATCATGGGCATGGGCCCGGCACCCGCCACCCGCAAGGTGTTGGCGCTCACCGGACTCTCGCTGGCGCAGATGGATGTCATCGAACTGAACGAAGCCTTTGCGGCGCAAGGCCTGGCGGTGCTGCGCGACCTGGGACTGCAAGACGATGACCCACGCGTCAACCCCAACGGCGGTGCAATCGCCCTGGGTCACCCGCTAGGCGCGAGCGGCGCTCGCCTGGTCACCACGGCCATCAACCAGCTGCACCGCACGAAAGGCCGTTATGCCCTGTGCACCATGTGCATCGGCGTGGGCCAGGGCATCGCGATGATCATCGAGCGGGTCTGAAGACTGCACAAACCCCGTCATTGCGACGGCCCCACGCGAATACCGTCATTGCGACGGCCCCACGCAAACCCCGTCATTGCGAGGGCCCTACGGGCCCGCGGCAATCCCCACCCCAGTCACGTCACTCCGGATCAATCTTCGCGTCTTTGACCACCTTGGCCCAGCGAGGCCGCTCCGACACCATCAGTGCGGCGAATTCCGCAGGCGTGCCCCCGCCAATTTCATTGCCCTGACCCAACATCAGGTCTCGCTGCTCCTTGTCCTGCAGCGCCTTATTGGCCGCCTTGTTCAGCAGGTCCACGATCTCTGGGGGCATGCCTTTGGGTCCAATGACGCCCTGCCAGTTTTGAACTTCCACTTGCGCAAAGCCAGACTCCGCCATGGTGGGAATGTTGGGCAGCAAGGGCGAGCGTACCTTGCTCGTGATGGCCAGCGGACGCAGACGACCGCCCTTGATGGACGGCATGGCGGCATACATCTGCTCAAACATGCAGTTCACCTGGCCCCCCATGAGATCGGTAGCTCCCGCAGCGCCGCTCTTGTAGGGCACGTGAATCATGTCCACCTTGGCCGTATGCTCAAACAATGCGCCACTCAAGTGGTGCGTCCCACCGATGCCCCCTGAGGCGTAGGTGAGTTTCCCGGGCGCTGCTTTGGCCGCCGCCACCAGGTCCGCCACCGTCTTATAGGGCGAGTCATTGCGCACCATCAGGATCAAAGGGCCACGCTCCAGCAAGATGATGGGCGTGAAGTCGTTCACAGGGTCGAAATTGAGCTTCTTGAACAACGCCTGGTTCACCGCCATGGGCGCAAAGTTACCCATGCCGATGGTGTATCCATCCGGCTTGGCCCGGGCGATCATCTCCGTGCCGATGTTACCGCCCGCACCGGCTTTGTTGTCCACAATGATGGTCTGCCCCAACTCCTTGCCCATCAA
>CAZCJB010000036.1:0-18416 GCA_964498795.1 uncultured Rubrivivax sp. | reverse complement strand
TCTCGCTTCACAAACGCGCGCACCTCGGTGCCCTCGCACAGCACCGTCTCCCCACGCTTGATCACGTGCCGGTGCCGAAAGGTCTTGGCGGCCCATGATTCCACGCACGTGTGCACCTCAATCGTCTCCCCGTAGGTGGCCGGTTGGAAGAACTGGGTGTGAATTTCGAGCACAGGCGTCCCCACAATGCCTCGTGTCTTCACCAATTCATGCCACGGTGCCAGACCGCAGCTCATGAAGAAATGCAACGACGACTGGTCCATCCAACGGGCAAAGTTGGGGAAGAACACAATGCCAGCCGGGTCGCAATCGCCAAAATGCACCTGGACACGGTACACATGCACGGGACTCACAGCCACAACACCCGTGGGTCGGCCTCGGGCCCCTCATACAAAGCCTTCACGTCGGCGGCACGGCGCTGCAACACCAGGCGTTGGTTGATATAGCCCTTGTCCGTGATTTCACCCACAGCCATGCTTGGCCCGTCGGCGAGCACCAAGGCCCGCGAGGGTGTCTGCGATGAACCTCCGCCTTCGGCCTTCAGGGCCTGAAGGCCCTTGAGCACGTGAGACTTCACCTCGGCCAAGGGCAAGGCTCGCGCCGCCTCGGTCAAGAACAGCATCACGCCGATGTGGCTGTGGTCATGTCCCGTGATCACGGCGTCTTGAACCCAAGGTGACAGCGCGCCCACCACCTTCAATCGCAAGGTACCCACCGAAACCCAGGTGCCCGTCGTGAGTTTGAAGTCTTCGGCCACACGGCCGTTGAAGACCACACCCGAGGCGGGATCTTCGCGATCTTGCAAATAGCCCGCATCCCCGATGCAATAAAAGGCGTCATCGTCGAAGGCGTCGTTTGTGGCCTGCTCATTGTTTCGATAACCCGGAAAGACATTCGGTCCACGCACCCGCATTTCCAGCTTGCCCGCATTGGGCAGAAATTTCAGCTCCGCTCCCGGCATGGGCAGGCCAATCACCCCCGGCGCGTTCAGTCGCCAGTGCGCGAATGTGATGCCTGGAGAGGTTTCCGTAGATCCCCAAGACGTGGTGAACCACACGGGCTCCTTGCGAACCTTGGCAGCCACCGCCTCCAGCCGATCCCAAGTCGTTTGCGGCATGCCCGCACCGGCATAGAACACCATGCGCAGCTTTTCGAAAAATCGCTTGGCCAGCTTCGCGTCCTTTTCCAAGGCCGGTAGCATCATGTCGTAGCCTTTGGGGACGTTGAAGTACACCGTGGGTTGCACTTCCTTCAAATGCGCGAGGGTCTTGTCGATGGCGCCAGGCAGCGGCCGCCCGTCATCGATGTAGAGCGTGCCGCCGTGCTTGAGCACGATGTTCATGTTGTGATTGCCGCCGAAGGTATGGCTCCACGGCAGCCAATCCAACAGCACCGGCTTTTCGTGCGTCAAAAACCTCAAGGTCTGCGCAATCATCTGTTGGTTGGCGCACAGCATGCGGTGGGTGTTGATCACCACCTTGGGATGCCCGGTCGACCCCGAGGTCAACAAGTATTTGGCGTGGGTATCGGGTTTGACGAGGGCGAACGCCTCCATCACCTGGGGTGTCTCTGCGGTCTTGGCCAAGGCGTCAAACGCCTTCGACCCTTTGTAGCTGTCAGCACCATGGCTGAAGACCACCGCCACCTTCAAGCCCGAAGACTTCACCGCGGGGCCATAGGTGGCGGCGTCATGCGCATAGATCAGGGCCGGTTGCAAGGCGTTCAGGATGCCGTGAATGCGCGAAAAATCGCCTCCTGCCAAACGGCAATACCCACTGCTCACCGTGCACACGGGGCGCCCCACGTGCATGCCGGCCAGCAGCAACACCATGTGGTCCAAGGAGTTGTCTGACAACACCACCACAGGCGCTTCGGCAGGCAATTTCAGGTTCAGCAGACCTTGCGCCACCGCGCCCACCCGTGCACGCAATTCCTTCCAGGTCAGGCGCCTCCAAGCGCCCCCATCTGAAGCGCCGCTGGCCGGTTCAGCCACCGCCAGAGCTTCGGGGGTTTCTCGAGCCCAACGCTCCAGCCACTCTCCCACACAACGCTCGTAGGGCTGCAAACGCTCTGGAGACCGCAGGATGAACCCACCCCCCTCCACATCCTCGCGAACCACGCGACGCGGCGCCAACATGCGTGGGTCATCAAAGAATCCAAGCTCAGTGGCAGCAGCCATCAACGGTCTCCTGTTTTCCCATCGTATCGAAGGGAGATGTTAGGCGAACTCCACATGGAGAAGAAGATTTTGAGCCCCGGAGGAACCCCTAGGACACGTTGGACTTCCCTGCGAGATTGCGGACCTCGAGAGGCACAAGATCGCCGCGTCGCTACGCTCCTCGCGATGACAGATGGCGCGCTCCTCGCGATGACGACCGCGCCTCGTCATTGCGATGCCCTGCGCCACCGACGTCATGGCATGGCCCGGCGCCACCGACGTCATTGCGAGGCCCGCAGGGCCGCGGCAATCTCCCACCCCAGACCCGCCCAAGTGCCATCGCGCGGAATGTACTCACAGCCGATCCAGCCCCCGTAGCCCAGTCGATTCAAGTGCGCAAAGATGAATTCCCAATCGATTTCGCCGGTGCCAGGCTCATGCCGACCCGGATGGTCAGCCACCTGCACATGGCCAATGGAGGGCAGACGCGTCGACAACACGGCCCCCAGCTGGCCCTCACTGCGGTGAGCGTGGTAGATGTCGTATTGCACCTTCACCAAGCCCCGGCCTAAGAGGTGGTTCACCTTTTCCACCACGTCAAACGCCTTCGCAGGGCGGTCTAGCAAAAAGTCGGGGGCGTCCCAGGCATTGAGAGGCTCCACCAGCAGCTTTAAACCTGCGCCCTCCAGAGTCTCAGCGGCCACACACAGGTTATCCATCAATGTGGCTTGCAGGGTCGCCTCTTGCACACCTTGCAGTCTCTTCCCCGCCAAGCAGTTCAGTTGAGGCACATCCAACTCCAAGGCGTAATCCACCGCACGGTACAAGCCCTCTTTAAATTCTGCTTCCCTTCCAGGGTGACAAGCCAAGCCCCGTTCTCCAGCCCCAAAATCTCCTGCCGGTAAGTTATGCAGCACCATCTTCAGCCCGCAAGCCTGCAACTGCTGGCGAATGCGTGATGCCGGCGCTTCGTAGGGAAACTGCATTTCTACGGCCGCAAACCCCGCGCGCGCCGCTGCCTCAAACCGCTCCAGCAGGGGCAGCTCCGTGAAAAGCATGGACACATTCGCAGCAAATCGAAGCATGGGCATCTCACCAGACCGTCCAGAAAGCCGCACAATGGTGCCATGAACGCCAAACACCTCCACCCCGAAACGCTTAGCGCTCAGGCCATGGGCTGGGTCGACGAGCGCACGCGCGCCATCACCCCACCGATCCATGTCTCGTCGACGTACCTGCGCGATCCCGACAACCAGTACCGCTCGGGGCGTGTGTACGCCCGCGCCGACAACCCGGCCTTCGATCAAGCCGAAGCGCTGTTGTGCGCACTGGAAAAAGGGCATCAGGCCTTGCTGTTTGCCTCAGGCATGGCCGCGGCGACGGCGGTGTTTCAAGCCCTCCAACCGGGCGATCATGTGCTGGCCCCCAAGGTCATGTACTGGTCGCTGCGCAACTGGCTCATGACCTTCGCCACATCCTGGGGCTTGGACGTTGAGTTGATCGACATGACCGACTTGCGGGCCCTGCAATCGGCCCTGCGTCCGGGCAAGACAAAAATGGTCTGGCTGGAGACGCCCGCCAACCCGCTGTGGACCGTGACCGACATCGAAGCCTGCGTCGGCCTTGCCCATGCGGCAGGCGCACGGGTGGCCGTAGACTCGACCGTCCCCACCCCCGTGCTCACCCAACCTCTGACCTTGGGCGCTGACATCGTCATGCACGCGGCCACCAAATACCTCAACGGCCACTCCGACCTCATCGCAGGTGCCTTGGTGACCCGGGGGGACAGTGACTATTGGCAAAAGGTGCGCAAAGTCCGCGCCCAAGTGGGTGGCACCCTCGGTTCGTTTGAAGCCTGGTTGCTGCAGCGGGGCATGCGCACCCTGCATGTTCGCGTGGCCGCCGCCTGCATCTCCGCCCAAAAAATCGCCGAGCACTTTCACGCGCACCCCTTGGTCGCCGAGGTGCTATACCCAGGGTTGGCCACGGCACCCGGCCATGCGATTGCCGCCAAGCAAATGCACGGCGGGTTTGGCGGCATGCTGTCCCTGCGCGCAAAAGGCAACGCAAAGGTCAGTGGAGAACAGGCGGCCATCGCCGTGGCCGCTCACACCGAAATTTGGAAGCGCGCCACGTCCTTGGGTGGCACCGAAAGTCTCATCGAGCACCGTGCGAGCGTCGAAGGTGTGGGCACCCCAGCACCCAGCGATCTGCTGCGTCTATCGGTTGGACTTGAACATGTCGATGATTTGATACAAGACCTGGAAAGCGCTTTGGAGCGAGGACATCACCTGTGAACATGCGACTCATCCCTGCCATCGCGCAAGCGGCCGAAGACATGGCGCGTCTGCGACGCGACATTCACGCCCATCCCGAACTCGGCTTTGAAGAGCTGCGCACCTCCGATCTGGTGGCGGCGCGCCTGACTGAATGGGGCATCCCCATCTATCGCGACATGGCCCAAACAGCGGTCATCGGGGTGGTGCATGGCCGAGATGGTGGTGCTTGCGGGCGGGCCATCGGTCTGCGCGCCGACATGGACGCTTTACCCGTACTCGAGACGAATACGTTTGCCCATGCCAGCTGCCACGAAGGCAAGATGCACGCCTGCGGCCATGACGGCCACACCGCCATGCTGCTGTCTGCCGCGCATTACTTCTCCACGCATCGCGACTTCGATGGCACGGTGTATCTGATCTTTCAGCCGGCTGAAGAGGGGCGAGGCGGTGCCAAGGTCATGGTCGAAGAAGGCCTTTTCAGCCGCTTCCCCATGGAAGCCATCTTTGGCATGCACAACTGGCCTGGCATGCCCGCCGGGACGATCGCCGCCAGTCCGGGACCGGTCATGGCGGGTGGCAGCACCTTCATGGTCCGCATCCGCGGTGAGGGCGCTCATGCCGCCATGCCTGATCGCGGTGTCGACCCCGTGGTAATCGCCGGCCACCTCATCACCGCGTTTCAAAGCATCGTCAGCCGCAGCGTCAAGCCGGTGGACACGGCGGTGGTGTCCATCACGATGATGCACGCGGGTGAGGCCATCAATGTCATCCCCGAAACCTGCACCCTCGAAGGCACCGTTCGCACCTTCTCCAGCACCGTCACCGATCTGGTCGAACGGCGCATGCGTGAAATCTGTGCGGGCCTGGGTCAGGCTCACGGTGCGAAGTTGGATCTCGAGTTCGTACGTCGAGTCGGCCCGGTGGTAAACACCGCGCATGAAGCCCACTTTGCCGCCGAAGTGATGCGCAAGATCGTGGGGCCTCAGCATGTCCCGGTGCAAGAACCCAGCATGGCCAGCGAAGACTTTGCCTTCATGCTCGAGGCCAAGGCCGGTTGCTATGCCTTCATCGGCAATGGCCACGGTGACCACCGCGCAGCCGGGCACGGGGAGGGCCCATGCATGCTGCACAACCCGGCCTATGATTTCAACGACGAAGTCCTGCCCTTGGGTGCCACGTACTGGGTGCGCTTGAGCGAGGAGTGGCTCTCCACGCCTCGCTGAATTTCCCTCTACCGCAAGGTCTCAAACCAGCGCTTGATCAGCACTCGCTCGTCATCAGTGATCTGGGTCGCATTGTTCAGTGGCATGGCCTTGAGCATCACCACTTGCTGGTAAATCGCTTGCGCATGCTGAGCGATGAGCTCGGGCGTGTGCAAGGCCACATTCTTTTGCTGCACTTGGGCGTTATGGCACATCACGCACCGGCGTGACACCACCTCCTGCACCTGCTCAGGCGTGACCGGCTCCTCGCTGCGCAGGCCCACCTTGGCGGCGTTCCACACAGGCGCCTTGACCACCATCAACCCCACCAAGATCGCTACACCCGTCACCGCCCATCCCCATGGGGTCGATCGCCCCTGCACTTTCGCTGGGTGTCGGGCCACGAAGCTGTGCCGTATGAGCGCTCCAGCCAGCATCAGGGCCGTCAATACCACCCAGTTCCAAGGGCCTGTGACCAACCACCCGTAATGGGTGCTCAACATGGCCACCAGCACCGGCAAGGTGAAATAAGTGTTGTGGACGCTGCGCTGCTTGCCTCGTTGCCCATGGATGGGATCGGGTGGTTGGCCCTCGCGCATTTGAGCGATGACCTTCTTTTGACCCGGAATGATCCAGAAGAACACGTTGGCGCTCATGGTGGTGGCCAACATCGCACCCACCAACAAAAATGCCGCCCGCCCAGCAAACCAATGGCAGGCCAACAAACTGGCCACCACCACCACCATGGCCACACAAAGCCCCACAATCCCATCTGCGCCAATGCGCCCTTCACGCTCTCCCAACCTTCGGCAGATTTGGTCGTACACCACCCAGAACACCACCAAGAAAGCCAAGGCTGTGGTGACAGCGGCTGGCGTGCTCCACGCCTTGACGTTCTTGTCAATCAAATACACATCCGCCTGAAACAGGTACAGCAAGGTAAACAGACCGAAGCCCGTCAACCAGGTGGAATAGCTTTCCCAGTAAAACCAATGCAAATGCGCGGGCAACTGCTTGGGGGCCACCAAATACTTTTGGGGGTGATAAAAGCCACCCCCATGCACCGCCCACAACTCTCCATCGACGCCCTTGGAGATCAGCTGCGGATCGTCAGGACGGGTCAGGCTCGAATCCAAGAAAACAAAATAAAACGACGAGCCAATCCAAGCGATGGCCACCACCACATGAGCCCAGCGCAGCAGCAGATTTAGCCAATCCAGAAGGTAGGCGTCCATGCGGTGACCTCAACTGCCCCGATAGGTACTGTAGCTCCACGGGCTCACAAGCAATGGCACGTGGTAATGGCCCTGGGCATCGGCAATGCCAAAATCCAAATTCACCACCTCCAAGAAGGCTGGGTCGGGCAAGGCGTGCCCCGTCGCCCTGAAATAGTGCCCCACCTCAAAGGCCAAACGGTAGCGCCCCACCCTCAACGCATCGCCTTGCAGCAGCGGGGCATCTGCACGCCCGTCGGCATTGAGCACCACCGAGCGCATGGGCACGGGGCCGGTGTCCTCGATCCGGATTAGCGTGGCCTTCATGCCCGCGGCCGGGCAGCCGCGAGCCGTATCGAGTACATGTGTGCTGAGGTGTCCCATGGGTTGGCGGTTTCCGGTGTGAAAGCTCAGGCCCGCAGCGTGTGCACCAAGCAAGGCCTGCAACTGACAAAGTGTAGCGACGAATCGTGCTCGCTCCGCTTAAACTCTTCGTGTTGACAAAGTCCCCTATGACGGCACCTTCCCCCCACCCCGCCCATCGGTATCCCCGCGACCTGCGAGGCCACGGCCGCCATCCACCCCAGGCTCACTGGCCCGGTCAAGCCCGTGTGGCAGTGCAGTTCGTGTTGAACTTTGAAGAAGGCGGCGAAAACTCTGTCCTGCACGGCGATGCGGGCAGTGAGCAGTTCCTCTCTGAGATGTTCAACCCGGCGTCCTACCCAGCTCGCCATCTCAGCATGGAGAGCATCTACGAGTACGGATCACGCGTCGGCGTATGGCGCCTGCTGCGCGAATTCGAGCGTCGCCAGCTGCCGCTGACCGTCTTCGGGGTGGGCATGGCCCTGCAGCGTTGTCCAGAGATCACATCGGCCTTTGTTGAGCTGGGCCATGAAATCGCCTGCCACGGGTGGCGGTGGGTCCACTATCAAGGTGTCGACGAGGCCACGGAGCGCGATCATTTGCGCCGCGGCCTGTCCATCATCGAGCAGTTGACGGGCCAGCCTGCGTGGGGGTGGTACACCGGTCGAGACAGTCCCAACACGCGCCGGCTCGTGGTGGACCATGGAGGTCTCGAATACGACAGCGACTATTACGGCGATGACCTGCCCTTTTGGCTCCAGGTGAGAAAGTCCGACGGCCAACTCGCGCCTCACCTGGTCGTACCCTACACCCTCGACTGCAATGACATGCGCTTTGCCTTGCCGCAAGGCTACAGCCATGGGGATGAATTCTTCCACTACCTCAAAGATGCCTTCGATGTGCACTACGCGCAGGCGGATGAATTTCCGAGCATGATGAGCATCGGCATGCATTGCCGTTTACTGGGTCGACCCGGTCGATTGCGAGCCCTGCAGCGCTTTCTCGATCACGTACAGGCCCACGATCGGGTCTGGGTCACCAGACGCATCGACATCGCCCGGCATTGGAAGCAACAACACCCTTTCGAGGCCTCAAAGGCCTTCGTGTGGGAGTGATCATGCCGCCCATCACCCTGCAAGCGCTCAACAATGCCTCGACAGAGCGCTTTGTGGAGCTGCTGCAGGGCGTCTACGAACATTCGCCTTGGGTGGCGCAGCGCGCCTCGGCCCTGCGCCCGTTTTCTACCCGGGCCGCGCTGCAACACGCCCTGTGCCAAGCGGTCCAGCAAGCGCCCCGCGCCGACCAGCTGAATCTCATTCGGGCCCACCCCGAGCTGGCCGGCAAGGCGCAAATCGGGTCGGACCCCAAGTCGTTGACGCCTGAGTCGGCCCTGGAGCAAAGCCGCGCGGGCCTGACGCATTGTTTGCCCGAAGAATTTGAGCAATTGCACATGCTCAATCGGGCCTACCGCGACAAGTTCGGATGGCCCTTCATCCTCGCCGTGCGCGGACCCCGCGGCATCGGTTTGACCCGTACGCAAATCATCAATACCTTGGACCGACGGTTGCACGGTCACCCCGATTTCGAATTCGCCGAATGCTTGCGCAACATCCACCGCATTGCCGAAATTCGATTGGACGACAAGTTCGCCCAGGAGCCCGTCGCGGGCCAACACGTCTGGGATTGGGCAGAGGCGCTTTCGGTGCACAGCGATCCCGGGTTCAAAGAGCAGGGACAACTCACGGTCACCTATCTCACTGCCGCCCACCAAGCCTGTGCCCAGCAGCTGGCCTCATGGATGCAGTCCTGTGGCTTCGACGAAGTGTCTATCGATGCGGTCGGCAATGTGGTGGGCCGCTATGCCGGCGCCCGTCCTGCCGCTCCCTATCTGCTCACCGGCAGCCACTACGACACGGTGCGCAATGGCGGCAAGTACGATGGCCGACTGGGCATTTTGGTGCCCATGGCCTGTGTGCACGAGCTGCATCAGCAAGGTCAGCGCCTGCCCTTTGGCATCGAAGTGGTGGCCTTCGCCGAAGAAGAAGGGCAACGCTACAAAGCCACGTTCCTGGGCTCAGGGGCTCTGACCGGCGACTTCGACCCGCAGTGGTTGCAGCAGACCGACGCGCAGCACATCTCCATGTCGCAGGCCATGCAGCAAGCGGGGTTGAGCGCCCACTTGGCCGACATTCAAGCCCTGCAGCGCAATCCGTCTGACTACTTGGGCTTCGTCGAAGTGCACATCGAACAAGGCCCGGTGCTCAATGAGATGAACCTGCCCCTGGGCGTGGTCACCTCCATCAACGGCAGCGTGCGTTATTTGTGCGAAGTGGTGGGCGTGGCCAGCCACGCCGGCACCACACCCATGGACCGCCGCCGTGATGCCGCGGCCGCCGCCGCCGAGCTGATCCTGTACGTCGAGCAGCGTGCGCGCGCGGTGCCTGAAGTAGTGGGTACCGTCGGTCTGCTCGAGGTGCCCGCAGGTTCCATCAACGTCGTCCCAGGGCGGTGCCGATTCAGCCTGGACTTGCGAGCCACCACCAACGAAGCGCGCGACGCGCTCGCGGCCGATGTGCTGGCTGAGCTCGGCCGCATCTGTGATCGTCGAGGCCTGTCTCACACGCTGGAGCGCACCCTGGCCGTACCCGCTGCGCCCAGTCACCCCGCGTGGCAGGCCCGCTGGGAAGCCGCCGTGACGGCCTTGGGTCTGCCCGTGTTTCGCATGCCCAGCGGGGCAGGGCACGATGCCATGAAGCTTCACGAAATCATGCCGCAAGCCATGCTCTTCGTGCGGGGGCTGAACGCTGGCATCAGCCACAACCCCCTCGAATCCATCACCGCCCACGATGCCGACCTGTGTGTGCAAGCCTTCCGTCACCTCCTCCACCACCTCACCTAACCCCTAAGATTTCGAGGCCCATGGACCCGTCATTGCGAGGCCCGTCCCAGCCATAGATGTCATTGCGAGGCCCGTCCCAGCCATAGATGTCATTGCGAGGCCCCAGGGGCCGAAGCAATCTTGTCCCACCCCAAAATATCAACCATGCCCACCCCCCACAACCTCTTAGACACCTGGATCGACACCCACTTCGACCAGGAAGTCGCGTTTCTGCAAGCCCTGGTGCGTGTCCCCACCGACACGCCTCCGGGCCACAACGCTCCCCACGCCGATCGCACCGCCGAGCTCTTGGCCACCATGGGGCTCATGGCAGAAAAGCACCCCGTGGCGCCTGAGCAGGTTCAGGCCCAAGGCATGCAGTCCATCACCAACCTCATCGTGCGCCATCACTTCGGCCGCTCTGGGCCGACCATCGCTCTCAACGCCCACGGTGATGTGGTACCTCCGGGCGAGGGGTGGTCACACGACCCTTACGGCGGTGACATCGTCGAAGGCAAGCTCTACGGACGGGCCTCGGCAGTCAGCAAGAGTGACTTCGCCACCTACACCTTCGCCTTGCGGGCTCTTCAGGCCTTGGCTGCGTCGGGTCAAGTGGCACTCAAAGGCTCTGTCGAATTGCATTTCACCTATGACGAAGAATTTGGCGGCGAACTGGGCCCGGGCTGGTTGCTCGCACAGGGACTGACACACCCAGATCTGTTGATCGCAGCGGGGTTCAGCCATCAAGTGGTGACCGCCCACAATGGATGCCTCCAACTCGAGGTCACACTCCACGGTGTGGCCTCGCACGCAGCCTACCCTCACACCGGCGTCGACGCCTTGCAGGCCGCCAACCGCTTGCTGACGGCTCTTTACGCGCACAACGACGTCTTGCGCACACGCCTCTCTCAGGTCAAAGGCATCACCCACCCCTACCTCAATGTCGGTCGCATCGAGGGCGGCAGCAACACCAATGTCGTCCCAGGCAAGGTGGTCCTCAAACTGGATCGCCGCATGATCCCTGAGGAGGATGCGCAAGCCGTCGAAGCCGAAGTGCGCCAACTCATCGAATCAACCGTTGCCCAAGATCCCGCTTGTACGGGGATCCGTCTGGACATCAAGCGCTTGTTGCTGGCCCAAGCCCTCAAGCCCTTGCCCGGTCGTATGCGTATCGTCAAAGCCCTGCAACACCATGCGCAGGAGGTCTTTGGAGAATCTCTCGAAGAGTGCGGCACGCCTCTGTACACCGATGTTCGCCTGTATGGAGCCCACGGGGTGCCCGCCGTCATCTATGGCGCGGGCCCGCGCACCGTGCTCGAATCCAATGCCAAGCGAGCCGATGAACATTTGAACCTCAACGACCTCAAAGGCGCCACCCAGATCGTCGCACGCACCTTGTTGGATCTGCTTGTCGCTTAAATCGCTCCAAGCTGGTGCATTGACAAAGTCTTGGCGCGCATGCATCTTGCTGACATACGATATCGAATCTCACCATGGAGGCCTTCATCATGATCCTGAAACCCACGACCCACCCATCATCAGGTAGCCCCCGTCGCGATGCACTCAAACTCATGTGGGCGACAGGGTTCTGCGTGCTAATGGGCCTCACGCCCTTTGCGGCGCTTGCACAAACTCCCCTCAAGTTTCAGCTTGATTGGCGATTCGAAGGCCCGGCCGCTCTGTTCCTGGCCTCTGCAGCCAAGGGCCACTACAGGGCCGCCGGTCTCGACGTCACCATCGATGCGGGCAACGGCTCGGGTGGCACGGTGACCCGCGTGGCCTCCGGGGCCTACGACATGGGGTTTGCCGATCTGGCCGCCCTCATGGAGTTTCATGCCAACAACCCCGATGCGGCCAGCAAGCCTGTGGCCGTCATGATGGTCTACAACAACACCCCTGCCGCAGTTCTGGCCCTCAAAAAGAGCGGCATCACCAAGCCTGCCGACCTCAACGGAAAAAAACTCGGCGCCCCCGTGTTTGACGCCGGCCGGCGCAGCTTTCCGATCTTTGCCAAAGCCAATAGCTTGGGCAACGTGCAGTGGGTCAGCATGGATCCTCCGTTGCGCGAAACCATGCTGGCGCGTGGCGAAGTCGATGCGATCACCGGTTTTTCCTTCACCTCTTTGCTCAATCTCGAGGCCCGCGGTGTCAAGACCTCTGACATCGTGGTCATGCCATTTGCCGAGCATGGGGTCAAGCTGTATGGCAACGTCATCATCGCCAGCCCCAAACTCATCAAAGACAACCCCCAGGCCATCAAGTCGTTCTTGAGCGCATTCGCCAAAGGGGCCAAAGAGGTCATGACCAAACCGGACGAGGCCATCGACCATGTCAAGGCCCGCGACGGCATCATCGACGTGGCGCTGGAAAAGCGCAGGCTGCGCATGGCCATCGATGCCGTGGTGGCCAGCCCCGATGCACGGCTTGAAGGCTTTGGTACGGTCAACCCGGCTCGCTTGGCCTTGATGGCCTCGCAGGTGTCAGACGCCTTCAGCACCAAAACCCGGGTCAACCCAGCTGCAGTCTGGAGCGATGCCTTCTTGCCGCCCAAGAGCGAGCTCAACATTCTGCCGCCCGCCAAAAAGTGAGCGCCTTCGTCGACTTCCGCCAGGTCTGGTTGGCCTACAACGATGAGTTGTTGGCCCAAGGTCACTATGCGGTCGAAGACATCTCCTTGCAGGTGCGCGAGGGAGAGTTCATCGCCATCGTCGGTCCGTCCGGCTGCGGCAAGTCCACCTTCATGAAGCTCACCACGGGCCTCAAGCGCCCCAGCAAGGGCACGATACACATTGGCGGGCAGCCCGTAGACGGTCCGCTCAAGATCAGCGGCATGGCCTTCCAGGCCCCGAGCCTGTTGCCCTGGCGCACCACCCTCGACAATGTGTTGTTGCCGCTCGAAATCGTTGAGCCCTACCGGTCCTCTTTCAAAGCCCGTCGCGCTGAGTATGTCGACAAAGCGCGGGCCTTGCTCCAAAGCGTCGGTCTGGCGGGCTACGAGCTCAAGTTTCCTTGGCAATTGTCGGGCGGCATGCAGCAGCGAGCCAGCATCTGTCGGGCCTTGATCCACGAGCCCAAGATGCTGTTGCTTGATGAACCCTTTGGCGCGCTCGATGCCTTCACGCGCGAAGAATTGTGGTGCATCTTGCGTGACCTGCATGCTGAGAAAAAGTTCAATGTCATTTTGGTCACGCACGATTTGCGAGAAAGCGTCTTTCTCGCCGACACCGTCTACGTCATGAGCCAGAGCCCAGGGCGTTTTGTGGTGCAGCGTCACATCGACCTGCCCCGTCCGCGCGACCTCGAAGTCACCTACACCCCGTCATTCACCGACCTCGTGCACGAATTGCGCAGCCACATCGGCGCAGCGCGAACCCGTGCTGTGGCCCAATCGTCCTGACCCCATGAGCGCCCCCAAGACACTCGAACGCTGGTCTCCCGTCTTGGTGCTCGCCGCTGTGCTGCTGGTGTGGCAACTCGCGGTCCTGGCCTTCCAAATTCCCGACTACATCTTCCCGGGTCCGTGGCAAATTGCCTTGCAGTTCGTCGAATTCAGCGGGCCCTTGCTCGACGCCGCCTGGAAAACCTATTGGGTCACCTTGTTGGGCTTTGGAGTGTCCATTGGTGTGGGCGTTCTGCTCGGGTTTCTCATAGGCAGTTCGCGTCTGGCCTACACCGCCTTGTACCCGCTGATGATCGGCTTCAACGCCGTGCCCAAGGCCGCGGTCGTGCCCATCTTGGTGGTGTGGTTTGGCATCGGCTTGGGGCCGGGCATCCTGACCGCATTTCTCATTTCCTTTTTCCCCATCACGGTCAATATCGCCACCGGGCTGGCCACGCTCGAGCCCGAATTGGAAGACGTCTTGCGGGTCTTGGGGGCCCGCCGTTGGGATGTGCTCATCAAAGTCGGGTTGCCCCGCTCGCTGCCTTACTTTTATGCCTCGCTCAAGGTGTCCATCACCCTGGCGTTCGTGGGCACGGTGTTGGCCGAAATGACGGCAGGAGATTCCGGCATCGGCTATCTCATGCAAACCGCCGGTTCACAGCAGCGCTTGCCCTTGGCCTTTGCCGGACTGGTGCTCATTGGCGCCATGGCCATGGCCATGTACGAACTCTTCTCATGGATCGAGCGTCACACCACGGCCTGGGCGCACCGAGGCTCACAACACCACTGATCCAGCATGTCGCGTCTCAGAGGCGCCAGACCTTGAACCCTGCGGCCTCCAAGGCGGCGGCATCGCAGCACGCCTTCACATCCACCACCACCCCCGAGGGCTTGAGCTTGGTTGCCAGCCCAGCAGCCCCAAAGGTGCGGAACGAATGGTGGGCCACCGCCAACACCACCGCATCGGCCGCAGGCAGCTCGTCCCACCCCTTCAATCGCACCCCATACTCGTGCAAGGCCTCTTGCGCGTCCGCTTGCGGATCGTGCACCGACACCTCCACGCCGTAACTCTGCAGCTCCTGCAAGATGTCCACCACCTTGGTGTTGCGGATGTCCGCGCAGTCTTCTTTGAAAGTCAGACCCAGCACGATGACACGCGCACCTTTGATGGGGCTTCCCGCCGCAATCATCTGCTTCACCGTTTGCTCGGCAATGTATTTGCCCATGCTGTCGTTGATGCGGCGCCCCGCCAAAATCACCTGCGGGTGGTAGCCCAGCATTTCGGCTTTGTGCGTCAGGTAGTAGGGGTCCACGCCAATGCAATGGCCCCCCACCAAGCCCGGCTTGAACTTCAAGAAGTTCCACTTGGTGCCAGCGGCTTCCAGCACCTCGGTGGTGTCGATGCCCACCTTGTCAAAGATGATGGCCAGCTCGTTCATCAACGCGATGTTCAAGTCGCGCTGCGTGTTCTCTATGACTTTGCAGGCCTCGGCCGCTTTGATGCTGCTGCACCGATACACCCCGGGTTGCACGATGCGCTCATACAGCGTGGCCACGCGCTCCAAAGTCTGCGGCGTGTCGCCGGACACCACCTTGAGCACACGCGTGAGGGTGTGCTCCCGGTCGCCCGGGTTGATGCGCTCCGGGCTGTAGCCCACAAAGAAATCCCGCTTCCATGTCAGGCCCGAGGCCTTTTCCAACTCGGGGATGCACACCTCTTCGGTGGCGCCGGGGTAGACCGTGCTTTCATAAATCACCACCGTGCCCGGCTTCATGTGCGCGCCTATCGTACGGCTGGCGCCAATGAGCGGCGCGAAGTCCGGAATCTTGGCCTCATCCACCGGGGTGGGCACGGCCACGATGATCATGTCGGCCGTAGCCAGATCTTGCGCTTGGTCGGTGTACCGTGCATGCACCGCCTGCGCCATCTCCGTATCGGGGATCTCGCGTGACGGGTCGGTCCCTGCCTGACACTTGACCACCTTGTCGCGGGCCACATCAAACCCCAACGTCGGCCCGTGCTTGCCAAATTCCACCACCAAGGGCAGGCCCACATACCCCAGGCCGACCACGGCCACCACGGGCGATACGTCGCTCGCACCCATCACGCAGCCACCCCAGTGCCACGACCCACACCGTGATACTCCAAACCAAAGTCTTTCAGCAGGGCCGGGTCGTAAAGATTGCGGCCGTCAAAGATCACCGGCGACTTCAAGGTCTTGGCGATCGTCTCAAAGTCCGGGCTGCGAAACTCCTTCCACTCCGTCACGATCACCAAGGCGTCAGCCGCTTCCAGCGCCGCAGGCGCTGCCTCCACCAAGCGCAGCCCAGGCCGATCGCCAAAGATGCGCTGAGCCTCCCGTCTGGCCACCGGATCGTAGGCCGTCACCGTCGCGCCCGCTTCCAACAGCTCCTCAATGAGCAACACCGCTGGCGCCTCTCGCATGTCATCGGTGTTGGGCTTGAACGCCAAGCCCCACACCGCAAAGTGCAGCCCGGTTAA
The DNA here is from genome assembly GCA_964498795.1 of uncultured Rubrivivax sp. Classification (GTDB taxonomy): domain Bacteria; phylum Pseudomonadota; class Gammaproteobacteria; order Burkholderiales; family Burkholderiaceae_C; genus Rubrivivax. Next base: position 2,437 of record CAZCJB010000036.1, on the reverse strand, counting down.
GGACGAGCCAAACCGCCGTTTGATCTTGGCCGCCAACACCCGCTTCTGCGCTTCATTGGCTTCTTGCACCGCCTCCAACACGTGCAGCTTTTGTTTCGCATCCGAACGCGCGGTGTGCAGCAGCGCTCGCACGTCCTTGGGGAAACACGACCCACCGTAACCACAACCGGCATACAAAAAGTACGGGCCAATGCGCTCATCGGCCCCAATGCCCTGACGGACCATCTCAATGTCAGCGCCCACCACCTCGGCCAGGTTGGCCAACTCGTTCATGAAACTGATGCGCGTGGCCAACATGGCATTGGCCGCATACTTGGTGAGCTCGGCACTGCGAATGTCCATCACAAACATGCGTTGCTTGAAGCGCTGAAACGGGGCGTACAACGAGCGCATCAAGTTGATGGCCCGCTCATCGTCGGCACCAATCACGATGCGGTCGGGGCGGTTGAAGTCCTCGATGGCCGCACCCTCTTTTAAAAACTCCGGGTTGGACACGACACTGAACGGCACCTCCACCCCTCGCGCCTGCAACTCTTCGGCAATCGCCGCTCGCACCTTGTCGGCGGTCCCGACCGGCACCGTGCTCTTGTCCACTACCACCTTGTAGTCCTTCATGTGGCGGCCCAAGTTGCGTGCGGCAGCCAACACATATTGCAGATCTGCCGAGCCGTCTTCATCAGGGGGCGTGCCCACCGCAATGAACTGCACCGTGCCAAATTGCGCGGCCTGTGCCACATCGGTGGTGAAGTGCAAGCGTCCCGCTTGCGCGTTGCGGGTCACCAAACCTTCCAAACCGGGTTCGTGAATCGGGATGCGACCAGCTTGCAGCATCTCCACCTTCTTGGGGTCGATGTCCAGGCACAGCACATCGTTGCCCACATCCGCCAAACAGGCTCCACTGACCAAGCCCACATAGCCGGTGCCGATGACGGTGATTTTCATGTTGAGATTCCTGTTGATTGACGTCGGATCCAATTTGCCAATGCGTCTTCTTCCATCTCGCCAGCAGCCAACGACAGGATGGTCATCACGCAGTCCGCATCGGTCGCATTCAATTCCATGCCGTTGAGCCACAGGAAGGTTTCAATAGCGACCAAGGCCGTTCGCTTGTTCCCATCGATAAACGGATGGTTCTTCGCGATCCCGTAGCCATAAGCCGCTGCCAAGTCCGCAATATCGGGACTTCCGTAGGCGCTCAAATGCCGCGGTCGTGCTGCTGCCGACTCCAACAATCCTTCATCTCCGATGCCCGCCGCACCACCATGCTCGAGCAGCTGCTCTTCGTGGGCAGCCCTCAACACGGCCAGGTCCAGCCAAATCCAGGGCGTATTCATTTCGCCAACTCACGCAGCGCGTCACGTCGCTTTTTCATGACCTGCCGCGCAACTGACATTTGCGCTTCAAAATCAGGGCTGTAGGGCGTCAAGGTGATGCCCTGAGCGTTGTCAGTGACGAAAACGGTGTCTCCCCGTTCGAGTTTCAACCTGGCCAACACTTCCTTGGGCAGAATCACGCCCACGGAGTTACCGATTTGGGTCAGCTTGAGTGCGGTCATGGCGGCTCCTTGTTATAACTTTTGTAATAATACTGCAGATTTCTTCGCGGTGGGTCGCTGAATCAGTCCGATGAGTAAGCTTTACTTTCGTTACGCCGCGATGAATGCGGGCAAGTCCACGGCCTTGTTGCAAGCGGCACATAACTATGAAGAGCGCGGCATGAAAGTGGCCCTCTTCACCGCCGCCCACGACGACCGCTCGGGCACCGGCATCATCGGCTCCCGCTTGGGCCTGCATCGCACGGCGGCCACCTTTGGGCCTGAGACCGTCTTTGAGCGCGCCTCGCTGCCGGCCGAACTGGCTTGCGTGCTCATCGACGAGGCCCAGTTTCTGTCTTCCGATCAGGTGCGCCAACTCCACCGCATGGCCCACCGCGACCACCTGCCCATCCTGTGCTTCGGGCTGCGCAGCGATTTCCAAGGCCAAGGCTTCCCCGGGGCCATCACCTTGCTCACCCTGGCCGACGACTTGGAAGAAATGAAGACCATCTGCGCCTGTGCCCGCAAGGCCTCCATGAACATGCGCATCGATGCCGAAGGACGCCGCGTCACCCGGGGTCAACAGGTTGAAATTGGCGGCAACGACCGCTACCGCGCCGTATGCCCCTCCTGCTTCTACGCCGACGAGCTAGAAGGCCCCGACCGCGCCCCGGGTTTGTTCGGTTGAGGCAGGTCACGCCGCACCGTCAACGCGAGGCGCCTCCGCCGTCATTGCGAGGCCCAAAGGGCCGCGGCAATCTTCAGCCAAGATCGCCACGTCGCTCCGCTCCTCGCGATGACCCCCCGCCGTCATTGCGAGCGCAGCGAAGCAATCCCTCACCCCGCCGCCATCCCTTCCCCCATCCGCACCGCCACCCCCGGTGGCCCGCTCGCATCAAACGC
>CAZCJB010000035.1:0-22662 GCA_964498795.1 uncultured Rubrivivax sp. | reverse complement strand
GGTGGACGCCTCACGGTGGGCATCGACGACAAGAATGAAGTGACGCTGGAGATCGCGCCTTTGCGCAAGGACAAGCCCAAGGCGGAGGCGGCGGTCGGGTGAGGGGTCTCGGGCGCGAGGGAGATTGCTTCAGGCCTGCGGCCTTCGCAATGACCCGCTCAAGCATGTCTGCGGCCTTCGCAATGACACGCTCAAGCATGTCTGCGGCCTTCGCAATCACGGGTTGAGGCGGCTCAAGGGGTCTTGGCTAAAGTACTGCCGCATGAGATCGTAGAGGGCGGGGTCAGTCCGGTGGAGCGATGTCGGGGCGACGAAAAAGGCCTCCACCGCCACGGCGAAAAACTCCTCCATGCTCTCGGCGCCATAGGGGTCCAGGAGGGTCGGCTGGCCTTGATCGACCTGCAGGTTAAAGGTGGCCTGGGCCTGTGACCAGGTTTGCGCCCAAAGGGCCTTGTCGATGGCCGCGGGAAGCGCAGGCATGGCATCGAGTTGCCCGTTTCCCATGTCAAGGACGTGCGCAAATTCGTGGATGACCACGTTGTAGCCATCCTCTGCGGTGTGACTGGCTCCACGCACATCGCGCCACGACAGCGTCACGGGGCCGCCTTCGACGGCTTCTCCTGACAAGACCTCGTCGTACGTGTGCACGATGCCGTTTTCATCTATGGCCTCGCGACGCGCACGCACCGAGCTGGCGTGGACCACGATGCCCACAAATCCGTCATAGACCGACAGGCCTAGGTGCAAGATGGGCAGACAGGCTTGGGCCGCGATGGCCACAGCCATGTCGTCACGAACGATCAAACCCTGAGCACCCGTGAATTCTTTGCAGTCGAGAAACAGGCTGCACAGGCGGCGCAATTCCTCGGCGTCTGGGCCCTGCGCAGGCAAAAACTTGAACCGCTTCAGGGTGCGGCGCCAGAGGGCGTCCGGAATTGCGCGCCGTGCCAACGCACGAGACTCTCGCCAGCGCTGCCAAGCCTGACGCAGCCGGATCATGGGGGTGGGATGCGTTGCCAGCCCTCCTGGGTGAGCCGCAATACTTCGGCCCGCGGCACCTTTGCCTCGAGATCCCAGTCGCTGAGTACATGCCGCTGCAAACCGGCCGCCCAAGCCTGTGAGCCGGGTCGGTGGGTGTGGCCATGGACCAATTCTGTGGCGCCATGCCGACGCATCCAACGCGAGGCCTCTTCGGGGTCGACATCCGCCCACAAACTGGGGTCGGGCAGGCCCGCCTTGCGAGCTTCACTGGCTTCCCGCATCTGACGCGCCGCAGCGTGCCGCTCGTGCAGGGACTGCGCCAAGAATGCCTGTTGCCACGCGGGTGAGCGAACCTGTGTGCGAAATGCAAGGTAGTCCACATCTTGCAGGCACCACGCGTCACCATGGCTGACCATCACGCTGCGGCCGAATCCCTGGAGCACACTGGGATCAGACAGTCGACGCACACCGCAGGCATCAAGCAGCGCATCGCCCACCAAGAAATCTCGGTTCCCCGGCAAAAAAGCCACACTCAGGCGCTGTGAGGCATGTTGGAGCACTTGGGCACATGCATCCTCAAAGGAGTCGGGAACACCCAGAGCGGCGTCGTCACCTACCCAGACCTCAAACAAGTCACCCAAGATCCACACCGCATCGGCCGTGGTCGTGGTCATGTGGCGTGACCAGGCATCGAAGGTGAGAGGGGTTTGGCGGCTCAGGTGCAGATCAGAAATGAAGTCCACCGCCCGCCAATGGGCGGGGGCATGTATCACCTGGCAGCCGTCGACGCTCACTCGACGAGGCGGGCGCTTTCGATGGTGATGGCCTCCAAAGGCACATCATCGTGAAAGCCTTTTCGGCCCGTCTTGACACCTTCGATCTTGTCCACCACGTCCTGACCTGCCACCACCCGGCCGAAGACGGCATAGCCCCATCCCTGCATGCTTTCCGAGCGGAAATCCAAGAACGCGTTGTCGGCCGTGTTGATGAAGAACTGTGCTGTCGCAGAGTGCGGATCCGAGGTGCGCGCCATGGCCAAGGTGTATTTGGCATTTTTGAGGCCGTTGTTGGCCTCGTTTTGCACCGGATCGCGGGTGGCCTTTTGTTTCATGGAGGCGTCCATGCCTCCCCCTTGGATCATGAAGCCCTTGATGACCCGGTGGAACACCGTGCCGTCGTAGTGGCCCGAAGCCACGTAATCCAAGAAATTCCGGGTGGTGGCGGGCGCTTTTTCAGCGTCCAACTCAGCGCGGATCACGCCCGCATTGGTGGTGAATTCAATCGTGGTACTCATGATGTCAGGGCTCCAGAGTGGCTTTTTTGATGGTAACGGGCATATTGGGTACGTTTTGGTGCATGCCCTTGGCCGAGGTGGGCACCCCTTTGATCTGATCGACCACGTCCATGCCTTCCACGACCTGGCCGAACACCGCATAGCCTCGGCCATCGCGCGCATTGGCGGGGTCTAAAAACGCGTTGTCGGCCACATTGATAAAGAACTGTGAGGTGGCCGAATCCGGCACGGAGGTACGAGCCATGGCGATGGTGCCTCGCACGTTCAGCAACCCGTTGCCGGCCTCCAGAGGGATGGGTGGGCGCGTAGGTTTTTCAGCCAAGTTGGCCGACATGCCACCCCCTTGAATCATGAAGTTGTCGATCACCCGGTGAAAGATCGTGCCGTTGTAGTGGCCAGCCTTCACGTAAGCCACAAAGTTGTCGACCGTTTTGGGCGCCTTGGTCCGGTCGAGCTCCACCACGATGTCGCCGGCGGTGGTTGACAAGCGAACCTTTTGAGCCCATGCGGCTGGGGTCCATCCACACAAAACGATCGCGAAGCCGATGAGCGAAGTTCGGGTGAGCGCGGTGAAGGAGAGGTACATGGCGCAGGGTGGGGTCTCGTATACTGAGACCGCAATTATGAGCCTTCACGTCTACAACACACTCAGCCGACGGGTTGAGCCGTTTCAAACCATCGAACCGGGCCATGTGCGCATGTATGTGTGCGGCATGACCATCTATGACTTGTGTCATGTGGGACATGCCCGCATGATGATGTCTTTTGACGTGGTCTACAGGTGGTTGAGAGCCAGTGGTTATCGAGTGACTTACGTGCGCAACATCACCGACATTGATGACAAGATCATCAAGCGGGCTCTCGAGCGAGGCATCAGCATCCGCGACCTGACCGACGAAATGATCGCCGCCATGCGCCAAGACATTGGCGCCATAGGCATCGAAACGCCCACTCACGAGCCGCGTGCCACTGAATATGTGCCCCAAATGCTCGATTTGATCGGTCAACTCGAGCGCAAGGGCCTGGCCTATCGGGCCGCCAACGGCGACGTCAATTACGCCGTGCGTAAATTTGCCGGTTACGGGAAGTTATCGGGCAAATCCTTGGATGAACTGCGGGCCGGTGAGCGCGTGGGCGTGAGCGATGACAAGCAGGATCCTTTGGACTTTGTGCTGTGGAAAGCTGCCAAACCTGATGAGCCGCAAGACGCCAAGTACGAAGGCCCCTTTGGGTCCGGACGGCCCGGATGGCACATCGAATGCTCGGCCATGAGTTGTTCGCTGCTGGGGCAACCTTTCGACATCCATGGCGGCGGAATGGACCTGCAGTTTCCGCATCACGAGAACGAGATTGCCCAGAGCGAAGGGGCCAGCGACGCTCCCTTCGTGCGCTATTGGCTCCACAACGGCTTTCTCAATGTCGACAATGAAAAAATGTCCAAGTCTTTGGGCAACTTTTTTACCATTCGCGATGTATTGAAGTCCTACGATGGCGAGACGCTGCGCTTTTTCATGTTGCGCACGCACTATCGCAGCCCCTTCAACTTCAGCGATGCCAATTTGGACGATGCGCGCAATGCGTTGCGGCGGCTCTATGGGGCGCTGGCTGCGGTGTCGTCGCTTCAGTCGCCTGCTTCGCAGGATGCGACCACCGTCGATTGGACGCAGGAGCCTGCTGCCCGTTTCAAGGCCGCCATGGACGATGACTTCAACACGCCCGGCGCCGTGGCGGTGCTGTTTGACCTTGCCGCTCAAGTGCACAAGAGTGCCACTGCGCAAGCGGCGCAAGCAGCGGCGGAACAACTCATGCAGCTAGGCGCTGTGTTGGGTGTGCTGCAGCAAGACCCTCAGGCCTTTTTGCGCGCTGGCGTCCGTTTGAGCGAAGCCGACATCGAGCAACGCATCGCCGAGCGTGCGCAGGCCAAGCGTGATCGCGACTTCAAGCGCGCCGACGAAATCCGTGCGGCGCTTCTGGCCGAAGGTATTGAGCTCAAGGACGGCCCCCAAGGCACGACCTGGGTTCGTGCCTGAAATCGCCAAGATGCAGAGCGTGTCGAGCACCATGGTCTCCCCATCCGGCATTTTGGTTCCCGATTTTTGGGACGAGGCCTGCAAGCACCTCAAGCGGCGAGATCGTGTGCTCAAGCGATTGATTCCACAATTTGGTGAGGCTCGTCTGCAAAGCCGTGGCGATGCCTTCACCACCTTGGCCCGGTCCGTGGTGGGGCAACAGATTTCGGTCAAAGCCGCTCAGTCGGTGTGGGATCGCTTTGCGCTGCTCGCCACCGCGTCTCGGGGAGGTAAGGCCCCGCGCACCAGCGACTCGCCACTGGTGGCTCAGGCACTCAATCCGCAGGTGGTGGGACGCTTGAAGCCCGAAGCCATGCGCGAAGCTGGACTCTCCGTGCGCAAGGCGGAATACCTGCACGATCTGGCTCGGCATTTCACGGCGGGTGCGGTGCATGTGGACCAGTGGCAATCCATGGACGATGAGGCCATCATCGCTGAGCTCGTGGCCATTCGCGGCATTGGACGGTGGACGGCGGAGATGTTCTTGATTTTTCATCTCATGCGCCCCAATGTCTTGCCCTTGGACGACCTGGGCTTGATCAAGGGCATCAGCGTCAATTACTTCAGCGGGGAGCCGGTGTCGCGTGCCGAGGCCCGCGAGGTGTCTGAGGCCTGGAGCCCTTACCGCACGGTCGCCACCTGGTACTTGTGGCGCAGCCTGGACCCAGTGCCAGTAGACTACTGAGTGTCGCACTTGGAGCGCTTCCGCCTTCGCCCCCTATGAGCAAGAGACACTTCCTGGAATTTGAGCAGCCCATTGCGGAGCTCGAGTCCAAGATCGAAGAGTTGCGGTACGTGCAAAACGAATCGGCCGTGGACATCTCCGATGAGATCGACCGGCTGGGCCAAAAGAGCCTGCAGCTGACCAAAGACATCTACGCCAACCTCACGCCCTGGCAGGTCACCTTGATTGCGCGGCATCCTCAGCGCCCCTACACCCTAGACTATGTGGAAGAGCTCTTCACCGACTTTCAAGAGCTTCACGGAGACCGCAGCTTTGCTGATGACTTGAGCATCGTCGGCGGCATGGCCCGGTTCAATGGTCAGCCCTGCATGGTGCTGGGCCATCAAAAGGGACGAGACACCAAAGAGCGCTCGGCGCGCAACTTTGGCATGGCGCGTCCCGAGGGTTACCGCAAGGCCTTGCGGCTGATGAAGCTGGCCGAAAAGTTTCAGCTGCCGGTCTTTACCTTCGTCGACACGCCGGGGGCCTACCCGGGCATCGGGGCCGAAGAGCGGGGCCAGAGCGAAGCCATTGGTCACAACATCTTCGAGATGGCGCAACTCGAGGTGCCAATCATTTCGACCATCATTGGCGAAGGGGGGTCGGGCGGCGCCTTGGCCATCAGCGTGGCCGATCAGGTATTGATGTTGCAATATTCGGTGTACTCGGTCATTTCGCCGGAGGGGTGTGCATCCATTTTGTGGAAGACGGCCGATCGCGCAGCCGATGCCGCCGAGGCCCTGGGCATCACCGCCCATCGACTCAAAGCGCTCAATCTGATCGACAAGGTGGTCAGCGAACCGGTGGGGGGCGCGCACCGAGACCTCAAGGGCATGGCTTCGCTGCTCAAGCGGGGTCTGAACGATGCGGTACGTCAGGTGGGAGACTTGAAGACCAAGGATCTGCTGGCGCGCCGCTACGAGCGATTGCAGGCTTACGGTCGCTTCAACGACACCAAGGAAGCCTGATGGGCCACCGGCCCCGCATCGCGGTGGCCGCCAGCGGGGGGCGTGATTCCACTGCCTTGCTGCACATGACGGCGCGCGCGGCACTCGATGGTGCACTGAGTGCCGATAACGCGAAGTTGCAGGCTCCGCTGGAGGTGTGGGCCCTGCACGTGCACCACGGCCTGATGCCGCAGGCGGATGCGTGGCTAGAGCAACTCCAAGCCCAATGTGCGAGATGGGCCCGACGTGGTTTGCCCGTGCGGTTCAAGGCCACCCGTTTGCAAGGCGCACCGGCCAAAGGCGAAAGCGTGGAGGCCTGGGCCCGCAAGGAGCGCTACCAAGCATTGGCGCGCATGGCGCTGGAGGAGGGGGCATCGACGGTGTTGTTGGCGCACCACCGGCGTGATCAGGCGGAGACCCTGTTGTTGCAGGCTCTCAGGGGTGCGGGTGCGGCGGGCATGGCCGGCATGCCACGCGAGGTGGTTCGAGATGGCGTCACATGGGTTCGACCCTGGCTGGAGATGCCCCGTGAGGCCATTGAGGCCTACGTCAAAACCCACCGATTGCGTGTCATCGAGGATCCGAGCAACTCAGACTCCCGCTTTGCCCGCAATCGCCTGCGCTTGAAAGTGTGGCCCGCCTTGCTGGAGGCCTTTCCTCACGCCGAGGTCGCCCTGGCAGGCGCTGCGCAGCGATTGCATGAGGCCGATGTGTGTGCCCAAGCGATGGCGAGCGTGGATGCCTTGCACTGCTTGATGAGCCATGGCTCGTGCGAGGGTCGGGTCCTGAAGATTGCCGCTTGGCGCGAGCTGCCTGCGCAGAGGCAGACCAACTTGTTGCGTTTTTGGCTCAAGGACTTCATGCCACAAGGCGTGCCTGATTCGCTCGTGCGCCGGTTGTCTCAGGAGCTGGGTGTCGCTCGAGGCGGTGCCTGTTGGCCGGCGCCGGGAGGGCAGCTGGTCGTGTTGCGGGGTCTGTTGATGCCGAAGTCGCAGATGCTGCGCCGCAGCAATTCGAGTTAGAATCAAGGGCTTTGCTCCACTTCTCGTCTGAGTCATGGCTTTGATTGTTCACAAGTACGGTGGCACCTCCATGGGGTCGCCCGAGCGCATCCGCAGCGTGGCTCAACGCGTGGCGAAGTGGGTGAGGGCGGGGCACCAGTTGGTGGTGGTGCCCTCGGCCATGAGCGGCGAGACCAACCGCCTGCTCGGATTGGCCAAAGAACTGATGCCCCAAGCTCACACGGCGCAGGCGCAACGCGAGCTCGACATGATCGCCAGCACCGGCGAGCAGGTCTCCGTGGGACTGCTGTCATTGGCCCTACAGAACGAAGGTATCGACGCAATCAGTTTCACGGGGTGGCAGGTGCCGGTGCGCACTGATTCTTCCTACACCAAGGCTCGCATCCACTCCATCGATGACACACGCATTCGTGAGCACCTGAATGCAGGGCGGGTGGTCATCGTCACGGGGTTCCAGGGCTTGGATGACGAGGGTCACATCACCACATTGGGCCGAGGTGGCAGCGACACGAGCGCGGTCGCCGTGGCCGCTGCCATGAAGGCCGACGAGTGCCTCATCTACACCGATGTGGACGGGGTCTACACCACCGACCCACGCATCGTGCCCGAGGCCAAGCGCTTGACCACCATCAGCTTTGAAGAAATGCTGGAGATGGCCAGTTTGGGCTCTAAAGTGCTCCAGATTCGGTCGGTCGAATTCGCGGGCAAGTACCGCGTGCCTTTGCGCGTGTTGTCCAGTTTCACGCCATCTGACATCGACATTCACGAAGAAGCCGCCTCCGGCACCTTGATCACTTACGAAGAGGATTCAAAAATGGAACAGGCTGTCGTTTCGGGCATTGCCTTCAGCCGTGATGAAGCCAAGGTCACCCTGGTGGGTGTGCCTGACACCCCAGGCGTGGCCTTCAAGATCTTGGGCCCTGTGGCTGAGGCCAATATCGATGTGGACGTGATCATTCAAAACGCTTCGCGCGAAGGACTGACCGATTTCTCATTCACGGTGCCTCGCAACGATCATGCACGCGTGTTAGAGGTCTTGAAGTCTCACGTGTTGCCAGCCTTGGGTGCGAATGAAGTGTTGGGTGACACCAAGATTTGCAAAGTCAGCATCGTGGGCATCGGCATGAGAAGCCACGCTGGGGTGGCCGCCAAGACGTTCCAGGTGCTGAGCGAAGAGGGCATCAACATCCAGATGATCTCCACCAGCGAAATCAAGACCAGCGTGGTCATCGCGGAAAAGTACATGGAGCTCGCGGTACGCGCTTTGCACAAGGCCTTTGAGCTCGACGCCGCTACCGCCTGACGCGGTCGATGCTTGCGGTTAGAATGCCGCTTCCTCAGGAGTCGTGACCGAGAGGCCGAAGGTGCTCCCCTGCTAAGGGAGTATGCGCCAAAAGCGCATCGAGGGTTCGAATCCCTCCGACTCCGCCATCACCATGAACAGGTCGCGTGCGCCGTCGATCATTGCGTCCACAGCCTTGGTCCGCATTCAGTTCCGTGGCTTCCGACCTATTTGGATGAATCTTCCTTTGAAGATGGTGAAGATGTCTTGGTACATCATAGGCCTGTGGCTGACTGCCTCATCTATCGCCTGGGCCGAACCTGACGAAGCGTCGCTGGGCAAGGCGCAAAACTACCCGGTCAGCGACGGAAATTGGGGCCGAACCGAGCACACCCGGGTCGGATCTTGGTCGGCCTTGGACCGTGTGCCGGGCGTGCTGACGCAAAAAGTGGCCAAGGCCGCGGTGATGGAGCCTTTGCCGCATGCCGGCGTGGTGCCTGACCTCCAATATCGCTATCGCAACGCTACTTACTCCTTGCAGGAGTACCTGGACCGTCGACGCGTGACGGGGCTGCTGATCCTCAAGGACGGGCACATCGTCTACGAGCGGTACCGCTATGGACGAAGCGACGATGCCCGGTTCTTGTCGTTTTCCATGGCCAAGAGCGTGACGTCTTTGCTCATGGGCGTGGCGCTCGGCCAGGGCCAGGTGAGGTCCCTGGACGACGAGGCTGCCACCTATGTGAAAGATCTCGAGGGCAGTGCCTATGGGCATACCCGCATCCGGGACCTCTTGCGCATGAGCTCGGGCGTAACTTTTACAGAAAGGTATGACGGCCAGGATGATGTGAGCCGATTGTCCGGCGCGGTGTCCACCGGGTGGCCTTCCACGGTGAACGTCTTGCGCAGCTTCCAGGACCGTCACAGCCCGCCAGGAGCCAAATTTGTGTATGCCAGCTCAGAGACCGAGGTGCTGGGGCGGGTGTTGACGGCTGCCACCGGCCGCACCTTGGCGGAACTCACGGAGCAATGGCTGTGGCAGCCTCTAGGGGCTGAACACGAGGCCTTCTGGTGCACCGGCAAAGACCGGCAGGCGGCCGCGTATTTTTGCTTCAATGCCAGTCTTCGCGATTGGGGACGGTTGGGCGCCATGTTGGCGCGCGACGGTCGGGTGGGTGATCGACAGGTCGTTCCTCGAGACTACCTGCTGGACGCCACCGACCCGTCTCGTCAACCGCTCGATTTCAGGCCCTACCGTGCGACACCTTATTTCGGCTACGGCTACCAGTTTTGGTTGCATCCCTCCAAGACGCGTACCTTCGTGATGCAAGGCGTGCATGGGCAGGCTCTGTACGTGCAACCGGCCACCGGCCTGGTGATGGTGCACACGGCGGTCTATGCCCAAGCGAGCGGGCGGCAAGATCCTGAACCCTACGCGGAACGCAATGCGCTGTGGTTGGGGGTGGTGGAGGCGCTGTCGCGCGGTCGTCAGGGCTCGTGACGTTCCTTTTCGGCGCGCTGCGCCTCTTGGCGCGACTTTTCGCGGGCCTTCTTGACATCGTGAATCTGCCACAGGCCAAAGGCCAGGGCGATCGCAAACACACCCAGTTCGATCCACATGCCCATGGTGGCTTCCCATGCAGTTGACACTTGAGTGTAATTCAGACTTGACAAGTGGTCTTGGATTGGTAGATTGACACTCCAGGCTGTCAAAACGGCAGCTCAAACTGCCGGGGGGCAGTGCATCGGGAAAGGCTAAGACCATGAGTCTTCATGCGCGTGTCGAAAAGGCACTGCAACTTCATGTTGGGACGGCGATGGGTCAAGGAGCCCCTGGAGGGCTGGAAGCGGCGGTGAGGCATGCCGTGTTCAGTGGGGGAGCCCGGATCCGACCGCAGCTGTGCGTGGCCGTGGCGATTGCCTGTGGAGACGACGCGCCCGAGTTGACCGACGCGGCGGCCTGCGCGGTGGAATTGATGCACTGTGCATCCTTGGTGCACGACGATATGCCGGCGTTTGACAATGCCGCCACCCGCCGGGGCCAAGCCACGGTTCACAAGGCGTTTGGGGAGCCGCTGGCTCTGCTGTGCGGAGATGCGCTGATTGTGATGGCCTATCAGGTGCTGGCCGAGGCGGCTGTGGCACAGCCGAAGCGCTTGCTGCCCCTGGTGCGCAATCTCAGCCGGGGGGTAGGGATGCCTGATGGCATCGTGGCGGGGCAAGCCTGGGAATGCGAATCCCGTGCCGACTTGGCGCAATACCAGCGCGCCAAGACCGGCGCACTCTTTGTGGCGGCGGTGCGTGCAGGTGCGCTGGCCTCTGGCCAGGACGATGCCCCTTGGGCGCCCTTCGGTGAGTCATTGGGGCACGCGTACCAAGTGGCCGATGACATTCGCGATGTCTTGGGCCCCACCGCAACCTTGGGCAAGCCGTCTGGACAAGATGAATTGTTGGGGCGGCCAAACGCCATGGCCACCTTAGGTTTGGAAGGCGCTCTGACTCACTTTGAAGGATTGATGAGCCGGGCCATCGAGGCCGTGCCCCAGTGCGCCTGCCGCGACATGTTGCAACACCTGGTGCGCTTGGAATCTCAGCGCTTGATCCCTTCTGACCTGCACCCCCAAGTCGCGGCGACGCGCTCGATGGTCAGTGCCCTGCACCACTGATGGTGGCAGTCGGCTGCGGTTGTTAAGGCCATGTCCATGCTTCCATCCACCTTCATGACCTCACGCAGTGTGCACTGGTGGGGCCGGTGGATGAGCCGTCTGGAGCGGCATTTCAGCGATCCTGCGCGCTATGAACAGGTCCGTGCCAACGTCTTCACGCGTTGGATGGCGCAGCGGCGGACGCGTCAGTTGCTGGGGCTTATGACGGGTTTTGTTCAGACGCAGGTGCTGGTGGCGTGCGTGAGATTTCGCATCTTGGATGTGTTGTCGCAAGACCCCCAAGACCTCCAAAGCCTGGCCAGCCGGTTGGGGCTTGATCCGGCTGCATTGAAGTGTCTGCTGGACTCTGCCGTGTCGATTCAACTCTTGCGCCAGGATGTGGATGAGCGCTATCGGATCGGTGCGTTGGCGCATCCCGTGTTAGGCCACGCGGGCATTCGCGCCATGGTGGAACACAACCAGCTCCTTTATCGGGACTTGGCAGATCCGGACGAGTTTTTGCGCAACCACTCGCGTGGAAGCAAGGGGGAAATGGCGGCCTATTGGCCCTACGCCCAGAAAGAGGGCGCTGGCCCAGCGCTGGGACCACAAGCGCAGGCGCAGTCGCAGCGATACAGCGATTTGATGGATGCCTCGCAGAATTTTGTGATCGCCGAGGTTCTCGACAGTTACAACTTTTCCAACCACCGTTGTGTCTTGGACATCGGCTGCGGTAAAGGGCGTTTTGCGGTGGCGTTGGCCCAGCAGCTGCCGCACCTGAACTTGCAGGTGCTCGACCTTCCGCACGTGATGGACTTGACGCGTGAGCGTTTGCGCAACTGCGGCGTCTTGAGCCGCACGCAGTGTTTTGCTCGCAGTTTCTTGGGTGAGCCTCTGCCCCGTGGTGCAGACCTGGTGACTTTGGTGCGTGTCGCCCATGACCACTCCGACTCGGTGCTAGGGCAGTTGCTGCGCCAGATTTGGCAAGCATTGCCCGTGGGAGGGCAGTTGTTGTTGGCCGAACCCATGGCCTTGGCGGGGGGCCCGGCTTCAGGGTCCAAAGAGGCTGATCCTTATTTTCATTTCTACATGCTCGCCATGGGGGGTGGGCGATTGCGCAGTCCCGACGAGTTGACCTCCCTGTTGAACGCCGCTGGCTTCGATGGGGTTCGGCGATTGCCCACTGCCATGCCCATTCATGCCCAGGTCTTATTGGCCATCAAATCTAGTGTTTACCCTGGGATGTCAGACCTTAAAGTCAAGATAGATTGACACATGTCAATGTGTAGCTAAAAATACACCCATGAAGGCACAAGCCATCGTCTTCGATCGACCCCAGAAGGTCTCCGTGAGGACACTCGACATGGCAGACCTGTCCCCGCAGCACATTGAAGTGGCGGTGGATTTCAGCGGGATCAGCACCGGCACCGAGCGTTTGCTGTGGAATGGCAGCATGCCGGCGTTCCCCGGCATGGGGTATCCCCTGGTGCCCGGCTATGAAAGTGTGGGGCGTGTAACCCGGGTAGGAGAGGGCGCAGAACTGACCCTTGGGCAAACGGTCTTCGTGCCAGGTGCCAGTTGTTGGCCCGGTGTGCACAGTCTTTTTGGCGGCTCGGCTTCCAGGTTGGTGGTGCACCAGGGCCGAGTGGCTGCGGTTGATGAGGCGCTGGGGGCGCAAGCGGTCTTGTTGGCCCTGGCCGCCACGGCCTATCACTCGGTGGCCGGTGGAGGGCAGCAGGCCCCCTATGCCCCTCCCGAGTTGATTGTGGGGCACGGCGTGATGGGCCGCTTGCTGGCGCGCATGACCGTGGCGGCGGGTGCGAAGCCTCCGGTGGTCTGGGAGACCAACCCGGTACGCAGCCAGGGTTCTGAGGGCTACCAGGTGGTGACGCCTGAGGATGATTCCCGGCGCGATTACCAAACGATCTACGACGTCAGCGGTGACGCTGGCTTGCTGGATGCCCTGATCGGTCGATTGCGTCCTGGAGGCGAAATCGTGCTGGCGGGCTTCTACAAGGACAACATTCAATTCGCCTTTGCGCCCGCCTTCATGCGAGAGGTGCGCCTGCGAGTGGCGGCCGAGTGGAAACGCCCTGATCTTTTAGCCGTGAGCGAACTGGTTCGCAGCGGCCGTTTGTCATTGGATGGGCTGATCACGCATCAGGACCTTCCTACACGCGCCCACTCGGCATACGAGCAGGCCTTTGGCGATTCCGCCTGTTTGAAGATGGTCTTGGACTGGAGGGCCTGCGCATGAGTTCCACACCGAAAGAAACCCAAATCATTGCCATTTACGGCAAAGGTGGGATCGGCAAAAGTTTCACCTTGGCCAATCTGAGCTACATGATGGCTCAACAGGGCAAGCGGGTGTTATTGATTGGGTGTGATCCCAAGAGTGACACGACCAGCCTGCTCTTTGGCGGCAAGGCCTGCCCGACCATCATCGAGACCTCTTCCAAGAAGAAGTTGGCCGGCGAAGAGGTGCAGGTGGGTGACGTGTGCTTCAAGCGAGACGGTGTGTTCGCGATGGAGTTGGGTGGGCCGGAGGTCGGCCGTGGCTGCGGTGGCCGAGGCATCATCCACGGGTTTGAAACCCTGGAAAAACTGGGTTTTCATGAATGGGGCTTTGATTACGTCCTGCTCGATTTCTTGGGTGACGTGGTCTGCGGAGGCTTTGGCCTACCCATTGCTCGAGACATGTGCCAAAAGGTCATCGTGGTGGGCAGCAACGACTTGCAGTCCTTGTACGTGGCCAACAACGTTTGCTCGGCCGTCGAATATTTCCGGAAGTTGGGTGGCAATGTCGGCGTGGCCGGCATGGTGGTCAACAAGGATGACGGCACTGGCGAGGCCCATGCGTTTGCCGCCCGGGCCGGCATCCCCGTGTTGGCCTCCATCCCGGCCGATGAAGACATTCGCCGCAAGAGTGCGAGCTACGAAATCATCGGCAAGCCCGATGGGCGTTGGGGCCCGTTGTTTGCGCAACTGGCCACGCAAGTCGGTTTGGCGCCGCCCATGCGGCCCAAGCCTCAAACGCAAGATGAATTGCTGAGCCTGTTCTCGGCCGACAGTGTGGGGCGTAACGTGGTGCTCCAGCCTGCCAGTGATGCCGACATGCTGGGCTTCAAGCCCAAGGCCAAGGTGTCGTTTGAAGTGGTGTACGACGAGGTCTGACGATGAGCCGCGCCGTCATCCCCATCGTGTCGGCCTCTGAGGTCGCACAAAGTCCGCCCACGCAGCCCGAAAGCGTGGCGTGCACCTCGGGTGCCCACGATCAGCCGCAAAGCATGTGCCCTGCTTTCGGGTCCCTGCGAGTGGGGCTGCGCATGCGGCGCACCAGCACCATCTTGTCGGGCTCCGCGTGCTGTGTGTATGGCCTGACCTTCACTTCGCACTTTTATGGCGCTCGCCGCAGTGTGGGCTATGTGCCATTCAACTCGGAGACCTTGGTCACCGGCAAGTTGTTTGAAGACATTCGAGAAGCGGTTCACAAATCCGCAGACCCTGATCAGCTCGATGCGATCGTGGTCATTAATTTATGCGTGCCCTCGGCCAGCGGCGTGCCATTGCAGCTACTGCCAAAAGAAATTAACGGGGTGCGTGTGATCGGCATCGATGTGCCAGGCTTTGGCGTGCCCACGCATGCCGAGGCCAAGGATGTGCTGGCCTCCGCCATGCTGCGTTATGCCAAGCAAGAGATTCAAAATGGCCCTGTGGCTGCACCCCAAGGCGGCCGCAAGACGCTGCCAGCGTTGACGCTTTTGGGCGAGATGTTCCCCGCCGACCCGATGGGTGTGGCGCAACTGATTGAGCCCATGGGCTTGACAGTGGGATCGGTGGTGCCGACGCGCGAATGGCGCGAGCTGTATGCCGCCTTGGATGGCGTGGCAGTGGCAGCCATGCACCCGTTCTATACCGCATCCGTGACCGAATTCCAGTCCATCGGCAAGCCGGTGTTGGGTTCAGCCCCCGTGGGGTTGGAAGGAACACAAGCGTGGTTGCAGGCTTTGGGGCAGACCTTGGGTGTGGACCCTGAAAAGACCGATGCCGCACGCAATCGCGCGCTGAGTCAAATGCGCGATGTGATGGCTTCTAAGGCGATCCGGGGGCGCATCACTTTGAGCGGCTACGAAGGATCTGAGCTGCTGGTGGCTCGATTGTTGAGCGAATGTGGGGCCGATGTTCGGTATGTGGGCTCCGCTTGTCCCGCGACCCCATGGAACGAGCTCGATGCGCAGTGGCTGCGCTCACGTGGGGTGCAAGTGCAGTTGAGAGCCACTTTGGAGCAAGACCTGCAGGCCATGGCAGAGTTCGAGCCCGACTTGGCGATCGGCACCACGCCCGTGGTGCAAAAGGCAAAACAACAGTCGATCCCAGCCTTGTACTTCACCAACCTGATCTCGGCGCGTCCGTTGATGGGGGTGGCGGGTGCGAGCTCATTGGTGGACGTGATTCAGGCCGCCTTAGCCAATAAGCATCGTTTCCAAGCGATGGAGTCGTTTTTCGGGCCTGTCGGTCGCGGGGATAGCGCGGGTGTCTGGTCGGACATCCCCAAGGCACGCCCGGAGTTTCGCGCCAAGACCAAACGGCAGGCTGAGCGCTTGTTGGCTCAACGCAAGGCGGAGGAGATGGGGCCATGAGCGCCTTGCCGTTCGTCCTCGACCATGACCGCGCCGGCGGCTATTGGGGTGCGGTCTACGTCTTTACCGCGATCAAAGGTTTGCAAGTGGTGGTGGACGGTCCGGTCGGCTGTGAAAACCTGCCCGTGACCAGTGTGCTGCATTACACCGATGCGCTGCCACCCCACGAGTTGCCCATCGTGGTGACAGGCCTGGCTGAAGAACAGTTGGGACGCGAAGGGACCGAAGGGTCGATGAAGCGTGCCCATAAGGTGTTGGATCCTGAGCTCCCTGCGGTGGTAGTGACCGGCAGCATCGCGGAAATGATTGGTGGCGGAGTAACGCCCGAAGGCACGACGCTCCAGCGATTCTTGCCCCGTACCATCGACGAAGATCAATGGCAATGCGCGAACCGCGCCATGCTGTGGCTGTGGCAGCAGTATGGTTTGCGCAAGGTACCAGCTCCTCGCGATGTGCACGCACTTGCGCCGGGTGAGAGGCCTAGGGTCAACATCATTGGGCCGTGCTATGGCACGTTCAACTCTCCCAGCGACTTGGCTGAAATTCGCCGCTTGGTGCAGGGCCTGGGCGCTGAAGTGAACATGGTGTTCCCGCTGGGCAGCCACTTGGCTGACGTGTCACGACTGGTAGAAGCCGACGTGAACATCTGCATGTACCGTGAATTCGGGCGCCTGCTGTGCGAAGCCTTGGAAAGACCTTATCTGCAGGCCCCAATCGGTCTACACAGCACCACACAATTCTTGCGAAAGCTCGGTGAGTTGCTCGGGTTAGATCCTGAACCCTTTATTGAACGAGAACGGCACACCACGCTCAAGCCCTTGTGGGATTTGTGGCGCTCGGTGACCCAGGACTTCTTCAGCACGGCCAGTTTTGCGGTGGTCGCACATGACACCTATGCCCGGGGCCTTCGGCAATTTCTCGAAGTGGAAATGGGGCTTCCGTGCCGCTTTGCGATCAGCCGCGTGCCTGGCGCAAAGACCGACAACGCGCAGGTGCGCGAGTTGTGTCACACGCAGACACCCCTGATCATGTTTGGAAGCTACAACGAGCGCATGTACCTCAGCGAGGTGAGCGGCGGCGGCCCCATGCGCGCGGCATTCATCCCCGCCTCATTCCCGGGCAGCATCATCCGGCGCCACACGGGCACGCCTTTCATGGGCTACAGCGGGGCGACTTATCTCGTACAAGAGGTCTGCAACGCGCTGTTTGATGCCCTGTTCCATATCTTGCCCCTGGCCAGCGACATGGACCGGATCGAGCCGACCCATGCCAAGGCCAGCAAGCAGCATGTGTGGCTCCAAGAAGCTCAAGAGTTGCTCCACCAATTTGTGTCGCAGCAGCCCGTCTTGGTGCAGATCTCTGCGGCAAAGAAGTTGCGTGATCACGCGGAACGATTGTCGCGGCAAGCAGGACAGGAGCAGGTGGATTCCGACCACGTGCGTGCTGCGGGGCGTGAACTTGGTATCGGGGTGAGCGCTTGAACGCGCTGACAGCTGCAATCACGAAGGCGGGTGGCGTGTCCATCAGCCGTCAAAGAATGTCGCGGCAACATGCTGCGGCTGCCTTGGTGCGCGGGCTGGGCGCATGGTGGGCCGAGAGGCCATATTGAAAGGAGCAAGTATGTCGAATCGGACTTCCATATCCGGTCTTACCGACGAAGAGGCTCAAGAGTTCCATCACTACTGGATGCAGGGCTTCGTAGGCTTCGCGGCGGTTGCCGTGCTCGCACACGTCCTCGTCTGGGCGTGGCGGCCTTGGTTCTAGTCGGAACACGTTGATTGAAGGAGTGAACCTGATGTCACACACCACCCACATTCGCGAACACCGTCCGTCGACGGAGGGTCCGCGAGGCTATATGGCCATCTTTTTGTTGGCCTTTGGCGTGCTTTTTGTCGTGGCCGTTCTGGGTCGATTGGTGGGCCTTCAATGGCGCGACCTATTGCCTGGCGCGGAGAACTCAAACGGCATCACCGATGGTGTGAAAGCAGCCGTTTACACCTTCATGTCATATCTCATCTAGGAGTTTCAATCATGTGGAGAATCTGGAGACTCTACGACCCCTTGCGTGCCATGGTGGTCCAGGGAATCTTTTTGTTTGGTCTGGCCGCGATGATTCACCTCATCCTGCTGAGCACCAACAAGTTCAATTGGCTCGATGGCCCGAAGAAAGCACCGGCAGCGCAAAACAGTGCAATGCCAGCGCCGACACCGGCGGCCAAGTCCTAAAGAGCATATGTGTGTCCTCAGATACCTGTCTAGCTCCTTCGGGAGTTAGGTAGGTATCTGATTCCTTCCTTTTTGACAGGAGGTGCGAGCCGTGGCGATGTTGAATTTTGAGAGAAAGTACCGAGTGCGCGGCGGCACTTTGCTGGGTGGCGATCTCTTCGACTTTTGGATGGGTCCGTTTTATGTCGGATTCTTCGGAGTGACGACCGTCTTTTTCACATTCTTGGGTGTGGCCATGATCTTGTGGGGTGCCTCACAAGGGCCCACTTGGAATCTCTGGCAAATCAATATTGCGCCTCCGGATCTGTCTTACGGATTGCGTTTTGCTCCTCTTCTAGAGGGTGGCCTGTGGCAGCTGATCACCGTGTGTGCCATCGGAGCCTTCGGATCCTGGGCCCTGCGCGAGGTGGAGATTTGCAGAAAGCTCGGCATGGGCTATCACGTGCCCGTGGCCTTTAGCGTGGCCATCTTGGCTTACGTGACCTTGGTGGTGATTCGTCCCGTATTGATGGGCGCCTGGGGTCATGGGTTCCCGTACGGCATCTACAGCCACCTGGATTGGGTCTCCAACGTGGGCTACCAATACCTGCACTTTCACTACAACCCCGCCCACATGCTCGGGGTGAGTTTCTTCTTCGCCAGCACGTTTGCGCTGTCCCTGCACGGTGGGTTGATCTTGTCGTCCACCAATCCAATTGCGGGTCAACCGGTGGCGACCCCGGAGCACGAGGACACGTTTTTCAGAGACATCATCGGCTACTCCATCGGTACGCTGGGCATCCACCGTCTGGGCTTGTTCTTGGCGCTGGCGGCCGTATTGTTCAGTGCGCTTTGCATTGTTCTCAGCGGACCCTTCTGGAGTCAAGGCTGGCCGCAATGGTGGAGCTGGTGGCTGAATTTGCCGATCTGGTCGCACTGGCCGGTGAATTGATCGGAGGGATCCACAATGGCTGAATACCAAAATATTTTCACCACGGTCCAAGTTCAAGGGCCAGTTCACCACGGTGTCGAACTGGGGCACGGCAACAGCCCGCGATCTTTTGAGCCGGTTTTGTCGTATTGGCTTGGAAAAATCGGCAACGCTCAGCTGGGTCCGATCTATCTCGGAGGACTGGGGTTGGCCTCGCTGATTTGCGGGCTGATTGCCACGACGGTGATTGGCATGAACATGCTGGCCTCGGTTGACTACAACCCGGTGCAATTCATACGCCAACTTTTTTGGCTGTCGTTGGAACCACCTCCACCCGGATATGGACTGAGCCTGCCGCCTCTTAACCAAGGCGGATGGTGGCTGATTGCGGGTCTGTTTTTGACGGTGTCGCTGTTCCTGTGGTGGGCCCGTACCTACCGCCGAGCGCGCGAATTGGGCATGGGCACTCATGTGGCCTGGGCTTTTGCCGCGGCCATTTGGCTATACCTGGTGCTGGGATTTTTCCGTCCCGTTCTCATGGGGTCTTGGGGCGAGGCAGTGCCTTTCGGCATCTTTTCCCACCTGGATTGGACTGCCGCCTTTTCTTTGCGCTACGGCAACCTTTTTTACAACCCCTTCCATGCCTTGTCGATTGTCTTTTTGTACGGCTCGGCGTTGCTGTTTGCGATGCACGGCGCAACGATCTTGGCGGTGACCCGTTACGGTGGCGAGCGAGAGATCGAGCAAATTACCGACCGAGGTACTGCCAGTGAGCGTGCAGCCCTGTTTTGGCGTTGGACCATGGGCTTCAATGCCACGATGGAGTCCATTCACCGCTGGGCCTGGTGGTTTGCTGTGTTGTGCCCGTTGACGGGTGGGATTGGCATCTTGCTGACAGGCACGGCAGTTGACAACTGGTATTTATGGGCGATCAAACACGGGGTGGCTCCGCCATACCCGGACGTATTTCCGGGCGTGGTCGATCCTGCCCTGAACCAGGGAGTCAAGCCATGAGATTCCTCTTGTCTCTTCTTGCTGCCTTGACACTTTTGAGCGGATGTGAGCGTCCTCCCATCGACTCGGTACAGCATGGGTATCGGGGCACCGGTATGGCTCAGATTTACAACCCGCGCTCCGTGGAGCTCTTGGAGCCAAACAATCAAGTCCCTGCAGCCATACCTTCGCCTGGCTCAGAAGGACCTCGTTCGTCACAGGTGTATAAAAATGTCCAGGTGTTGGGGGATACGTCGGCGGCAGAGTTCACGCGCCTGATGGTGTCCATGACTGCTTGGGTCGCTCCAGAGCAAGGTTGCGTGTATTGCCACAATCCAGCGAATTTCGCAGACGACTCGCTCTACACGAAAGTGGTGGCTCGGCGCATGTTGCAAATGACGCGCACCATCAACAGCCAGTGGACGCAGCACGTGGCGGACACGGGAGTGACGTGTTTCACCTGCCACCGTGGCCAACCCGTGCCATCGGCTATCTGGTTTCGCAAGAAGGATGCGCCCTACGGTTCGAACTTCATGGGCGACAAGGCGGGGCAAAACACCCCCGACCCGACCGTCAACTTGTCATCGTTGCCTTACGACCCCTTCACGCCTTTCTTGTTGGGGAGCGACAACATCCGAGTGAATGGACCGACGGCCTTGCCCTCGGGCAACCGGCAATCCATCAAGCAGGCCGAATGGACCTACGGATTGATGGTGCATGCCTCTCAGGCGCTGGGTGTCAATTGCACTTATTGCCACAACACACGATCGTTCCAAAGCTGGGAGGGCAGCCCTCCGCAGCGGGTCAAGGCCTGGCACGGTATCCGTATGGCTCGAGCCTTGAACAACGATTACATGGAGCCATTGACCCCTGTGTTCCCAGATCACCGCAAGGGTGAAATGGGCGACATCGGGAAGGTCAATTGTGAAACCTGCCATCAAGGCGTCTTCAAGCCCTTGTATGGGGTGTCGATGTTGAAGGATTTCCCTGAGTTGAAAGAGCCTGCGTTGGTGGCGGCCAAGGTCGCTAAGAAGTGACCTGGATACAAGAGGAGCGACGATGGACATCTTTCTCGCTCAACCACGCGGCTTTTGTGCAGGGGTCACCCGAGCCATTGATGTAGTGACGCTCGCCCTGGAGCGATTTGGCGCACCGGTGTACGTGTTCCATGAAATTGTCCACAACCAACATGTGGTGAACGACCTGCGGACGCGTGGCGCAATTTTTGTGAACGCGATTGAAGACGTACCCATAGGGTCTGTGACCATTTTCAGTGCGCATGGTGTGTCAAGGGCGGTGGTGAACGCGGCGGGTCGCCGTCAACTCGAAGCCATCGACGCGACTTGCCCGCTGGTCACCAAGGTTCATCTCCAAGCACAACGGTTTGTGGCCAAAGGCCTTCACCTTGTGATGGTCGGTCATGCGGGCCACGAAGAGGTGGAGGGCACGATTGGCAGCGTGGACGGCCCGGTTCATTTGGTCGCCACGCTGGCCGATGTGGATCGACTCCCCTGGGCAGCAGACGCCGGCGTGGCTTACGTCACGCAGACCACCCTCAGCTTGGATGACACCCGAGAGCTATTGAAAGCACTCAAGCGACGCTATCCGCAGATTGTGGGTCCTGAGGTGAACGACATCTGCTATGCGACGCAGAACCGACAAAACGCCGTGCGCAGTTTGGCGTCGCGCGTGGACCTCATGCTGGTGGTGGGAGCTCACAACAGTTCCAACTCCAACCGCCTGTGGGAGGTGGCCCAGCGCTCGGGTTGTCGCGCGTACCTGGTGCAGGAGGCCTCTGAACTTGACCCGACCTGGTGGTCGAAAGGCGTTGAGCGCATTGGAATCAGTTCAGGTGCATCGACCCCTGAAGTGCTGGTGCAAGCCGTGATCGAACGAATTCGTGCCACGACAAACGCCACGGTGCGAGAGGTCGAAGGACTGAAGGAGCACGTCATCTTCCGGTTACCGAGGTCCTTGGAGGGTCTGGCTGCATGAGTGGCGACGGCCTGGAACTGGCGGCGCAATCTATTACCGGCGTTGTCGTGGTGGTCTTGGCCGACTACCTCCGACAGCATCAGGGGTGGGGCTGGTTGCGCCTGATGGCAGGCGGCCATGCGCTCAAGGGGACACCTGGATTGACGTTTGCCAAAGTGATGGGCAGTGGTCATGGCGGAGGCTTCACCTTGCGCCCCAGCCCCAGCCATCAGGGTCTGGTGTGCCGCTTCGCCAAAGCAGACCAGGCGCGTGAATTCTTGCTCTCCAACTTTGTGAAGGCTGCACAAGAACGGTCACGGGAATTCTGGACAGGGATGTTTGGGGTCACCTCATCACGTGGGCATTGGGATCACCAGTCGTGGGAGGCAACTTCACCAGAGGAGGGGGCCGCGACACATGCTCATCCCAAAGTCATGGGCGTGCTCACCCGAGCCAGTATTCGACCGTCCAAAGCGATGGCTTTCTGGCGACATGCACCGGCGACGCAACAGGACCTGGACGTCGCGCCAGGGTGCATGCTGGCCATTGGGTTGGGTGAAGCGCCTTTGCTGCGTCAATGCACGTTCAGCCTGTGGGACGCCACGGATTCCATGGAGCGTTACGCGCACCATGATTCCCATTTGCAGGCCATCCAGGCCACCTATCGGCATCAGTTTTTCTCTGAGTCACTCTTCGTCCGCATGGAACTGCTTTTCATGAAGGGGCACTGGAAAGGCAAGGATCTCGAGCACGACTCTCAGTGGCTGGGGGATCCGGCGCATGGCTGAGTCCAAGGTTGTCGTGATTGGCGCAGGGATGGGGGGCTTGGCCAGCGCCCTGTTATTGGCGCACCATGGCCACGAAGTGATCGTCGTGGAGGCCCAGCCTGGGCCAGGCGGCAAAGTTCACAGCATTGAGGTCGACGGCCTGCACATCGACAGTGGACCCACGGTGC
>CAZCJB010000034.1:0-22970 GCA_964498795.1 uncultured Rubrivivax sp. | reverse complement strand
GTGTCACTCCAGTACATCGTCCGCGCGTCGGGGCTGAAGGCCAAACCGTTGCTCACGGTGATGCCTTGTGCACATACGTCCAACTGGCCTGCGTCAAAACGGTACAGCTTGGCCAAGGGCGGATGGCGAGGCTCATACAGTGTGCCGACCCACAGACGGCCTTGAGGGTCGGCCCGACCGTCATTGAAGCGCTCTTGAGACGGGTCATAAGGGGGGTCGGCCAGCTTGTGGCGCTGCGAGGATTGGGGGTCAAAACGCCACAGGCCATCACGCATGGCCAGCAAGATGTCGCCATGCTCCAGCGGCGCCGCGCAGGCTGGCTCACACGGGAAGTCCCATTGACGGTGCCGCGCCGTGGCGGGCTCGAAGCAGTGGAGCTTGAACCCTGGGATGTCACACCACCACAAGGCTCGCTGCGTGGGATGCCAAAACGGGGACTCCCCCAACCACGAAGGCTCGACCGGCAAGGGCTCGATTGGCAAGGGCTCGATCGGCAAGTTCGACCCCGTTTTCATGAGAGGTCGACCTTGAGGTAGTGAGCCCCGGCAATCGGGTTGAAGTAGTACGGCGGGATTTCCACAAAGCCCAGGCTTGCGTACAGGCCACGGGCTGCCTCCATATCGTCCAAGGTGTCGAGCAACATGGTGGAGTAGCCGCTGCGCACGGCCTGATCCATCAGGGTTTGGGTCAAGAGTCGCCCCAGGCCGAAACGTCGAAAGGGGTCTTTGACATACAGACGTTTCATCTCACAGGCATTGGGGTAGTCCACATCCGGCAAGGGCCGAAATGCCCCGCAGCCCGCGAACTTGCCGTCGACCAAGGCCAGACACAGCGATCCATGGGGTGGGCCATAGTCTCCTGGCAACTGCGCCAACTCCGCCTCAAAGCCTTGGAAGCACAGGTCCACGCCGAGACGGGACGCATACTCACGAAAGAGGGCGCGGGTGGCCTCCAGCAGCTCGGGTGTGTCTGGGGTGATGATCTCTAGTCGGGATGGAGTGATGCTCATAAAAAAGTGTGGGCGTCCACTGGGGTCCGTCCGTCAAGAGGCCCAGCGAATCAGTGCGCCCACCAGGGCCGCCGATCCAACGGCCAACATCAACGCGAACAGGCGGGTCCACAAGCTGTCGGTCGAGCCCTGGGTGCCTGGGGGGACGACCTTGTCGCCATGGATCATCGGTCGAATCAGGTCCTTGCGCAAGAATTGGCGATAGAACAGGACCGCAGCGATGTGGAGCAAGATCAAGCCCAGCAAGACACTTTCGCCGACCTCGTGGTGCCACTCCGTGAGTGCATGCGCGACCGAGTTGCTGACAAATCGGTTAAGCGGCCCCACGTTGGCGATTTCATCGTCGGCA
This sequence comes from uncultured Rubrivivax sp., assembly GCA_964498795.1. Lineage (GTDB taxonomy): Bacteria > Pseudomonadota > Gammaproteobacteria > Burkholderiales > Burkholderiaceae_C > Rubrivivax. The sequence goes on along the minus strand of CAZCJB010000034.1, from coordinate 21,612 downwards.
AAAAGTCCGCTCAGGGCCTGAAGTGCCAGCAGGCCCAGGAGCGCGAACACCGACAAAGCTCCCGTGGGGCTGTGGCCGACGTCAAACGCGTCTTGTGGATTGCGCTGACCCTTCAGATAGCGCACCAAAGCCGACCCGTTGAACCAGAAATTGGCAAAGCGCGACCAGTACCCCCCCACAAAGCCCCACATCGCGCGAAAGATCAACAGTGCCAGGCAGGCGTACCCCAAATAGAAGTGCAAGGTCATGGCGTTGCCGCCGACCTTGGCGGACACGATCGAGCCGACCACGCAAATGGCCAAGGCCCCATGAAAGACCCGCGTGGGCAAGTCCCACACGCGAACGGTCACCCCCCCCGGTATCTCATGGCTGGAATTCATGGTCTATTCATCTATTCAAAGAGCTCGAACATTAACTTGAAATCGGGGCGCTGCACAGTGCGGCCAATCCATGCAGAATGCGACTTCTTGCACCGACCCCCCTTACACATCAGGAGTCCCTTCATGAAGAAAATCGCCTTTGCCGCGGCCATCCTGGCCAGCATGTGGTCGCTCCCGGCCTCGGCCCAGTTTCAAAAGCCCGAAGACGCCATCAAATACCGCCAGTCTGCGTTCACGCTGCTGGGCAATCATTTCGGACGTGTGGCCGGCATGGCACAGGGCAAGATCCCTTTTGACGCCAAAGTGGCGGCCGAAAACACGGCGGTGTTGGTGACCTTGTCCAAACTGCCGACGGCTGCATTTGGTGAGGGAACGGACAAGGGGGCCCCCACGCGCGCGAAACCCGAGATTTGGAAAGATGGCGCCAAGTTCAAAGCGGCGGCCGAAAAAATGATGGCCGAAGTGGCCAAACTGGACACCGCCGCCAAAACGGGCAGCTTGGACGCCATCAAAGCCGCAGTGGGCGGTGTGGGAGGCGCTTGCAAGGGGTGCCATGACGACTTCCGTGCCGAGCGTCATTCGGGGGGCTGAGCCATGACGGTGGTGGAGCTCATGGTCTGAATCAGGCGCGAACGGGCTCGGCAAATCCGAGCACCACGCGCCGGGTCATGGCGCTCTTTTTTTCGATCTTGGTGACCACCACCTGACCCACGTGGGCCGTGTTGGCCACGTGGGTACCTCCACAGGGTTGGAGGTCTACCCCTTCGATATCAATCACCCGCACGCGTCCCAAGCCGCGTGGTGGCTGCACGCTCATGCTGCGCACCAAGCCTGGATTGGCATCGAGTTCTTCTTCTGAAATCCAGCGGTGCCGCACAGGGCTGGCTTGAGCCACCAGACGGGCGATGCCCGCGTTCAAGGCCTCCTTGTCCAAGGGCTCGTTCGTGTGGAAGTCCAGCCGCGCATAGCTTGCCGTGATGGAACACCCGTCCACCGGATGCGGGACCAAGGCACAGAGCAAATGTGTGGCCGTGTGAAAGCGCATGTGGGCGGCCCGACGCTGAGTGTCGAGGGACAAGGTCACGCGCACGCCGGGCACCACCCAAGAGGCATCGACTTCGGGCGCGGGCACATGCGCGATGTCGCCCAATCGCTCCTTGTGTTTGCGGGTGTCCACGATGAGAAGCGTGCGGCCCCGCTCGTCGGTCAGGGTGCCCGCATCTCCGGCTTGGCCGCCTCCCAGCGGGTAGAACACGGTGCGGTCGAGCACGATGCCCAGGTCGTCCACCGCCACCACCATCGCATCACAGGTGGTCAGCGAAGCATCCTCACGAAACAGTTCTTCGGTCATGGTGCACAACGCCTCTGAAAATTCCCTGCACAAAATTCCATGTCAGCCAGGCCCTCCATCGCGAGGCTCCTGAGCCGCACCCACGGGCATGCGCCGGCCCACGAACACCACCGCGATGACGGCCAACGAGAACATCACCGTCACGGGATCGAGCCTTTCACCCAACACCGGCACCGCGAACAGCAACGCCAAAAAGGGTTGTATCAACTGCACCTGACTCACCCGCACGATGCCCCCCAGCGCCAACCCACGGTACCACGCGAAAAAGCCCAACCACATCGAAAAGAGCGACACATACAGCAATCCGCCCCAGGCACTCAATGAGGCCGGCTGAGTGGGCCACCAGCCCACCGTCAGAGGCAGGGTCAAGGGCAACGAGCCCGCCACCACCCAACAGATGACCTGCTGAGCCGGCATTTGTGATGAGGCTCGGCCGCCTGCCACATAGGCCAGCGAGGTGGAGACCACAGCCAGCAACAACCACCCATCAGCCGCCACCCAGCGGCCGCCCCCCGACCAGGCAGCATAGGCCAGCACCAGCGCGCAACCCGCAGCCGCACAGGCCCAGAACCTCCAGGAGGGTCTTTGTCTGAGTGCCAAGGCCCCGACGATGGCCGTACCCATGGGAATCACGCCAGTGACCACCGCGGCGTGCATGGAGGGCACCTCGCGCAAAGCCAGGGCGATGCACAAAGGAAACCCGATGACAGTACCCAGGGCACACACCACCAACGAACGCCATTGCGAACGATGCGGGAAAGGAGCGCGCACCCCACGCAGGTACACCAAGCTCAGCAATCCAGCCAGGGCCGCACGTGCCGCCGTCACGAATTCGGGGGACAACTGCGGGTGTTGGGCGTCGCCCACTGCCAGTCGTGTCATGGGAAAGGTCATGGCAAACATCACCACCCCCAAAGCGCCCAACCACAGGCCTTTGATGGCGTCTTGAGGAGCATGTGGATCGGCACTCATCGATTGGACAACGCCTCCCAACGCTCCAGGGCTGCCATCAACGCCTCCTCGATCTGTGCGTGGCGCGCGCCGAGTTGCGCCGCCTGCTGCGGATCGCGTGCGTACAGCGAGGCATCTTCCAGCTGTTGTGTGATGGTGTGTTGCTCGGCCTCCAGCGCGTCGATGTGACTGGGCAAGGCGTCGAGTTCGCGCTGCTCTTTGTAGCTGAGCTTTTTGGGTGTGGGAGGCGCGGCCTCGGTCGCAGCGGCGGCCTTTGGCGTCGATGCAGCAGGTCGCACTACCGGCTCGAAAACCGCCGCGCGAGCCCGGTCGCGTTGCCGCTTCCAATCTTCATAACCGCCCTCATACTCACGCCACAGTCCCGGCCGTCCGCCAAATTGAGGATCACCTTCCCAAGCAATGGTGCTGGTCACCACATGGTCCAAAAAGCGCCGATCATGGCTCACCAAAAAGACCGTGCCGGTGTAGGTCTGCAGCAAATCCTCGAGCAAGTCCAGCGTGTCGATGTCCAGATCGTTGGTGGGCTCATCCAACACGAGGACATTGGCCGGCAAGGCGAACAACCTCGCCAGCAGCAGGCGGTTTCGCTCGCCCCCGGACAGGGTTTGCACAGGCGAATGGGCGCGTTCGGGTGAGAACAAGAAGTCGCTCAAGTAGCTCATCACATGCTTGCGCGAGGCACCCACCTCAATCCACTCGCTGCCAGGACTGATGGTGTCGGCCAGGGTGGCATTCAGATCCAGCCCGGCACGCAGTTGGTCGAAGTAGGCCACCTGCAGCTGCGTCCCGCGGCGCACCGTCCCCGAGGTGGGTTGCAATTCTCCCAAAATGAGCTTGAGCAAGGTGGTCTTGCCCGCGCCATTCGGGCCGATGAGCCCGACCTTGTCACCCCGCAACAAGGTGGCCGAGAAACGGTCGATGAGGGTGCGCTCGCCAAAGCGCAAGCTCACCTCACGAAGCTCCGCGACGATCTTGCCTGAGGGCACACCCGCATCCACCTCGAGCTTGACTTGGCCCACCTGTTCTCGCCGAGCGGCCCGTTGCGCCCGCAAGGCTTGCAGGCGGGCCACGCGCCCGACGCTGCGCGTGCGCCGTGCCTCCACACCCTTGCGCACCCAGACCTCTTCTTGAGCCAACAGCTTGTCCGCCCGTGCCTGAGCCAAAGCCTCGGCTTCGAGTTCACGCACCTTGGCGGCCTCGAAGGCCGCAAAGTGACCGGGGTAGCTGTGCAAAGTGCCGCGATCCAACTCGATGATGCGGGTGGCCACCGCATCGATGAAGGCGCGGTCGTGAGAGACCAGCACCAAGGCACCCCGCCACTCGCGCAGCAGGTCTTGCAGCCATTCGATGGCGTCGATGTCGAGGTGATTGGTGGGCTCGTCAAGCAAGAGCACATCGGGCTGCGCCACCAACGCCTGGGCCAAGGCCACCCGCTTGCGGGTCCCCCCTGACAAATCAGCCAAGGAGGCATCGGCTTGAAGATCCAAACGGTGCAACACCTCTTGGACGCGTTGCTCCCAAGTCCAGCCGCCCTGGGTCTCAAGCTGGGTCTGCAACACATCGAGTTCATGGCTCAAAGTGGCATCCATGACCTGCCCGCTTTGGGTCAAGGTCTCGTAGCGCTCGCGCCAGGCTCGGACCTGTGTCAGCCCTTCAGAGACGGCGTCAAAGACGCTCGCGCCGGACTCAAATACGGGCTCCTGTGCCACCCACACACGGCGCACATTCCCCTGAAGTTGCAGCAAGCCGTCGTCGAGCTTCTCGAACCCGGCCAATACCTTGAGCAACGAAGACTTGCCCGTGCCGTTGCGGCCGATCAGGGCCAGGCGCTCACCGGCCTCCAAGGTCATGGACGCGCCGTCCAGCAAGGGCCAATGCCCGTACGCCAGGTGCGCCCCGGACAGCGATATCAGCGCCACAATGCTGCCTCGCGCACCCCGCTCAAGCGAGCGCAGCCTCGAGCGCATCCATGAACATGGAGGCCACATCGAAGCCCGTTTGCTGCATGATTTCTTGGAAACACGTGGGGCTGGTCACATTGATTTCGGTGAGCGTGTGGCCGATCACATCCAGACCCACGAGCAGCAGCCCGCGACGCGCCAATTCGGGCCCGATGGCTTCGGCGATCTCACGATCTCTTGAGTGCAGCGGCTGCGCCACACCCTTGCCCCCTGCGGCCAGGTTGCCTCTGATCTCCGAGCCTTGTGGGATGCGGGCCAGCACAAAAGGTACGGGCTGGCCACCAATCACAAGGACCCGCTTGTCACCTTTCGTGATCTCAGGCAAATACTTTTGCACCATGAGCGTCTGCGCACCGCCCCGGTTCAGCGTCTCGATGATGCTTCCCAGGTTGAGCCCATCCGCGCCGACTCTGAAAATGCCCATGCCCCCCATGCCGTCGAGCGGCTTAAGAATGATGTCATGGTGCTGCGCGTGGAAAGCTCTCACATCGGCCTCTTGGCGGGTGACCAGCGTGGGGGCGATGTAGGGAGCGAACTCCAGGATCGACAGCTTTTCGGGGTGGTCGCGCAAGGCAGCCGGACGGTTGAAAACACGAGCACCTTCGCGTTCGGCTTGGCCTAACAGGTGCGTGGCATAAAAGTACTCGCTATCGAAAGGAGGGTCTTTACGCATCACGATAGCTCGCGCGTCGCGCAAGGCGTAGTCGTGATGCTCGGCCAGGGTGCGAAACCAGTCGTGGGGGTCGTCGGTCAGTTCGATGACCCGCACGCTCGCGCTCACCACGTGCCCTAGACTCCAGCGAATGTGCCGAGGCTCACAAGTCACCAAAGAATAGCCTCGCTTGACTGCCTCGCGCATCATCGCGAAGGTTGAATCCTTGTACGTCTTGAAGGACTCCAGCGGATCAGCGACAAACAGCAGTTGCATCGAATGGTCCAACTTCAAATCTCGACCTTGGAGCCCAGTTCAACGATGCGGTTGGTCGGAAGGTTCAAGAAATCTGCCGCCGCAGCCGCATTGCGGTGCATGCTGGCAAACAATTTCTCACGCCACAGTGCCATGCCTTGCGCAAAGGTGGGGACCACGGAATCGCGGCTGAGGAAGTAACTCGTTTCCATATCGTCCAATTCGACACCGTTGTCGCGCAAGAGCTTCAGCGCTTCGGGCACATCGGGGTCGTTCTTGAAACCAAAGTGCAGCGTCACTTGCCAGCAGTCGTGCCCCAATGACTCGACCTCGCAGCGCTTGCCAAAACCCACCCACGGAATCTCATGGTGCTGCACAGTCACAAAGAGATTTTGTGCATGCAACACTTTGTTGTGTTTGAGGTTGTGCAACAGCGCAAACGGCGTAGAGCCTTTCTCGGAGTTCAAGAAGACTGCTGTGCCGGACACCCGCTGAGGCGGACTGATGAAGATGGCTTCTAAGAATTGCGGCAGCTCGATCGCCTCATCGCGAAGCCGATCAGCCATGAGCTCGCGGCCTTGCTTCCAGGTGGTCATGATCACAAACATCGTCCCACCCAGTAGCAATGGGAACCAGCCGCCATCCAAGACCTTGACGGCGTTGGCGGAGAAGAAGACCAGGTCGATCACCAAGAACAGGCTGGTGGCCGCCACCGCCAAGGTCCAGGGCAGGCGCCAGCCGTACACGATCACGAAGAAGGTCATGACCGTGGTGATGGTCATGTCGATGGTCACCGCAATGCCGTAGGCCGACGCCAACGCGCTGCTGGAGCCGAAGAACACCACGGCGAGCACGATGCAGCCAAACAGGCTCCAATTGACAAACGGGACATAGATTTGACCCGTTTCACGGATCGACGTGTGAGTGATGCGCAAGCGCGGCAAATAGCCCAGTTGAATGACCTGTTTGGTCACGGAAAAGGCTGCGGTGATCAGGGCTTGGGAGGCAATCACGGTAGCCAAAGTGGCCAGCGCAATAAGCGGGTACAACGCCCATGAGGGCGCCATCTCAAAAAACGGGTTCTCCACTTTGCCCGGGTGCGCCAGCAGCATGGCACCTTGACCAAAGTAATTCAACACCAGCGCCGGCATGACAGCGGCAAACCAGGCCAGACGGATGGGCTTTTTGCCAAAGTGCCCCATGTCAGCGTACAGGGCTTCGGCACCCGTGACGCACAAGACCACCGACCCCAAGGCCACGAACGCAATGGCCGGGTGACCAAACAAAAAACCCAAGGCATGGTGAGGCGACAACGCAGCCAGCACCGACGGGTTGTCCACAATGTGCACCACCCCCAGCAGCGCCAGCACGGCAAACCACACCACCATCACGGGCCCGAAAAGTCGACCGACTGTGGCCGTGCCAAAGCGCTGGGCCGCGAAGAGCCCGGTCAATACAACCAATGTCACCGGGACGATGAATTTATGAAAAGCAGGCGCCGCCACCTCCAGCCCCTCGACGGCCGACAACACGGACACCGCTGGCGTGATGACGCCGTCGCCGAAGAAAATGGCCGTGCCAAAAATGCCCACCAACAACAGGCGAGACCGCAGCTTGGGCCGATCCTTCACCGCCTGAGAGGCCAGTGCCAACATCGCAATGAGCCCGCCTTCGCCGTGGTTGTCGGCTCGCAAGATCAGAGCCACGTATTTGATCGACACCACCGAGGTCAGCGTCCAAAACATCAAAGACAGGATGCCCATGATGTTAGGTTCAGTCAGAGGGACGTGCCCATGGGCAAACACCTCTTTGAGCGCGTACAACGGGCTGGTGCCGATATCGCCGTAGACGACACCAATCGCAGCCAGGGTGAGTGAAGCCAGCGCCGCATGCGGGCGAGAATGGTCAGATGCAGTCAAAAGGTCACTCCACGGAATCAGCCTCGGGATCGGTCGCCTCGAGCTCGTAGCTGGCCGCCAAGAGCGCCAAGCGAGCCACCACGCCGTACATGTAAAACCGGTTGGGCGCACTCACACCAGGCTTGACGCCGGGGCGGGGCAATGCCCCAGACGGCTCGAAAGCCAAGGGTACGTAATGCGAATTGGCCGGATGCAACTGCTCAGGGTGGCCGGGCTCCGCATGGACCCGGTAGTACCCTCCCACCACATAGCGGTCGACCATGTAAACCACGGGCTCAGACACGGCCTCGTGGATGCGCTCAAAGGTGGGAACGCCTTCTTGCACCACCAAATCGACTTGGCTCGAAAACGGGCCGGAAGCGCCGCACGAGTGAATGCGAGCACGTTCTATCTTGGCCGCGAGATCTTTCGAGTCACGCACATTGACGGTGGCCATGCCATGGCGCCGGTCGCCTGCCTTGATGACCACAAAGGGCTTGTCGCCAATGCCGTACTCTTTGTGCTTGCGCCGAACTTTGGTGAGCACCGCATCCACCTGGTCGGCCAAACCCTTCAGGGACTGGGAGTCGTCCAGATTCACCAGTCCGCAGGCGTGAGTGATCGGGTGGATGAGCCAATGGTCCATGCCCAGCAGCTTGGCGAACTTCTTGGCGACTTCTTCGTAGATCTGGAAATGACGGCCCATGCTGCGAACCGTCCATCCCGCATGCAACGGAGGCAACAGGTACTGTTCGTGCACGCTGAGCAACTGTTTGGGCACGCCCTCCATCAATGGCGTGTTGAGCAAAATGGTGCAGGGGTCAAAGTCTTTCAGCCCAACCCGCCCACGCTGCCTAAGCACCGGCTCGACTTCCAGAATCTGGCCCTCCGGCAGCGTCCATCGCAAGGGCTTCTTGAGTGAAGGATCCAAGCTGCCCAGGCGAACATTCAACCCTGCTTGATAAAAAATGTCGATCAACCGGTGCAGGCTCTCAAGGTAAGAGGCCGAACGGTTGCCAGTCTCGGGGATGATTAGCAGGTTGCGCGCTTCTGGGCAAATTTTCTCGATGGCTGCCATCGCAGCCTGCACCGCCAGTGGCATGACCTCCGGGGCCAAATTGTTGAATCCTGACGGAAAGAGCCCCGTATCGACGGGCGCCAGTTTGTAGCCTGCATTGCGCACGTCGACGGCGCAATAAAAAGGCGGGGTGTGTTCCATCCACTCCAGGCGGAACCATCTTTCGATGGCTGGGGTGGCCTCGAGCATGCGTTGCTCGAGGTCGTTGATCGGGCCGTTCAGCGCGGTAACCAGATGCGGAACCATGGCCCCATTCTATCGTCTGGCCCTGAAAAAAAGGCCGCCTCCGAGTTGGCAGAGGCGGCCTGTGTGAGGCCCTGACCGACCCTCACACGCTTGCGACCGAAAGCTTACTTGCTGTAGGCAGTTTCTCCGTGAGACGTGATGTCCAAGCCCTCACGCTCTTCTTCTTCGCTCACACGCAAGCCAACAACCAGGTCCACCACCTTGAAGGAGACCGCCGCGACCACAGCCGACCACACCACCGTGACGCCAACGGCCTTGGCCTGGATGATGAGTTGGTCCATCACGCCGGCTGAGCCGACGGTGCCCGTGACCCAGTCGGTCACCATGCCGGGACCGCCCAAAGCCTGAGTGTTGAATACACCGGTCAACAAGGCCCCAAGGATGCCGCCCACGCCGTGCACGCCGAACACGTCCAAGGTGTCGTCCGCACCCAGCATCTTCTTCAGACCGTTGACGCCCCACAGGCAAGCAAAGCCAGCGATAAATCCGATGACGATGGCCCCCATGATGCCGACATTGCCGGCTGCAGGCGTGATGGCCACCAGTCCTGCAACAGCACCCGAGGCGGCCCCGAGCATGGAAGCCTTGCCGCGCATCAGCGCTTCACCCAGGCACCAGGCCAGCACGGCGGCGGCGGTGGCGGTGAAGGTGTTGAGGAAGGCCAAGGCAGCGCTGTTGCCGGCCTCCAGCGCCGAGCCTGCGTTGAAGCCAAACCAGCCCACCCACAGCAGGGACGCTCCCACCATGGTCAGCGTCAGGCTGTGAGGCGTCATGGATTCTTTGCCGTAACCCACACGCTTGCCCACCATGTAGGCGCCGACCAAACCCGCCACCGCAGCGTTGATGTGCACGACTGTGCCACCCGCGAAGTCCAAGGCACCCCACTGCCAGATCAATCCGGCCTTGGCATTCATGGCATCCACGACCTCTTTGCCCGTGTAGGCATCTGGCCCCATCCAGAACCACACCATGTGGGCGATCGGTGCGTAGCTGAAGGTGAACCACAAGACCATGAACAGCAGCACGGCGGAAAACTTCATGCGCTCTGCAAACGCGCCCACGATCAGGCAGCAGGTGATGGCGGCAAACGTGGCTTGGAACACCACAAACACGATCTCCGGCAGCACCACGCCCTTGCTGAATGTGGCTGCCGTTGCAAATTCACCCTTCAAGGGGTCAAACACACCCTTCAGGAACAAACGGTCCATGCCACCAAAGAAAGCGTTGCCCTCAGTGAAGGCCAGGCTGTAGCCATAGAGGGCCCACAGCACAACGATCAACGAGAAGGTGACAAACACCTGCATCAACACCGACAGCATGTTTTTGCTGCGGACCAGTCCGCCGTAAAAAAGTGCCAAGCCGGGGATCGACATCATGATCACCAACACGGTGGACACGAGCATCCAGCTGACGTCGCCCTTGTTGGGCACCGGCGCTGAAGCAGCGGCAGAAGCCGCATCGAGCGCCGCAGAGGCCGCGGCGGCCGCCGCGGGCGCAGAAGCGGCGGCGTCTTGAGCGCACGCCACACCCGCAAAGCCCAGGGCGCCAAGCCCCAGGGTCAGGAGGAGAGGGATTTTTTTCATGGGAGGATCTCTTGTAGGAGGGTCTGCTGGGAGGCTTGGGCTTAAAGGGCTTCTTTGCCGGTCTCACCGGTTCGGATGCGCACCACCTGCTCCAGCGCAGAAACAAAGATTTTTCCGTCGCCGATCTTTCCGGTGCGGGCGGAGCCTTCAATGGCTTCGATCACGCGTTCCACCAGACTGTCTTCCACGGCAGCTTCGATCTTGACCTTCGGAAGAAAGTCGACCACGTACTCTGCACCACGGTACAGCTCGGTATGGCCCTTTTGACGGCCGAAGCCCTTGACCTCGGTCACCGTGATGCCTTGGACACCGATCGTGCTCAACGCTTCACGCACTTCGTCGAGCTTGAACGGCTTGACGATGGCAGTCACCATTTTCATGAAAGACTCCTTGATCAGAAGTTGTACTTGGCACCCAGCACGACTGACGCCTTGCCCAGGTTTTGCTTGGTGGGACCCAGATAGGCCTTGGTGCTCGTGCCCACCAGGGCTGCACTCCAGGTGATGCCGCTCAAGTCTTTGCTCGCCGTGAGCGAGTAGTCCGAGTAGCTGTAAGCGCCATTTTTCTTGACCGCTTGGTAGCCAATGTGCGGAGCAATGGTCACCCCTTGGCCTACCTCGAAGGTTCCCGTCAAATCCAGGTAGCCACTGCCCTTGCTGTTGGCAAAACCGAACAGATTGGAGGTGCTGTGCGAGTATTTGGCCGTGACCGGACCGAAGGTCAAGGCACCATAAACCTCCACCGTGTTGGCCGACGGCTTCAGGCCGTTGCTGGGGTAGTTGTAGGTCAGCACGCCCAGGTCGTATGCCGTGTCTTTGGCCAGCTCGCCCTTCACACCCCCGTAGATGTCAATCTCGGTGTTGGCCTTGCCACCACTGTCTTTGATCCAGCTGATGGTCGAGGCCCAGCTGCCCAAGTAAAACGCGCCCTGGGTCAGGTCGAAGCCACCTTGCAGTGCGGGCTTGAGGCGAGATTGGGAAATGCCGCGGTAGCGGTACTCGGTCACGCCGCCCACGTTGAAGGTCAATGGAGAGGCCTCCTCGGCCTGAGCCACCGACGGCGCCACACTCAGCACCGCGGCACAAGCCACCGAGGTCATCACCATGAGAGAAAACTTTTTCATCATCGACTCCAAACGTTGAAATGAAATTGAACTGGGCCCAACTGAGCAACTGTTGTGCCAAGACAAGGCGGCCACGGCCGATTTCCCTCGTACCGCGGGTCATCTCGAGACAAAAATCCCGGCCGATCCTCACCCCTGGCCGCATGGGTCACCCCCAGGAGGCCCCACTTTGGGGCGCCCCAAAGTGGTGCTTCACACCGCTGATGCACCTTTCCACAATCCGGGTCATTCATCCATCCGGAGAAGCCCATGCCCCTGGCGATGGTCATCAGTCGAGCCCTCCAGGGCTTGGCAGCCAAAGAGGTTCGCGTCGAGGTCCACCTCGCCAATGGCCTGCCCAGCTTCACATTGGTGGGGCTGGCGGACACCGAGGTCAAAGAATCCCGAGAGCGGGTTCGCGCCGCCTTGTCCGAAAGCGGTTTTGCCTTTCCGCACAACCGCCGCATCACCGTCAATCTGGCGCCTGCCGACTTGCCCAAGGAGTCAGGGCGGTTCGATCTGCCCATTGCGGTGGGCATCTTGGCAGCCTCGGGCGCCATCGATCCCGCGCGGCTGGCCACCCTGGAATTTGCGGGGGAACTGTCTTTGGCGGGCGAACTTCGCCCTATTCGAGGCGCTCTGGCCATGGCCCTGGCCGTGCGTGAGGCCGGGCCGCCAAGTGGCGGGGCCAAGACCTTGGTCCTGCCCACCCTCAGTGCCCAATCCGCCGCCCGAGTGCCTGGACTGGACGTCCGGGGGGCCTCTCACCTGCGCGAAGTCATACAGGCCCTGAGCGTGCCCGCCTCTGCCCCACTGGGTCTTGCGCACGCGCGACCTGGGCCCCAGGCCGCACCGTGCGCCTCGCCTGACACGCCAGACCTGGCAGACGTGCGCGGACAGGGTGGCGCCAAACGGGCGTTGGAAATCGCGGCGGCGGGCGCACACAGCGTCTTGTTCATCGGTCCCCCGGGCACCGGCAAGTCGATGCTGGCCCATCGATTGCCTACCCTGTTGCCGCCGCTGAACCCAGACGAGGCGCTGCAAAGTGCGGCCCTGCTGAGCCTGCAGCGCGCAAGCCATGAGGCCTCTTTGGACAGCCGCTTCGGTCTTCGCCCGGTTCGGGCCCCGCACCACAGCGCCAGCGCCATGGCCTTGGTCGGGGGCGGCTCGCCCCCTCAACCCGGAGAAATCTCCCTGGCCCATGCCGGTGTGTTGTTCCTCGATGAATTGCCTGAATTTCCACGCAAGGCTTTGGAGGCTCTTCGTGAGCCCTTGGAAACCGGGCACATCACCTTGTCGCGTGCGGGACACCAGGCGCAGTACCCGGCGCAGTTCCAACTGGTGGCCGCCATGAACCCATGCCCCTGTGGATGGTTGGGGGCGTATGCGGCCACAGGCAAGACATGTCGCTGCACCCCTGAACTCATCGCCCGCTACCAGGGGCGCTTGTCTGGCCCACTGCTCGACCGCATCGACCTGCTGGTGGAGGTGCCCGCCGTCGATCACCAAGCGTTGCTGGGTGCGCCCGAGGGCGAGTCTTCGGCCACCGTGGCAGCGCGTGTGGCCACGGCGCGCGCTCGCATGCTGCAGCGTCAAGGCCAACCCAACGCCATGCTGGCGCCGAAGCACACACGCCACTTGAGCAACGTCAGCCCTGAGACCCGGCAGATGCTCGAGCGCGCAGCCCGACAATTCGCTTGGTCGGGACGCACGCTACACCGTGTGCTCAAAGTGGCCTGGACGCTGGCCGATTTGGCCGGGGAGTCTGTGCCTCAAATCGCCCAGGTGGCCGAGGCCATGCAATACCGCAGACCACTCAGCGGCGACCAGGCCTGATCATGCGAGCCTTGCTTCACCCTGGCGCGAACCTCGGCATTGCAGAGGCGTTACATTGTCCACACATGAGCACGCCCGTCGACACCACCTGCACCACGGTCCTGTTTGATGGCTCGTGCCCGATGTGTCGACGCGAAATAAGCGCCTACCAAAAGTTGTCGTCCCGCACCCCCATCGATTGGGTGGACGTCTCCCAGGCCGACGCCATCTTGCCCGCAGGCGTGTCAAAGCAGCAGGCCCTGGCGCGCCTGCATGTCCAAACCGCCGAGGGCCAATGGGTCCATGGGGCCCGAGCGTTTGTGGCGCTGTGGCGCCAATTACCCGGGTGGCGCCACTTGGCCCGCCTGGCCCACGTGCCGGGCATGCTCACGCTCATGGAGTGGATGTATCGGCAGTTTCTGCGGGTGCGGCCTTGGATCCAAAGGCGGCTTCGGGCGTGACGGCCGCCCCGAGGCGGCCGTACTGACGCATTGAACGCCGTTGGAGGCAAACCATGAAGATGCTTCGGTTTTTTCTGCGAAGTCTGTGGTGCGCGCTGATCCTGGGGCATGGAGGTGTGCTTGCCAGCGAACTTTCACAATCGCTAAAGAGCCCGTCGTTTGTGCTGTTGATGCGACACGCCTACGCACCTGGCGTCGGCGATCCAGCAGGCTATTCGCTGCAGCGCTGCGAGTCTCAGCGCCTGTTGAACGACGAGGGCCAACAGCAAGCGCAGCGGATTGGGCAGTGGTTGCGCCGTCAGGGTATCGAGCAGGCCTGGGTGCACTCGAGCGTGTGGTGTCGATGCCAAGAGACCGCCCAGCGCCTGGGGTTGGGTCCCGTCAAGATTGAGCCTTCGCTCGCCTCGTTCTTTGACGAGCCGCACCGCGCACAGGCACAGACCGTGGCCTTGCAGCAATTTGTGGCCCAGGCGCGGCAGACCAAGAAAGACCAGGCGCTGATTTTGGTGACTCACCACGTCAACATTCGCGAGTACATGGGCCAGGACATTGGCTCAGGTGACATGGTACTGGCCCGCGTGGACGCGCAAGGGCGGGTGATGAGTTACAAGATTTACCCGAGCCCTTGATCGGCCCCGGTGGAGCACAAGATGGCCACGGCCCTGCGGGCCTCGCCATGACGGGGGTACGTCCCCATCCCCACGGGCCTCGCCATGTCGGGGGTACGTACACATCCCCACGGGCCTCGCCATGACGCAGATATGTCATGGCGAGGCCTGGAAGGCCGTGGCCATCTCCCGGCTCGCCAACCTCAAGACAGCTGCGGCGCCAGTGCGCGGCGGGCGTCTTCGGCACTGAGGGCTGTGCGGGTGGACCAATCGGCCAATTGATCATCGCCAATGCGACCCACATTGAAGTACGTGGACTGTGGGTGCGAGAGGTAGTAGCCGCTGACGCTCGCTGCTGGCGTCATCGCCAAGCTCTCGGTCAAGCCCATGCCGATGTCCTCCGCCTCGAGAAGACGGAACATGTCGCGCTTGGTGTGGTGGTCGGGACACGCGGGGTAGCCCGGCGCGGGGCGAATGCCTACATACTCTTCAGCAATGAGCTGCTGGGCATCGAGTTTTTCATCGCTGGCATAGCCCCACAGATCGGTGCGTACGCGCTGATGCAGGTATTCGGCGAAGGCCTCCGCCAGGCGGTCAGCCAGCGCCTTGAGCATGATGGCGGAGTAGTCGTCATGGTCTGCGAGGAACTGCCGTTCTTTCTTATCGACCCCCACGCCTGCCGTGACGGCGAACAGGCCGATGTAATCCGGCTTGACACCGCGCGGCGCAATGAAGTCCGCCAAGCTTCGATTGGGCCGACGCACCCCGTCGATCACGGGCCGCTCGGTCTGCATGCGCAAGGGCGACCAGCGCATGAGCACCTGCTGGCGGGACTCATCGGCATAAATTTCGATGGTGTCGTCGTCCACGGTGTTGGCGGGCCAAAACCCCATCACCCCATGGGCCTGCAACCAACGGCCCTCCATCAGGCGTTGCAGCAAGCGCTTGCCATCGCTGAACACCCGCGTGGCTTCGTCTCCCACGACCTCATCGCGCAAGATGGCCGGGAAAGGTCCGGCCAAGTCCCAGGTCTGGAAGAACGGACCCCAATCGATGAACGAGGCCAACTCCGCCAGGTCTTGGTTGCGAAACACGCGACGACCCAAGAAGCGCGGCACGGGCGGGGTGTAGGCCGACCAGTCGATGGGCGTCTTGTTGGCCCTGGCCGCGGCCAAGCTCACCAAGGGCGCCACTTTCTTGTTGGCATGCTGCTCGCGAATGCGTAAGTAATCGGCGTTCAAGTCAGCGATGTACTTGGCCGCTCGCTCGTCGGAAAGCAAGTCGGAACACACGGCCACGCTTCGCGAGGCATCGGGCACATACACCACCGGCCCTTCGTAGTGGGGCGAAATCTTGACTGCGGTGTGCACACGGCTCGTGGTGGCCCCTCCAATCAGCAAGGGTATCTTCTTGAGACGGAAGTGCTCATCACGCTGCATCTGGGCTGCGACGTACTGCATCTCTTCCAAGCTAGGAGTGATCAGGCCCGACAGGCCGATGATGTCGGCCCCCTCGACCTTGGCCTTTTCCAGGATGTCTTGGCAGGGCACCATGACGCCCATGTTGACCACTTCGAAGTTGTTGCACTGAAGTACCACCGCCACGATGTTTTTGCCGATGTCGTGCACGTCGCCTTTGACGGTGGCAATCACGATGCGTCCCTTGGCCTTGGCCTGGCCCCCTGCGTCCAACAGCGCTTGCTTTTCTGCCTCGATGTAGGGCAACAAGTGGGCTACGGCCTGCTTCATGACGCGTGCACTCTTGACCACCTGCGGCAAGAACATCTTGCCCGCGCCGAAGAGATCTCCCACCGTGTTCATGCCGGCCATCAGCGGGCCTTCGATCACGTGCAGGGGGCGTCCCCCGTCGGCCTTGACCTGCTGCCACACCTCTTCGGTGTCTTCGACGATGAACTCGTTGATGCCGTGGACCAAAGCGTGCGACAGACGCTGCTCGACGGCGAGTGCACGCCAGGCCAGCCGCGCGCTGTCGTCCTTGGCCGCCCCCTTGGCACTCTCCGCGATGTCGATGAGCCGCTCAGCCGCCGACTTGTGCGGCTCGCCCGGCTCCCATCGCGGCTTGCGGTTGAGCACCACATCTTCCACCCGCTCGCGCAGCGTGGCGTCCAACTCGTCATACACACCGATCATGCCTGCATTGACGATGGCCATGTCCAGCCCGGCGCGGATGGCGTGGTACAGGAACACGGTATGAATCGCCTCGCGCACCGGCTCGTTGCCTCGAAAGCTGAAGCTCACGTTGGACACACCGCCCGACACCTTGGCGCCGGGCAAGTGTTGCTTGATCCAGCGCGTGGCCTCGATGAAATCGACCGCGTAGTTGTCGTGCTCTTCGATGCCAGTGGCGATGGCAAAGATGTTGGGATCGAAAATGATGTCTTCCGGCGGCAACCCGACCGACTCCACCAGCAGGTGGTAGGCCCTCTGGCAGATTTCGGTCTTGCGTGCAAAGGTATCGGCCTGCCCTTTCTCATCGAAGGCCATGACCACGGCCGCCGCACCATAGCGACGCACCAGGCGCGCCTGGCGCAAGAACTCGCCCTCTCCCTCTTTGAGCGAGATGGAGTTGACGATGCCCTTGCCTTGCAGGCACTGCAAACCGGCCTCGATCACCTCCCACTTGGACGAGTCGAGCATGATGGGCACACGGGCAATTTCAGGCTCGCCGGCAATCAGGTTCAAGAAGCGCACCATGGCGGCCTTGCTGTCGAGCATGGCCTCATCCATGTTGATGTCGATGATCTGCGCGCCGTTTTCAACCTGTTGACGCGCAACCGCGAGCGCCTGCTCGAAATCGCCGTTGAGGATCATGCGGGCAAAGGCCTTGGAGCCGGTCACATTGGTGCGCTCACCGATGTTCACAAACAGAGAGCCCTCGCCAATCGTGAAAGGCTCTAAACCCGACAGCCGCATGGGAGCCGAGTGGGCGGTGTGCTCGGAGTCGAGGGCGTCTGGCGAAAGGTCTTCAGGCAACGATGTCATGCTCATTCACGCGAGGGATCGGGTGGATGAGCGCCGTTGCAGTTCGCAGGCCTCCTTGAAGGGTGTTGCCTGCAGCCTTCCGAGCCTGGTGGCCTAAACTCAAGCGGTGTGCTTGCCAGACCCTTGCAACGCTCCTCGGAAGCATCGCATTTTAAACGGATCCTCAGCGGCTGTGAGAGATCAGCTGCGACAGGGGGCCCGCCGCACTGATGCCCAACCCAGCGCGGCGTGCGGTGGCGGCGAGGCGGGTGCCAAGGTCGGCTGCCTGGGCCGGCGATTCGTCATCGTGCACTGGCAAAGTGCCGCGGTGCATGGCCACTCCCACCACCAAAATGTCAATGACCAGCAGGTGCAAGATACGACTGACCATGGGCACGTGGGTGGCCAAATCCTCTACGTGATCCACCATGAGGGCCACATCGGCCTTCTTGGCCAAAGGCGAATGGCTGGCGGTGATGGCCACCACCTTGACGCCACGGGCCTGGGCAATGTCCGCCACGGCCAGCAAGTCGTCGATGCGTCCGCTGCTGCTGATGAGCACGGCCACGCCAGAAGGCTGCAGCACCTGCGCGGAGAGTGCTTGCATTCTCGGGTCGGTGAACGAGGCGCTGGCAATGCCAAAACGCAAGAACTTGAACTGCGCATCATCGGCCACCACTCGGTAGTGGCCCACGGCAAAAAAGTCCACACGTTCGGCCCCTGACAACAGCTCCACGGCGCGGTCGATGGTGTCGCGATTGATCTGGTCGCGCACCTGCAGGATGGCCGATGCCGTGTTGCCCAACACCTTGACCCCCAGCTCCAACATGGAGTCGTCGCCGGTCACTTGGGTGTGGGTCACCGGGATGGTGCCGGTCAGGCCCGAGGCCAATCGCAGCTTGAAGTCCGACAACCCCTCGCATCCGAGAGAACGACAAAAACGGATGACCGTGGGCTGGCTGACCTCGGCGGCTTTGGCGATCGCGGCAATGGGGTCGTTCAGGGTCGCGCGGGGATGGCTGAGCACATGGTCGGCCACGCGCCGCTCGGCCGGTGACAAGCTCGCGCGCAAGCGCTGAATATGTCCAAGAATGGCCGACCCGTGCTGTGCATCCAAGCGCTTGAGCTGCTCGGCCAAGATCGTCGAGGCTCCGACAAACGTGGCGTGCTCGGCTGTGATGACGTAGGTGGGGATGGCCTTCAGATACTCCGAAAATCGCCCCTTGTCTTCGAACCGTTTGCGAAAGGGGCTGCTGTCAAACCAGGTGCCAAAGCGCGGCACGATACCCCCGCCAATGTAGATGCCCCCCATCGCACCTTGCGTGACCGCCAAATTGGAGGCCGCCGTGCCCAGCATGGCGCAAAAGACATCCAGGGTTTCGATGCACCGATCGTCGCTGCCTTGCAAGGCACGACGCGTGATCTCCGGCGCCGCCAAGGCCTCACCTTTGTGCCGGTCTCGGTGCATCAGGGCGCGGTAAATCAAGGCCATGCCAGGGCCGGACAGCAGGCGCTCGAATGAGACATGCTCAAACTCGGTCATTGCGTAGCGCAGAATCTCCATTTCTCGCTCATCGCGGGGCGAGAACGAGGTATGCCCGCCTTCGGTGCCCAACGCGACCCAGCCTTCAGCCGCGGGAATCAACCCCGACACGCCCAAGCCACTGCCCGCCCCCAACAGGCCGATCACACTGCGGTCACGCGGCACGCCCGCCCCCACCTGTCGCCTTTGTGAGGCCGTCAGGCTGGGCAGGGCCATGGCCAGCGCCGTAAAGTCATTGACCACCACCAGGGTCTCGAACTTCAAGCGCTCACGCATCTGTTCGATGGAGAAGCGCCAGTGGTAATTGGTCATGCGAACCTGGTCACCTTCCACCGGATTGGCAATGGCGACGGCCGCATGCTGGATGCGTTCAGGGCCCAAGGTGGACAGAAAAGCCGTCACTGCGGCGTGAAAGTCCACGTGATCGGCGCAGCGCAAGGAGGCCGCATGCTCAAACCGGCCCGGTGCGGTTTCCAAGGCGAACCGGGCAAAGGTGCCGCCAATGTCGGCAATGAGGCGAGGGTGATCGTAAGTCGTCATACAAAAGGCGTAGCTTGACTACATTCCTGGCCAATTGCAGCGCGTGATCGTGCCAATTCGGTGAAAATTCGCTTGCCCAAGAGTTGTAGTTTTGCTACCTTTGTCGGCTTCATGAACGCATTGTCCGACACCCCACCCCTTCACCGCAACGCTGCGCAGGCCTCTTCGTCTGCTGGTTTACCCTGGCTGGTCGCCGATGTGGGGGGCACCAACGCACGCTTTGGCTGGGTCCGCGAGGTAGGCGGTGCCGTGCTGCATGTGCGTCAGCGCGAGGTGTCTCAGTCGCCCAGCCTGGCCGCGGCCGCGCGCTCCTACATGGATGAGTTGATGCGTGAAGGTCTGGAAGTGCAGCCGCGCCCTCGACGGGCGGCGCTGGCCGTGGCCACCGCCATCCAGGGCGACCAAGTGTCTATGACCAACAGCCCCTGGTCGTTTTCTCGGTTGCAACTGCAGGCCGAATTGGACCTGGAAGGCCTGCAACTGCTCAACGACTTTGAGGCCTTGGCCTTGTCGCTGCCCAGGCTGAATGCGTCGCAACTGCGGCCCATTGCCGGCCCTCGAACTGGAGCGGCCTTGCCCTGCCCCAGCGGCACCTTGGCCGTGATCGGCCCCGGCACCGGCCTGGGCGTCGCGGGCGTGGTGCAAACGCCTCGCGGATGGCAGGCCTTGCCGGGCGAGGGTGGCCACGCCACGCTGGCTGCCACGGACGACTTCGAGAGCGAGGTCTTGTCGCAGGTGCGCCGCCACTACGACCACGTGTCGGCCGAACGCGTGTTGTCGGGCATCGGCTTGCCGGTGTTGCATGAGGCCGTGGCAGCCGTGATGGGCCAATCCGTGACGGCACCCGACTCCCACCCCGTCACGGCACGCGACATCGTGGAGGCCGCCCAGGCGGGAGGCGATGCGGTCAGCGAGCGCACCGTCGACACCTTCTGCGCGCTGTTGGGCAGCTTTGCGGGCAACGTGGCCCTGACGTTGGGCGCGCGCTCCGGGGTCTATATTGGTGGGGGCATCGTGCCGCGACTCGGCGCCCTGTTTGATCAGTCGCGATTCCGGCAGAATTTCGAAGCCAAAGGGCGTTTTCGGGCCTACCTGGAAACGGTGCCCACCGTGCTCATCACCGACACCTTGGCCGCGCTCACGGGCTCGGCGTTCGCGCTGGAACAGGCCTCCTGAGAGGCGCCTGAACAGCTTCACCGAGTCGGACCGACCGCACCGGTGGCGTCCTGCGCGTGATCACGGCGCATGCGTTGGTGCACGGCGCGGGCGTGCGGCACCCACTTGAGTTGGACCCACCGGCGCCACATCAGCAGTCCGCGGCACCACTCGTCGGCCGCGTAAGCCACCCACACGCCCACCAGACCCCACCCCCACACCTGCCCGAGCAGCCAACTGCCTCCTGCGAGCACCAAGGCCATGGAGGCCGCCCCAGCCATCACAGGGTAGCGTGCATCCCCGGCTGCCCGCAAGGCGTTGATGACCACCAGGTTGAAAGTGCGGCCCGGCTCCAAAATGACCGTGAACCACAACAGCACCGCCCCTTGCGCCAAGAGGTTCGGATCTTGGGTGAACCCGCTCAACAGCCAAGGGCCCAGCGCAGCCGCCACGACCGCCACCAACAAGCTCAGCATCAGCCCCACCGCCAAGGCCCGTTTGACCAAGCGATGGGCCTCATGCAAGCGACCCGCGCCCACCAAATGGCCGACCACGATTTCAGCGGACAAGCCCACGGCCAAACTGGCCATCACGGCCACATAGCTGATCTGCAGCACGTACGCTTGGGTGGCCAACGCGCCAGCACCCAGACTGCCCACGACGGCGACACTGACGACGAAAGCCGCACGGTAGGCGATGTTTTCGGCCGCGCCTGGCAAGCCAATGCGCAACACCCCCGACAACGCACGCCGGTTCAGGCGCCACACATCGGACCACTGAGGGCGCAGGTTCAGGCGACCTCGCCACAAGGCCAGGTGCGCCGCAATGCCCGCCATGCGACTGGCACTGAGGGCGGCGGCGTAGCCCACCAAACCCCACCCCCAGCCCCAGCCCCCTGAAGGCATCCACCACAGCGCCAAACCCACGTGGACACATTGGGTCCAGATGATCACGCCCAAGGCCTCGCGCGAGCGCAGGTGAGATCGCATGACGCTGGACATGGAGGCGTTCCAGGCATCGAGCACCATGGC
>CAZCJB010000033.1:0-23266 GCA_964498795.1 uncultured Rubrivivax sp. | reverse complement strand
GCCGTGGCCCGCGCGGTGCATGTGCATGATCATGTCGTTCTTGCGGCACCAGTTGCTCATGCTCTGAATGGCGGTCCAGCCGACGATGAGGTCGATCATGACGATGACGCTGCCCAGTTCTTTGGCCAACTCAGCGCGCTCATACATGTCTTCCATGGTGGCAGCCGTGATGTTCAGGTAACTGCCTTTGACCTCGCCTGTGGCCGCACTGGCTTTGTTGACCGCGTCCATCACGTAGAGAAAGCGATCGCGCCAATGCATGAACGGCTGCGAGTTGATGTTCTCGTCGTCCTTCATGAAGTCCAATCCGCCCTTGAGACCTTCGTAGATGACCCGGCCGTAATTGCGGCCTGACAAGCCCAATTTGGGCTTGGTGGTGGCCCCCAGCAATGGCCGGCCGAATTTGTCCAGGCGCTCGCGCTCGACCACCAAACCCGTGGGCGGTCCCTTGAAGGTCTTCACCAGGGCCACGGGGATGCGAATGTCTTCCAAGCGAGCGGCCTTGAGCGGCTTGAACGAGAAGACGTTGCCAATCAAACTGGCCGTGATGTTGGCGATGGAGCCTTCCTCAAACAAGATGATGTCGTAGGCGACCCAGGCAAAGTACTCGCCAGGGCGGTTGGGCACGGGTTCGACGCGATAGCACTTGGCGCGATAGTTTTCGCAGGCCGTGAGCCGGTCGGTCCACACCACGGTCCAGGTGGCCGTAGACGATTCACCTGCCACCGCGGCGCCTGCCTCGACCGGGTCGACCCCTTCTTGAGGAGTGATGCGAAACAGGCAAATGGTGTCGGTATCTTTGGGCTCGTAATCGGGCACCCAGTAGCCCATCTGGCGGTATTTCAAGACGCCCGCGCTGTAGCGTGCTTTGGTGTCGGTGATCTGGGTGGCAGTGGTTTGGATGTCGTTCATTCCGGTCTCCGTGGGGTGGCGCAGCGCCTGATCGGTGGGGGGTTGACCGGACTGTAGAAAAGACTTTAAATAAGGTAAATTCAAACTTAATCATCTTAAGATTAAGTAAAACCTTAATGAAAAACGCCACCTTCCGGCAATTGCGCGTGTTCAACGAGGTCGCGCGACACCTGAGTTTCGTGCGCGCTGCCGAGGCGCTGCACCTCACGCCGCCTGCTGTCACCATGCAAATCAAAGAGTTGGAGGGGCACTTGGGCATGCCGCTGTTTGATCGAGCCGGTAAAAAGGTCAGCCTCACCACGGCGGGTGAATACATGCTGGTCTACGCGAGAAAGATTCTGGCCACCCTCAAAGACGCCGAGGATGCGGCGGCGCGGCTCCAGCGTGCCGAAACGGGCGTGTTGACCATTGGTTTCGTCAGCACGGCCAAATATTTCATGATGCGCTTGATTGCCCATTTTCGGGCGCTGCACGAAGGCGTGGAGGTGCAATTGGCGTTGGGCAACCGGGAGCAGTTGGTGGCCATGCTTCAAAACAGCGAGGTCGACATCGCTGTGATGGGGCGGCCCCCCAAAGAGATGCAGACGCGCCCTGAGCCCTTTGCAGCGCATCCCCATGTCTTTGTGGCCAGCCCTGAGCACCCCTTGGCAAAGATGGGACGGCTGCAAGTGGAAGATCTGCGACCCTACGACTTCATCGTGCGCGAGCCCGGATCGGGCACGCGGGCGGCGATGCAAAAGTTCTTCGAGGACACCTACGTCGAGCCCCGCATGAAAATCCAACTCGGCAGCAATGAAACCATCAAACAAGCGGTGATGGCGGGCTTGGGATTGGGCTTTTTGTCCTTGCACACCATCGGTCTCGAGGTGGCGCAAGGGCGCATCGTGGTGCTGGACGTTCAGGGTGCGCCAGTGGTGCGGGCATGGAACCTGGTCCATACGCAGTCCAAAATGCTGTCGCCGGCCGCTGAGGCGTTTCGGTATTTCGTGCTCGAACACGCGGAAGCCTTCTTGGCCGAGCAGTTTGGTGCGCAGCCCGTCTCTTTGAGCGGAGGTGCTTGATGTCCCCACGCAGCCACACGATCGACCTCTCCAAATTTCCAGACGCATTACGAGACACCCCGCAGTGGGCGCTCGACCCGTCTCGCCCCGCTTTGTACCGCCGTTTCGAGTTCGGCAACTTCGCGCAAGCCTTTGCCTTCATGACGGAAATGGCCACCTACTCTGAGGCGCACCAGCATCACCCGGAGTGGTCGAATGTCTATGGCGCGGTGGAGGTGACCCTCACCACCCACGATTCAGGGGGCATCACCGCGCGCGACATGGCTTGGGCCCAAAAGGCCGATGCCGTGTTTGAACGTCATACTGCAGCGTCTTCCTAACACCTGGCCTCCGAGGTCGCAGCGTCTCCATGTCGATCACCGACGATTTCCAGACGGTGTCAGATCGCCTGAGGGCTGTGGCCCAGATTCGACCTGAGGCTGTGGCCATTGGCGACAGTCAGGTGCAATTGACCTTCCGCGAATTCGACGACCTGGTCGACCGTGTGGCGTGCGCCCTACAGCGCGACGGCGTGAAACAGGGAGATTCGGTGGCCACATGCGCAGCGGCCCACGTCCAGCACGCCGCCACATGCCTAGGCATTTTGCGGGCAGGCGCGGTCCCTGTGCCCATTGCTTCTTCAGTGACCACGGCTCAATGGTGGGCCATGGTGGCCGACTGCGGGGCCCAGATCGTGTTGGTGGATGACCTGGCGTTGCCGATTCTCCAAGGCCTGCAGGAGCTCCCAGACAAGCCTTTGCCTGACCTGCTCATCGATCTGGGTGGCTCAGGGATGGGGACGTCTATTGCGACCTGGTTGGCGCCACCGGGCTCACGGCCGACTCCCGTACACATCGGCCCCGATGACCCTTTCAATATCATTTATTCCTCAGGCACCACGGGAACCCCCAAAGGCATCGTGCAGCCGCACGGCATGCGATTTGCCCACATGCAGCGTGCGTCGCGCTATGGCATTTCGCCGCAATCGGTCATGCTGCTGGCCACACCGTTGTACTCGAACACCACCTTGGTGGCGTTCTACCCGGCACTGGGGGCCGGGGCGCGCATCCACCTGATGGAGAAGTTTGACGCGTCTTCCTACCTGTCTTGGGCTCAGCGCTTGCGTGCAACGCACACCATGCTGGTGCCGGTGCAGTATCGAAGGCTCATGGCCCATCCTGACTTTGAAGCCCATGACCTGTCCGCATTTGAGATGAAGTTGTGCACGAGTGCGCCGTTTGATGCGGCCCTGAAGGCCGATATTCTGCGGCGATGGCCGGGGGAGTTGCTGGAGATTTACGGCATGACCGAGGGCGGCGGCGCTTGCATGTTGAACGCCCGCGAGCACCCGACCAAGCTTCACACGGTAGGCCCCCCTGCATCGGGCCACGACCTGCGTCTGATTGACGCCAACGGGCGAGAACTCCCCAGGAATCCCGACTCGGTGGGTGAGGTGGTCGGTCGCTCGCCCGGCATGATGAAGGGCTACCACGGGCAGCCCGCCCTCACGCGCGAAGCCGAATGGTTCGACGCACAAGGGCTCCGCTACATCCGTACCGGAGACATCGGCCGTTTTGATGAAGACGGATTTTTGGTGCTCATGGACCGCAGCAAGGACATGGTCATCAGCGGCGGTTTCAACATCTTCCCCAAAGACTTGGAGGCCGTGCTGCGGCAGCACCCTGAGGTGGACGATGTGTCAGTCTTTGGTGTGCCATCGGCACGGTGGGGCGAGACGCCGGTGGCCTATGTGGTCTTGCGTCGCGATTCGCAATGCGACCTGGAGGCGATACGCCTGTGGGCCAATGAACGCGTGGGGCGAACTCAACGGCTTGCTGCGGTGCATGCGATTGAGGAACTGCCGCGCAGCACCATCGGCAAGGTGCTCAAGCGAGAGTTGCGACAGCGTTGGCTGGCCAGCAGCATCCGCGTCGACTGAAGTTTCACGCCTAGCCCGATGCTGGACTGGATCCGACGCTCCCCCGACGCCTCGCAGTTGAGGGCAGATCCGGTGCGCATGCGACGCTTGCAATGGCGCGTCTTTGCAGCCATCACCTTGGGCTACGGCTTTTATTACGTCTGTCGCCTGAGTCTCAATGTCGTGAAGAAGCCCTTGGTGGATGCAGGCCTGTTCGACCCAGCACAGCTCGGGATGATTGGGTCAGCCCTTTTTTTCACCTATGCGGCGGGTCGCCTGGTCAATGGCTTTTTGGTGGATCACGCCAACGTCAAGCGCTTCATGTCGCTGGGACTGATGGCCTCCGCGCTGATCCATGGGGTGTTGGGCAGCTTGCCATCCTTTTGGGTATTTTTGGTGCTGTGGGGCTTGAACGGATGGTTCCAATCGATGGGAGCTCCTTCGTCCATCGTGACGATTGCAAGGTGGTTCCCCGTCAAAGGTCGGGGTACGGTGTATGGGCTGTGGAGCACGAGTCACAACATTGGCGAGGCTGTCACTTATGTAGCTACTGCCGTGGTGGTGACATATTTCGGACCCTCTTGGGGCATGACGGCGGCGGGCATGGTGTGTATTGTGGCGGCCTGTGTGCTGTTGTGGGCTCTGCAAGAGCGGCCCGAGGTCCACGGCCTGGCGCCACCTGATGGCCAGGTCGGCACAGGCCCCATTTCCACTCGAGCCGTCTTGGCGTTGCAATGGCAAGTGTTGCGCAATCCCACCGTGTGGCTCCTCGCCCTGGCCAGTGGTCTTTTTTACGTGACCCGGTATGCCATCAACAGCTGGGGAGTGTTTTTCTTGCAGGAGGCCAAGGGCTACAGCGCGCTGGCAGCGGGTTCCATCATTTCTGTCAATGCAATCGCCGGCCTGGCTGGTACCGTGGCCTCAGGTTGGGTGTCTGATCGAATGTTCGCAGGCAATCGGTACCTGCCCACGGTCTTGTTTGGACTGTTGTACATCGCCGCCACATCGCTCTTTGTCCGCGGTCCAGCCGACCTGTTGATGGACACTGCTGTGATGGCGCTCTTCGGAGTGGCCATGGGTGCGCTTTTGGCCTATCTCGGAGGCATGATGGCCATGGACATGGTGGACAAAGCGGCGGTTGGCACGGCCACCGGCTTGGTCGGTGTGGCCAGTTACTTGGGAGCCGCCTTGCAAGATTTGCTCAGTGGTCTGTTCATCCAAAGTGGCAAGACCGTCATTCAAGGGCACACGCATTACGACTTCACGGTGGCAGGCTGGATGTGGATTGGCGCCTCTGTGTTGTCGTGCCTGGTGGTGCTGTCTTTGCGTACGTGGCGAGGAGACCGGACAATGGGCGATCGCTGCGCCCAGGAGGCTCCTCCATGAAACCTTACAGCCTGACGCTGTGCTTGGCCCTAGGCTTATCGATCGCCACGACTGGGGTCAGTGCGCAGTCTTATCCACGACAACCCGTGCGATTGGTGGTGACCTTTCCGCCGGGCGGCGCGCCTGACATCTTGGCGCGAACTTTTTCTGAAAAGGCGACCTTGGGGCAGCCTGTCGTGGTGGACAACCGCCCCGGTGCAGGAGGCAATATTGGCGCGGAGGCCGTGGCCAAAGCAGCGCCCGATGGCCACACCCTGGTCATGGCCACCGTGGGAACCCACTCGATCAATGGGGCACTGTATAAAAAGATGCCCTATGACATGGTGAAAGATTTCACCCCCATTGCGCACGTGGCCAGCACCCCGAACTTGCTGGTGGTGAACAACGACTTGCCGGTCAAGACCGTGGCAGATTTGGTGGCCTATCTGAAAGCCAATCCCAATAAATTGAGTTTTGGATCCCCTGGGATCGGCTCCTCCGTGCATGTGTCTGGGGAGTTGTTCAAATCGATGACCGGCACCTCGATGACCCATGTGCCCTACAAAGGTCGACAGTTCGCCATCCCGGACTTGGTGGGAGGACAGATTCAGTTGATGTTTGACAACATGCCTTCGGCGTTGCCGATGGCGCGGGAGGGCAAGATTCGCGCTGTGGCTCAAACCGGGGCCAAGCGTTCACCTGCGGCGCCTGAGGTGCCCTCGGTGTCAGAGACACTGCCCGGGTTTGAAGCCACCAGCTGGTTCGCCATATTTGCACCAGCGGGCACACCCAAAGAAGTGGTTGCCAAGCTGAACCAGGAGGTTCAACGGGTGTTCAAACTGCCCGAGGTACAGGACAAGCTCAAGGCCTTGGGTTTGGATCCCTGGCCGTCGACACCCGAGGAATTGGCCAAGTTTCAAGCCGCAGAAATCGCCAAGTGGGCCAAAGTGGTCAAAGAGTCGGGCGCCAGTGCAGACTAGGTGATTCGGGCCTGCAAGTCAGTAGGTCGCTCGTCCCCCCGTGATGTCGAACACCGCGCCGGTGGAAAACGAGCAGTCTTGGCTCGACAGCCATGCCACCATGGCGGCGATTTCTTGCACCTCCAGGAAGCGACCCATCGGGATTTTGCTAAGCATGTAATCGATATGCGCTTGGGTCATTTGCTCGAACATGGCTGTTTTGGCTACGGCCGGCGTGATGCAGTTGACCAGCACCCCCGAAGTGGCCAACTCTTTGGCCAATGATTTGGTCAAAGCGATGAGACCGGCCTTGCTGGCGCTGTAATGAGAGGCATTGGGGTTGCCCTCTTTGCCAGCAACTGAGGCGATGTTGACAATGCGTCCGTAGCCACGAGCTTTCATCACCGGTGCCACATGACGGCACACCAGGTAGGGCGCGACCAAGTTCACCTCGATGACGCGCCGCCACACTTGGGGATCGAGCTCCCAGGTGGTGGCATTGCCTCCGGTGATGCCTGCGTTGTTGACGACGATGTCCAGCTGGCTGAATTTTTTCAAAAGCGCTTGTGTGGCTGAGCCCACCGCCGCATCGTCCGTGAGTTCCACCTCCTGAGCGCTCGCACGGCCCGGCGCCTTGGCGTTCAGGGATTCCACGGCTCGGGTCATCTGCGGGGCGTCAATGTCCCAGATCACCACGGACGCTCCCGATTGCAACAAGCGCTCACAGATGGCGTAGCCGATGCCCTGTGCGCCGCCAGTGACCAGGGCGATGCGCCCGTTCAGGTTGATTTGGTTCACGCGTCCAATCCTTTCAAGGCGTGGGGGTTGTGAAGCTCGCAGTCGCGGATGTACTGCCGGATCACGGCTTCAAAATTGGGTTCGGCCGTCAGGCCCAGCGCTTGAGCGCGAGGAGTGACCACGCCACGGGGCCAGTTGGCCACAATTTGTGCAATGCGTTCGTCGCCCACCATGCGGACCCGCGCACGCACCTTGGGTCCAGCCACTTTTTCAAGCGCATCCAGCATCTCTTGCACGCTCACGTTCAGTCCTGGCAAGGTGATGGCCGAGCGACCCACAAATTGATCGCGACTGGCTTGCGCCACGGCAATGAGCCCCCGCACCATGGAGTGCACGGTGGCGACCGGGTGTCGCACTTGAGGGTTCACGGGCAGCAAGGCCTCTTCGCCCGCGAGGGGCTCACGGATGATGCCGCTGAAAAAAGAACTCGCCGCCCCGTTGGGGCGACCTGGCCGCACGGTGACCGTGACCAGCCGTGCCGAGCGGCCATCGATGAAGCCTTTGCGGGTGTAGTCGGCGATCAAGTGCTCGCAAATTAACTTTTGCGCGCCATAGCTGGTTTGTGGGGTCGGCAACGTGGCGTCTC
Organism: uncultured Rubrivivax sp.; assembly: GCA_964498795.1. GTDB lineage: Bacteria > Pseudomonadota > Gammaproteobacteria > Burkholderiales > Burkholderiaceae_C > Rubrivivax. Next base: position 15,688 of record CAZCJB010000033.1, on the reverse strand, counting down.
CCACCAACTCAGGGAACGGGTACGCAGGGTCGGGTCCGAAGACCGCAATCGAGCTGGAAAACACCACGGTGGGCACCTTGCCGCCTGCTCGAACCCGCATCCGCAGGGCGTCCAGCAAGGCCCGTGTGCTGTCCAAGTTCGACCGCAGGCCCAGGTCAAAGTCCAACTCACATTCCCCTGAGACGGCAGATGCCAAGTGAAACACCACATCAAAATCATCAGGACCCGCCATGACCCCACCCGGTTGCAGGGCATCGCAGGCCTGCAGCAAAGGAGCTTGGTGAAACCGCACCAGGGGATGGTGGGCCAAAGAGGCGGGAGGTGGCATTTGGTCGGTCAGGACCAGTCGTGACAGCGTGCGACCCTGGAGCTCGCCCAGGTCCAACAGCCGTTGGGCCAGGTGCGCGCCCACGAATCCGGCGCCGCCGGTGATCAAGATGTTCAAGGTGATAGCTCCCTCAAATCAAGCTGTTCTGATTCTAGGCGGGTGTCCAACGATGCTGCCAACGATGCCGAGGCTTCGTGATGGACTCCCGAATTAGGGGCTTACCCTCGATTGACACTGAACCGATCGCCCGCTTACAACCGCATGTTGTAAACACGCGCGGTGTGAGGAGACTCCCGTTCATGGCCCAGGTGAAGATTCGTGCAGCCCGCAAGCGCTTTGGCGATGTGGAAGTCCTTCATGGGGTGGATATCGATATCGCGGATGGGTCTTTCACGGTCTTGGTCGGCCCATCGGGGTGCGGCAAGTCAACCCTCTTGCGCATGATCGCCGGGTTGGAGCATGTCAGCGATGGTGACATCCTGATTGGCGACCGCGTGGTCAACGACCTGCAGCCCAAACAGCGTGACATCGCCATGGTGTTTCAAAACTACGCGTTGTACCCGCACATGACGGTGCGCGAGAACATGGCTTTTTCTCTGATGTTGGCCAAGCAGTCGGCCTCCAGCATCGAGGCTCAGGTGGCCAAGGCGGCGCAGATTCTCGGGTTGGATCAATTGTTGGATCGATTCCCTCGGCAATTGTCAGGGGGTCAACGGCAACGCGTGGCGATGGGGCGCGCCATCGTGCGCAACCCCCAGGTGTTCTTGTACGACGAGCCCTTGTCCAACCTCGATGCCAAGTTGCGTGTGGCCATGCGCACTGAGCTCAAAGAGCTCCATCAACGTCTGAAAACGACCTCGATTTATGTGACCCATGACCAGATTGAGGCCATGACCATGGGCGACCAAATCGTGGTCATGCGAGATGGCAGGGTGGAGCAAACCGGGGCACCGTTGGAGTTATATGACCGCCCCGCAAACCAGTTTGTCGCGGGGTTCATCGGATCACCGGCCATGAATTTCTTGCCGGGTCTGATCACACGCCGTGACGGGCATGCGGCAGTGATGCTGCGCAGTGGCGCCCGCGTGAAACTGCCTGCCGAGGTCGGAGGTGATGAGGGGCAAGCCGTGGTGTTTGGGGTTCGGCCTGAGCACTTGATGTTGGCCCCTGCCACCGAGCCAGCCCAAGAGGGAGACATCGTGGTGGATGTGGTGACGCTTGAGCCCACGGGGGCCGACACCTTTGTGGCCTGCCGGCACCATGGCACCGAGATGTCCGTGGTGTTCAGAGAGCGTCACCAGTTTGTGCCAGGCAGCCACATTGCGCTGCGCCCCGAAACCACCCAATGCCATGTGTTTGATGCCCAAAGCGGGCAACGCCTGGTGGCCTGAGACCCCGCGCCTTTGAGCGCTTTTCAACAGCAACAAGAGGAGATCGCTGATCATGAACTCGTTCAATCGCAGACGCTTTTTGGAAGGCACCGCTGGCGTGGCCGCCAGCACCACTTTGGGTGGTGGGCTAGGGGCCTCGGCCCTGTTCGCGCCTGCCGTGCATGCGCAATCCAACCTGAGCTTCAAGCCTGAGAAGGGTGCCAAGTTGCGCGTGCTGCGCTGGAGCCGATTTGTCCAAGGTGACATTGACGCCTACATGGCCAACGTCAAAAAATTCACCGAGAAGACCGGCATTGAAGTCCGGGTGGACAACGAGGGCTGGGAAGACGTTCGACCCAAAGCTGCCGTGGCGGCTAACACAGGTGCAGGGCCTGACATCATTTTGTCCACCAACGACGATGCCAACCTCTACCCTGAGAAGCTGTTGGATGTGACCGACTTGGCCGAATACCTGGGCAAGAAGTACGGTGGCTGGTATCCCGCGTGTGAAGCTTACTTGCGCCCAGATGGCAAGAAATGGATCGGCTTGGCTTTGGGTGCGGCCGGTTCGTACATGGTCTACCGCGAGAGCCACTTGAAGGCCGCGGGCTTCAATGCCTTCCCCAAGACCACGGACGAGTTCTTGCGCATGTTCAAGGCGCTCAAGGACAAGGGTACTCCAGGAGGTATGGCGCTGGGAAATGCCACCGGTGACGGACTGTGGTGCAACTGGTTGATCTGGTCCCATGGCGCGATGTTGGTGGACAAGAACAACAAGGTCGTTATTGACAGCCCAGAGACCATGAAGGCGCTTGAATACGGCCGGGAGCTGTACTCCACCTTCATTCCTGGCACCTTGTCGTGGTTGGACCCCAACAACAATAAGGCGTTCCTGGATGGTCAGGTCAGCTGCACCAACAATGGCATTTCGATCTATTACGCCGCCAAAAACTCCACCGACCCCAGGGTCAAAGAAATGGCTGCGGACATCAACCACGCTGCCTTCCCAGTGGGCCCCGTGGGTATGCCCACCGAATCGCATCTGTTCTTCAACCAGATGATCATGAAGTACACCAAGTACCCGCAGGCGGCCAAGGAGTTCTTGCGATTCATGATGGAGCAAGAGCAATTCGAGGGCTGGATCAATGGGGCCGGCGGCTACATTGCACAACCGCTGCGCGCCTATGAAAAGGCCAGCATCTGGACGTCAGACCCCAAGCACACGCCCTATCGTGACGGTGTGAAGAACATGCGTCCTGCCGGCTACGCGGGTAAGCTCGGCTATGCCTCGGCCGGTGCAGGGGCGGACTTCATTGTGGTGAACATGGTGGCGGAGGCCGTGAGTGGTTCCAAGTCGCCCAAAGAGGCCGCAGAGCGCGCGCAAAAGCGGGCGGAGCGCTACTACAAGGTCTAAGGCAAGCTTCAAGTCTGACCCATGAGCGTCTTGGAGAAACTGCAAAACAACCGCAATGCGCTGGGCATTATTTTTATGCTGCCCGCTGCCGTGCTGCTTTTGCTGTTTCTCACCTACCCCTTGGGGTTAGGCACCTGGCTCGGTTTCACCGACGCCAAGGTGGGGCGCGGCGGAGAATGGGTCGGCCTTGAAAACTTCAGCTTCCTGATCGGAGACAGCGTCACTCGCTTGGCGCTGTTCAACACGCTGGTCTACACGATCGTGGCCAGCGTGTTGAAGTTTGCCTTGGGGCTGTGGTTGGCGCTGCTGCTCAACCGCAACTTGCCTTTCAAGTCGTTTTTCCGCGCCGTGGTGTTGTTGCCCTGGATCGTGCCCACCGCGTTGTCAGCCATTGCGTTTTGGTGGATTTACGACTCGCAGTTCTCGGTCATCAGTTGGGCTTTGCAACGGTTGGGATTGATCGACCGATATATCGATTTTCTAGGGGACCCGTGGAATGCACGCTGGTCCACCATTGTGGCCAATGTGTGGCGCGGTGTGCCCTTTGTGGCCATCTCGCTTCTGGCGGGTTTGCAGACCATTTCACCGTCGTATTACGAGGCCTCGGCCATTGATGGGGCCACGCCGTGGCAGCAGTTCCGCCATGTGACCATGCCCTTGTTGTCGCCCATCATCGCGGTGGTGATGACCTTTTCGGTGCTGTTCACATTCACTGATTTCCAGTTGATTTATGTGCTCACGCGTGGCGGCCCTCTCAATTCCACCCACCTCATGGCCACCTTGGCGTTCCAACGCGCCATTTCGGGCGGCGCGTTGGGAGAGGGCGCTGCCTTGGCCACTTTGATGGTGCCGTTCTTGTTGGCGGCGATCATGGTGAGCTATTTTGGCCTGCAGCGCCGCGCCTGGCAGCAGGGGAGCGACAAGTGAGCGCGACGCCAGTGTCTGCGCGCGATGACGTGGTGGGCATGGACTATCTACAGTCCTTGCCTCGGCGTTGGGTGACCACCTACATTCCCCTGGGCGTGTTCATGGTGGTTTTGCTCTTCCCGTTTTATTGGATGGTGATGACCTCGTTGAAGCCCAATGAGGAATTGCTCGCCCGAGATGGCAACCCGTTTTGGATACTCAAGCCCACCTGGGCGCACTTCGAAAAGCTGATATTCCAAACGGCCTACCCCGATTGGTTGTGGAACACGGTGCTGGTCTCCGTCGTCGCCACCGCCATGTCTTTGGCCGCTTCAGTCCTCGCGGCTTATGCCATCGAGCGCCTGCGTTTTACGGGGGCCAAGCCCACAGGTGCGGCCATCTTTCTGGCCTACCTGGTGCCACCGTCGATCTTGTTCATTCCCTTGGCCAGCATCGTCTTCAAGCTGGGCTTGTTTGACACCCGTTGGGCTTTGATCTTGACCTATCCGACGTTCTTGATCCCGTTTTGCACTTGGTTGCTGATGGGGTATTTCAGATCCATCCCCTTCGAGCTGGAGGAGTGCGCCTTGATCGACGGCGCCACGCGTTGGCAGATCTTGGTGAAGATCATCTTGCCCCTGGCCGTGCCCGGATTGATCTCTGCGGGGATTTTTGCGTTCACGCTGTCTTGGAACGAGTTCATTTATGCCTTGACCTTTGTGTCGTCGTCTGAAGTCAAGACCGTACCCGTAGGCGTCATCACCGAGCTGGTGGAAGGTGACGTGTACCACTGGGGCCCATTGATGGCGGGTGCCTTGCTGGGCTCTTTGCCCGTGGCGTTCGTGTATTCGTTTTTTGTTGAGCATTACGTGTCGGGCATGACAGGGTCCGTGAAGGAATGAGGCGCGCACGCCATGAGTGAACAGAGCAAGAAGAAGGGATCAGCACTGCGAAGCCAGCAATGGTTTGGACGACAGGACCGCGACGGCTTTGTCTATCGCAGTTGGATGAAGGGTAAAGGGGTTCCCCACGATCAATTCGATGGTCGGCCCGTCATTGGCATTTGCAACACCTTCAGTGAACTGACCCCTTGCAATTCACATTTCCGCACCCTGGCGGAACAGGTCAAAATCGGCGTTTACGAGGCGGGTGGATTTCCGTTGGAATTTCCTGTCATGTCACTGGGCGAAACCATGTTGCGCCCGACCGCCATGCTTTATCGCAATTTGGCCAGCATGGACGTGGAGGAGAGCATTCGAGGCAATCCCATCGATGGGGTGGTCTTGCTCATGGGCTGCGACAAAACCACGCCCAGCTTGCTGATGGGCGCGGCCAGTGTTGACCTGCCCACCATCGGTGTGTCGGGCGGCCCTATGCTCAACGGCAAATGGCGTGGCCAAGAACTGGGCTCCGGCACGGGGGTGTGGAGCATGAGCGAGCAGGTGAGGGCTGGCACGCTCAAGCTGCAAGACTTCTTGGAGGCCGAGAGCTGCATGCATCGCAGCCATGGCCACTGCATGACCATGGGCACGGCGAGCACCATGGCCAGCATGGTGGAGGCTTTGGGTGTGGGCCTTCCGGGCAACGCTGCTTACCCCGCCGTCGATGGACGCCGCAATGTATTGGCTCGCATGGCCGGGCGCCGCATTGTGGAGATGGTGCATCAAGATCAAAAGCTCTCCAGCATCTTGGTGCGGGAGGCGTTTGAAAACGCCATCCGCACCCTGGCTGCCATCGGTGGCAGCACGAATGCGGTGATCCACCTGATCGCCATTGCGGGTCGGGTCGGCGTGAAACTCACCATCGATGACTTTGAGCGCTTGGGCAGTGACATGCCCTGCCTGCTCAATCTCCAACCCTCGGGCCAGCATTTGATGGAAGACTTTTGCTATGCCGGGGGCTTGCCTGCGCTCATGAAAGAGATCTCCGAGTTCTTGCACATGGGTCATGTCACGGCCAGTGGACGTTCAGTGGCCGAGAACCTTGCTGACGCACACAACTACAACACCGAGGTCATCAAGCCCTTGGCCGAGCCTTTCAAAGACAAGGCGGGCATCGCGGTATTGCGTGGCAACCTGGCCCCGCGGGGTGCGGTCATCAAGCCCAGTGCGGCCACACCGTCGCTCATGCAGCACACCGGGCGGGCTGTGGTGTTCGAAGACAGCGTGGACTTTCATCGGCGCATCGAAGATGAGGCCCTCGATGTCGACGAGACCTGCATCCTGGTGCTGAAAAACTGTGGCCCCAAGGGCTACCCCGGGATGGCCGAGGTAGGCAATATGCCGCTGCCCCCCAAGGTCTTGCGCAAGGGTGTGACCGACATGGTGCGCATCAGCGATGCCCGCATGAGTGGAACGGCCTATGGCACGGTGGTGCTGCACACCACGCCTGAGGCCGCTGCAGGGGGGAATTTGGCCTTGGTGAGAAACGGAGATCTGATCACCTTGGACGTCCCGGCGCGCAAGCTCCACCTGCATGTGGATGACGCCGAACTGGAACGACGCCGTGCGGCCTGGACCGCTCCCTCGCCGCCGCTGTCCAGTGGCTACTGGAAGCTCTATGTCGACCACGTGCTGCAGGCCGATGAGGGATGCGACTTGGACTTTTTGGTGGGTAAGCGCGGGGCCTTCGTGCCCAAAGACAACCACTGAGGATCGCGCAAACCCTTGCTCGTCGATCAGGGTTTGACGGTCATCGGGAAATCACCCAAGAGCTTGCGGCACAGCCCTTCTTTGCCCATCTCGCGCGCTCGCGCGTCAAAGGCCTGCTGACCTTTGACGATCAAGGGCTTGGCGATCTTTTCTCCCACCTTGTCGGCGCACAGCTGTGCATCTTGGCGAAAACGGAAGCTGTAAAAGCTGAAAGGGCACTCTCTGGCGGCTCGGCTGAGCAGACCATCCAGCTTCAGCAGGTCTTCACAGCGGTCAGACCAAGCGGAGGTGATAAACCCCAGGCCCATGACCACCACGCCAAGTGAGCGAGCGTCAAGACGAGCCATGTCAACGGGGCAATGATTCCACCTCTTTTTGCCAGCGGTCCAAGAGTCGCTTGCGCTCCGCCGCCTTGCCGTACTTCTCGAAGTCGTATTTGATCAGCCGCACGGAGTCCATCTTGGGGATGCGAGGGTCAGGCGTGAAGGTGCGGTTGGCGGGTGACTGCAGGCTGTTGGCTTTGGCGCCGATCGATTGACCCGCGGGGCTCATCAGCCAGTCGTAGTAACGTTTGGCAGCTTCCGGGTTGCGTGCGCCTTTGACCATGGCGATACCCCCAATTTCGTAGCTGGTGCCTTCGCAGGGTGCCGCGGAGGCCACGGGGTACTTGTTGTGCCGCCAGGCCTCGAAGCCGAAGATGAAGCTGATGCCCATGGCGACCTCACCCTTGCCCACATTGGGCGCCTGCGCGGTGCCGCTGCGCGTGTATTGGGTGACGTTTTTGTGCAAGGCCTTCATGTAGTCGAAGGCCGCGTTTTCACCCATCAGTTGCACCAAACCCGCCAAGATGGTGTACGCCGTGCCGCTCGAGGCCGGGTGGGAAATTTCAATCTCTCCTTTGTAAATGGGCTTGACCATGTCAGACCAGCATTTGGGCTCAGGCAGCTTCTTCTTTTTGAGCACCTCGGTGTTCCATCCGAAGCCGATCGCACTCGTGTAGAAACCGCCGACCAAATTCTGTGACATGGCGTATTGCCGCACAGACCAGGCGTGCAGGTCGTTGATGTAATCGGGTCGGTAAGGGGCCAGCAGCCCGGACTCAGCGGCCTGCAAATAAGGATCACCGGTGCCGCCCCACCACAAGTCGGTCTTGGGGTTGGCCGCTTCGGCTCGCAGCTGAGCCAGCGCTTCACCGGTGGGCTTGCGAGTCTGCAATACCCGCACCCCGGTCGCCTTTTGAAACTCCGAGGCCGCGAGTTCGCACCAGGCTTGGTCCGTGCTGCACAGGGCATTGACGGTTCCCGGTGCCCCAGACTGCGCCCAGGCCAGGCTGCCCACCGAACATGCCAGGGCTGCGGCCCATGTCGCCAACAGCCGAACTGCGTGATGTTGTGATTTTGTAGATGCCATGGGCTTGTCTCTCCGGGTTGGTCGGTACGAAGTTTAAGGGAGTGCGGCATAGAATCTTCGCTGCTAGCTTTTCAAGGAGTCCCTCATGGCCGTCCGTTGCAAATCTTTGGACGAATTCGCTGGGCACCAGACACGTCGGCGTTGGTTGATGAGCACAGCCGCTGCGCTGAGTACGCCAGTTTGGGCGCAAGAGTGGGCTCCCAAGCGTGCAATTTCGCTCATCGTGCCTTACACCCCCGGTGGATCTGCAGACATCGGTGCTCGCATGCTGGCGCCTGAGCTGAGCCAATTGTTGGGCCAAACGGTGGTGGTCGAGAACGTGCCGGGCGCCGGCGGTGCTTTGGCCATGAAAAAGCTCATCCAGTCGCCCGCGGACGGCCATACCCTGTTGTACGGTGGCATGAGTGAAGCGTTGTTGGTACCGATGATCAATCCAGCGGCTGGATACAAACCCGATGACTTGCAGCCTCTGGCCCTGGTGGGCAGTTCTCCGATCGTGCTGACCGTGCGTCCGAACTTTCCGGCCCAAAACGTGGATGAGTTGATAGAACTGCTTCGAAAGAACCCAGGCAGATTCAGCTACGGATCGGCAGGCATCGGATCCTTCGCTCACGTCATGGGTGAGGCCCTCAAAGAGAAGGCAGGCGTATTTGTGGTGCACATCCCTTACCGAGGGGGGCAGCAGTTGCTCAATGATGTGATTGGAGGCCAGCTCGATATTGCCATTTCAACGGCGACCAATGCGGCGGGCATGTTGGCTGCCAAGCGCATCAAAGCGCTGGGTATCTCTTCGCCTCAGCGCGTGGAGGTCTTGAAGGACGTTGCCACCTTTGCTGAGTCCAAGAGCCTCAAAGATGTGGAAATGAGCGTGTGGGCGTTGATGTTTGCCCCTAAGGGCACGCCCAGTGCGGTGCTGAATCGCCTTTCGGCCGCCATCAACCAGGTGCAGATGCTGCCTGCCATGAAGGCAGCTCGAGTACAGCTAGCGGCCGAATTGCCGTCATTGATGAATCCTGCACAAGCCACGGCTTTTCTCGCGGCGGAGCAGGCTCGTTATCGGACTGTCACGGCGCGCATCAAGCCGGAATGAGTGTGCTGTCAGACCCCTTGTTCCTGACCGATTACACGGATGCGCGTGCTCGGTTTGTCCGAGCGGCGCAAGGTGTCGGCGCTGAAACATGGAACGTGGCGCATCCGCGTTTGGGGTTGCGCGGCGAGCCGCTATTGATGGACTTTGCCTGGATGGGGCCACGGGACGCGTCCAAAGTGATGGTGAGTCTGAGCGGGACGCATGGCGTGGAGGGCATCTGCGGCAGCGCCTGCCAGGCGGCCTGGCTTGAGCAGGCAACAGGACAGGCCACGAACTTGCCATCTGATTGCGCCATATTTTGGGTGCACGCTGTCAATCCCTATGGCTTTTCTTGGTTGCGCCGGGTCGACCATGAACACATTGATGTCAATCGCAACGCCGTCGATCCGACTGCGCCACACCCCATCAACCCTGATTACGAAAAAGTGCATGACCTGCTGCTGCCCACCCGATGGGACAGCTTACAAGTCAGCGCCATCTTTGAAGGTCTAAAAAGCTTGATGGCTCGGTTGGGCACGCGAGCTGCGACGCGTGCGATCACGGGCGGACAGTACACACATCCCAATGGCTTGTTCTTCGGTGGTCAGCACACCAGTTGGTCATGCGAGGTGTTGCAGCGAGAGGCCGAACAACATCTTCAAGTTGCCCGGGTGGTGGCGGTGTTGGATCACCATACCGGACTCGGACCTTTGGGACACACTGAAATCATCTGCCGTCATGCCGTTGATTCACCGGCCCACTCCTTGGCCAAACGATGGTGGGGCACCGATATGACCACCACAGATTTGGGAGAGTCTGAATCAGAGGTCATCGATGGCAATGTTCGCATGGCCTTCATGCGCTGGTGCCCTCGAGCCTTGGTGGTGTCCGCAGCGCTCGAGGTGGGTACGCAAACTCCTCAACAAGTACTGGCCGCGCTCATAGGCGACCATTGGCTGCATCAACGAGGCCTGCCTTCATCCAAGCAAGGCGATGTCATTCGAGGGCAAGTCAAAGACGCGTTTTTTGTGGACACGCTGCAATGGCGCTTGCAAAGCGTCAGCACCTCTTTGGCCCTCTACGCACACACGCTGCGAGGATTGGGTGCAATGACTTTTCCTCATTCACCATAGGAATTCCACTTTATGACCATCGCTTGGGATCTTTTCACGCCAGAACGATCGCTGCTCGGTGGGCTGCTGATTGGCGCCGCAACGGCCCTCTTGTGGTTGGGTACGGGCCGCATCGCTGGCATTGCTTCATTGATCGCGGGGCCTTTGCGCGCACTGCGAGAGCGAACGTCCTGGGTGGCTGAGCGCCAGCGGTTGTTGTTTTTGGCCGGGTTGTTGGTGGCACCTTGGGTGTGGCAATTATTTTCGCCCTTGCCAACGACCACTGTCGATGCCTCTGCGCCCCTGTTGGTCGTGGCGGGGTTGCTGGTCGGCGTGGGCTCACGCATGGGCAATGGCTGTACCAGTGGGCACGGGGTGTGCGGGCTGAGTCGGCTTTCTTGGCGGTCGTTGGTCAATGTGCTGATCTTTATGACATTCGGCTTCGTCACAGTGTTCCACTTGCGACACGCGTTTTAAGGAGCTGCCATGAAGGACGTGTTGTCGCTGATCAGCGGATTGATCTTTGGCCTGGGCCTCATCGCCGCCGGCATGACCGATCCCTCCAAGGTCCAGGGGTTCTTGGACCTCTTCGGCCGTTGGGATCCGAGTTTGGCGCTGGTGATGGCCGGCGCCATTGCTGTGGGTGTCATTGCATTCGCCGCCACCAAGAAGCGGGCGGTCAGTTGGGTGGGGCAGCCCTTTGAGACGCCAGCCTCCATCGCGGTGGATCGGTCTTTGATGGCAGGCGGCGCGTTGTTTGGCATTGGATGGGGCTTGGGTGGATTCTGTCCCGGACCGGCGGTGGTGGCCTTGGGCGCTGGCTTGCCTCAAGCATTGGTATTTACCTTGTCAATGTTGTTGGGTATGTGGGTCTACGACTGGTGGCAAGCGCGACGTCATGTGCCGGTGGCCTCAATTTGCGGATGAAAGGTCTGGTGCCACTCCATGCCTGCCGCGTTTGATCCCAGCTGGCATTGGCGGGCTTGGCGTGCCCATGCACGGTGGAGCCAGACGCGTCAGCGTGTGGCGCAGTGGCTCATGTCTTTGGATCTGCAGTCGACCCGCCTTGGTCACGTCGCGCGTTCTTCGCCCTCGCTGATTCTTTTAGGGGGCAGTGCGGGCTGGATGATGTCCGAAGCCTTTCTGGGCCAATTCCAGCGGGTGCTTTTGGTGGACCTGGACCCCTGGGCCGGCCGTCTGTTCAGATGGAACCACCGGCGTGTCCTGGGCGCTGGACGCACCTCGATGACCTTTTGGTGTGGAGACGCTCATCAGACCTTGCCAGAGGTGTTGGCCTGGGATCCGAACGCTTGCGTTTTGTTCGACAATTTTTTGGGTCTGGATTCGATGTACACGGGTGACCTGCAAGTCACCGAGAAGCGACTTCGAGGCCTCCATGTCGCGTTGAAGGGTCGCGTGTGGGGCAGTGTGCACGATCGGTATTCCGGACCAGGAACTCCGAATTGGTCCACTGCATCGTGTTGGCAGACGCAAGAGCGTGTGCTGGCCGGGTCCGCGTTCCCCCACGAGCGCTTGTTGGCCTCAGTCGAGGGATACGGTGAATGGCTGGACCATGGCACAGACCGTGTCCTGCCCGCCTCCACACCCACCCATCTCATCGCCTGGCCCATCATCACCGGGCGCTGGCATTGGCTGCAGGCAGGCTGGGTCGGTCCCGATTGAGGATTTACCCCTTGAAGGTCTCGATGGGTTATCCCCAATAATCACGGCTCCGACGGGGCCAATAGGGCTTCGTCATGTCGAATCTTCTCCAAGGAGCCACCGATGTTTTCTCGCCGTCAACTTTTGTCCTGGGCCGCCATGTGGGTGCTGGCTGCTGCAGGTGCTGCCCATGCGCAAGACGCAATTCGTGTGGCCACAGACGCGACCTTCCCACCCTTCGAATACACCGAAAACGGCAAGCGCGTTGGCTTTGATGTGGAGCTGATCGAGGCCATCGGCAAAGTGCTCAACAAGAAGATCGAATGGACGGAAATTGATTTCAAGGGTTTGATCCCTGGCATCTTGTCCAAGCGCTTTGATGTGGCGGCCTCGGCCATCTACATCACGGACGAACGCAAGAAGGTCGTGGCTTTTTCAGACCCGTACTACCCGGGGGGGTTGGTCATCATGACCCGCAAGGGGGACACACGGATCCAGAGTGCCGACGACCTCAAGGGCAAAAAGGTCACCGTGCAGGTGGGCACCAAGTCGGTGGGCTTCCTCAAAGACAACATCCCTGGGGCTGAGCGTATCGAGGTCGAGAAGAACCAAGAAATGTTTCAGCTGGTGGAAGTGGGGCGTGCGGACGCTGCCGTCACCGGCAAGCCAGCGGCCAAGGTCTATGCCCGCACGCGAGGCACCTTGCAGGTGGTGGAGAAGCAACTGACCGTGGAAGAGTATGGTTTTGCCATTGCCAAGGAGCAGCCTGAGTTGGTCAAGCAGTTCAACGACGCGCTGAAAAAGCTCAAAGCCGATGGCACCTACCAAAAGCTGGTGGACAAGTACCTCTGAGGTTCAGGTCTGAATGGATCTGGACTTTTCGCCCGTCTTTGCGGGCTGGCGTGAACTGGCCCACGGAGCCTGGGTGACGGTGGAAGTCACCGCCTTGGCCGTGGTGCTGGGATGCGCCATTGGCATGGTTGTAGGCCTCGGGCGCCTGTCGGGGGCCCGACCTGCGGTTCGCACGGTGTGTTCGGCCTACGTGGCCTTCATTCGCGGCACGCCGTTGCTGGTGCAGCTGTTCATCTGGTTTTTTGGGCTGCCGCACTTCGGCATCAATTTGCCTGCCCTGTTTTGTGGCGTGGTGGGCATGGGCATTTACAGCGGTGCCTACATTTCCGAAGTGGTCCGAGGAGCGGTCGAGTCGGTGGACCGAGGGCAGCTGGAGGCTGCGCGTTCACTGGGCATGTCTTATGGCATGAGCATGAAATTGGTCATCGTGCCACAGGCGGTGGTACGGATGATTGCCCCCTTGAGCAATGAATTCATCGCCCTCATCAAAAACTCGTCACTGGTGTCTTTGTTGACCATCACCGACCTGATGCACGAAGGCCAAAAGATCATCAGCGTGTCTTATCGGTCCCTCGAGGTCTACCTGGCGGTGGCGGTGGTGTATTTCATGCTTACCAATTTGACAGGAGCCGCACTGCGGTTGGTGCACAAGCGGCTCAGTGCGGGAGGCATGGTTCGATGACCAGGGTGCGCTCAAGTTTTTCCTTTTCGTGCCGAATTTCACCCCATTGATTTTTCGGCTTGGGTGCTGATGACCTCCGATCGAGTTCTTTGTGTTCAGTGTGCGACGCCTCTACCACCGGCGGCCAAGTACTGTCGGCATTGCGGCGTGTCGCAAGTTGAGCCTGTTCCGAATTCGTTCTATCCCTTGCCCAAAGTGACCGCCATGGAGGTGCCGGCCCCGGCTGCGCAGACGCCTTCGCCAGTTTCACAAGAAGGCGCGCGACGGGAGCCTGAACTTGGCGCACCCGCCCTTCAAGGGGCGGACGCACCGAGCCGTGCGCCGGAGCCGGTGCCCGATCCTTCACCGACATTGCAGTCTGAGCCCGAGCCTGAGCCGCCACTTGCAACGAAATGCCACACGTGTGGAGAAGATCTGCCGCACCCCCTGCAGCGCTGCTTCCAGCGTTCGCCCTGGTCATCAGACCGCGTGGCGCTCAGGATAGATCGGGCTCGACAAGCTGCGAATGCCGCCTACGCGCATGTGGAGCAATTGGAGCGGCGCCTGAAGACGCGCAAGCGTTAGAACGCATCGAGATCATCACCTTAAGGCTCATGACACATAGAGGTTGGACGTGTTGAAGTCAGTGTTTTGCATGAATTGCGGTGCCTCCATGCCTGCCACGGCCGCGTTTTGCCGGCAATGTGGCTCGGCCGTACCCGAGGAGGACCTGGCTCAGAGCAAGAAAGAGCTCGAAGCCCAAGCGGCCGCGGTGGCCGATGCCCTGGCGGCGTTGTCATCCGGACCGAAGGAATCCGCCAAAGCAAGCAAGAGCGCTTTCCACACGGCCGCAGGAGTCGCGGCTTCAAGTCTGAAAGACAGGCAACAGCTGGTGGCCCTCGGGTTACCCGGGAATCTCAAATGGGCTGCCCTGGCTCTGATACTCGTCGCAGGCGCAGCCTTGGGCGGATGGTCGGTCTATAAATACATGGGTCACGATGACCCCCACGACACCCACGACACCCACAAAGAAGCGTCTGAAGACCCTCACAAGGACGAGCACAAGGACGAGCACAAGGATGCGCATGCTCCTGCTTCCAAGCCTGGCCACTGAAGCGTCTCGTCGGCGCTGAAGCCTCCCCGGGGAGGGCGAGGATAATACGGGCTTCATGGACACCTCGAACCCTTCCGGCCCAAGCACCTTGCGTCTTGCCTCTACCATGCTGGTGCTCAGAGATGGCACTCATGGCCTCGAAGTGCTCATGGTTCGTCGTGCGGAGCGGCAAGGCGATCGAAGCAGTGGGGCCTTTGTGTTCCCTGGCGGCACTCTCGATCCGCAAGATCGTGAGATGGCCGCCCGATGTCAAGGTGGTGACGAGGCACAAGCTCGGAAAAGACTTGCGGTGGACGGCGACGGGCTGGCGCACTATGTGTGCGGGATCCGAGAATGCTTTGAGGAAGCCGGGCTGCTCTTCGCCTATCGCAATGACGGAAGCCCATTGAATTTGCAAGGCATGCCAGTCGATGAGCTGACGGCCTTGCGCCAAGCCCTGCATCAGGGGGCGCAAGGGTTGCGCGATGTGTGTGAGCGCTGGGATCTTCATTTGGCGGTGGACCAGTTGGCCTACTTCAGCCATTGGTTGACGCCAGCGGCATTGCCCAAGCGCTTCAATGCCAGGTTTTTTGCGGTCAAAGCCTTTGACGGGCAGCAGGCGCTGCACGACAGCGTTGAAACCATGGAGCACCGCTGGGTCCGCCCCATGGATGCACTCTTGCCCGACTCGGGCATCAAATTGGTGCATGCCACCGGCCGAACTTTGGAATCCATCAAAGATTTCCCCACGGCGGACGCCTGTTTGGCCCACGCCAGGGCACAGACCTCCGTCCCCTGCATCTTTCCTCGCATGGCCTTGGTGGGAGGAGTGTCCAAGCCCATCATGCCCGATCACCCTGCCTTTGAAGAAGTGGGTCGACTCGACCCCGAGAGCCGAGGCCTGGTTGAGTTGACGGTGGAGGAGTTTGAAGCCGCAGGCGCTCGTCTATGAGCGTGGAGTCGGTCCGCTCGTTTTTTGCAAGCCAGGGACTGACTCTGACCATCCTGGAGTCTGAGGTTAGCACCGCCACAGTGGCGCTGGCCGCTCAGGTCCATGGCGTGGAGCCTGGGCGCATTGCCAAGACGTTGGCCTTCCGATTGACCGATGGTCGGGCTATTCTGTTGGTGGCGCGCGGCGATGCGCGCATTGACAATAAGAA